>NZ_JBQFTX010000010.1:0-209631 GCF_056538905.1 Ruegeria sp. BE10
CCTGCAAAACACGAGCATCGGTATTGCCAGGCCCCGGACCAGCAGCCAGTGTCTCGGGGATCTCAAGCGTGGGATAAATCTGAAAAGTCATCGTCTGACACTCTCGGCTGTTGACCGGGCGCTGCGGCCCGTCGTGTTTCATTGCCGAATAGAAAACGCGGCCTTGTCTTACGACACAACGTAACTTACTACTGCTTTAGGATGGCTAAAGGTATGGGAAGAAACCTACCCATATTGGCAAAAATACCGCAGTATACCAAATTTCTACCTACCCAACCGGGTGGTATTTAGCAAAAATAAGGTAGAAACAGATGGTTGATGCCCCAGGAGTACCGATTGATGTCATGCTGGTGGATAGCAATCCGCTGGTCCTGCCCGCCATGTCCGAAGTTTCCGAACGCGACCCCCGATTCTCGCTGGTGGCGACATCTGCCACGGCAGAAGGGTTTCTTGGGACTGTTATGCGGATTCCCGTTTAGGTCGGCGTGATCGCCTGGAATCTGCCTGTGCTGGGGGCAGCCAAACTGATCGAAGTGCTGCGCGAACAGGCCAACGCCCCGCGGCTTGTGGTCTATAGCGATGCGACGGGTGATAGACCGCGTCTGACGATGCAGGCCAGGGCCGCAGGGTTTGCCGCCCGGTCCGGCGAGGTCGAAGGCCTGCTGGAAACCTGTGCCAATGTGGCGGCAGGTAAGATGGTATTTCCGCTTATCGACGTACGAAAAATGCAGCAGGACCCGATTCAAAGCTTGTCCCGCAAAGAGCGCGCCATTCTCGAGGCATTGGCACAAGGAATGTCGCACCGGGATTTGTCAAAAGAGCTGCAGATTTCGACTAACACCGTCAATTTTCACCTGTCGAATATCTATGAAAAACTTAAGGTGAAAAACAGGACACAAGCCATTACCCAGTTCTATTTATCCCGGATCGCCCGAGATTAAGTCGGCTCGGGCCAGTCATTCATCAATTCCGGGCTTTCATGCAGATCGCGCAAAGACCTGACATCGCGGGCATGAACGGTTAACTTTACCTGCGTTCAACAATAGACACAGCAAGAGGGTCAATTGCGCTCCTTCGTCGCTACATCACTCAACCATGAGGCGAAGGTGGCTCTTGCGCCGCTACAACGCGCGTTACCCGCGGGCAGACCGGTGCCACCTGAGAACCTGCATCTGACGCTGGCATTTCTGGATGATCAGCCCGAACAGGTATTGGTGGCTTTGCATGACGAGCTTTTGGCGCTTTCCTCTGCACCTTTTCACATCACGTTTTTGGGCATCGAGTGTTTCGGGCGTGCATTGGCAATTGGGGTTAAGGACAGCGCGCTACTTGTTGCGCTGCATCGCAAGATACAGATCGCAACACGGCGTGCCGGAATTGTGTTGCCCCGCCGACGTTTTCGCCCACATGTAACGATCGCGCGGCTTAAACACGAACGTCATCAGGCGACTCACATTCCCCACGATTGGACGGTGAATACGTTGCCAGAGATGCTTGTGACCGGCTTTACCCTATACGAATCCACTCTTCGTCCGGAAGGCGCCCGTCATGTCGCCTTGGCACATTTCACGTTTTAATAGGGCTGCTGTCTCACCTTAGGTGGTTTACCTGTTCAAACCGTGTGACAGCCTATTGGCGCATTAAGAATGTTGCATTTAGGCAATACGGTTCACGAAACTGTTAATAGGTGAATTTTAGGAAACTAATCTCCTTTAGCTTGCGCGTATTCTGCCCGAAATGGTGATGGGGAAATGCCGAATTGCAGGCAACTGTTTTTCGGAACTGTACCCGATTGCCATGTGTTCTGACTATGTCGGTTGCGAGGTTCGAGGGTGACAATGAAATCAAATCTGCTGCTCGCGATTTCGTTTTTTGTTTTGATTTCAAACCCATTGCTTGCTGCGCCAACAGCCGCTTCCAAAGTTGGCGACACAGTCACCAACCCTGTGACTGGTCTGGATACGACCGTAAGCGCGCTAATTGTGGATCCGGCCTCGACGCCAACAGCGGGTACAACCGCTTTTGTGGAAACGGCTGACGGATATGTTTTTCTCGTTAAAAGTGCGGGCGACACAATCTATAATTCGGACAATCCACCGCTTGCATTTGATATTGTCTCCATTAGCGGAACAACGGCGCAGATCAGCAATTCCGGGGCGACCGGTACATCCAGCCTGTCGACGCAATTGACGCTGTCCCAGTACAACAGCAACTTCAACAGCTCGGGCACTCCGGGTACCGTCACACCGCCAGTGAATGTCTCTGGGCCCAACGGAGTAAATCAAGTTGTATACGGACAGAATGGCAGCAACGGACGGGACGGCGCCTTGGTCGTTCCGCCAAGATCGGGCGGTGATGGTGATGATGGCCCAACGCAGACAAAATCTCTGTCCAGCGATGTCAACGCCACCAGCAACGTCGGCTGGGAGATCGGCAGCGTCGGGGGCGACGGCGGCAACGGGGGCGACTCGTATCTGAGTTTCTGGGACGGACGCGACGGCGGTGATGGCGGCAAAGGTGGCACAGTCACCGCAACGCAAAACTCCAGCAGCACAATCCAAACATCAGGCTCCGATAACGACGGCATATTTGCATTTAGCCGTAGCGGTGAAGCGGGTAATGGCGGCAGCGGTTTCGCGGCACCGGGCGGTGGTACCGGCGGGCATTCAGCCGATGGGGGCAATGTCACAGTCAACCAGAGCGGGTCGATTTCAACGACCGGAGACTCGGCCGATGGCATCTATGCTCTGAGTGTATCGAACAATGGTGGCAATGGTGGCTCGCAATGGGGGTTGGTCGGCGCATCAGGTGACGGCGGCTATGGTGGCAGTGGTGGCACGGTCACAGTCAACACAACATCAAGCGGCAGCATTTTGACGACAGGAGATTACGCCAACGGGATTTATGCCCAGTCCATCGGCGGGTCCGGTGGCTCGGCCGGGACCAGTGGCAACTTGCTGGTTTCATTGATCGGTGGCGCAGATAATGGCGGCAATGGCGGCGCGGTTTCGGTCTCGCATGGCGGGGCGATTGAGACGCAAGGGGATTTCGCGCGCGGAATCGTCGCCCAATCCATTGGCGGCGGTGGCGGTTCGGGGGGCACTGCAGGGGGGCTGGTTGCATTGTCTCTGGGCGGGGTCGGATCAAACGGCGGTAGCGGAGACACTGTGACCGTCACAGTCCAGGGCAGCGGCAGCATTCTGACGTCAGGCGAAGGCTCTGACGGGGTTATGGCTCAGTCCATCGGTGGCAGCGGTGGTACGGGCGCGAATTCCTATGGTTTGGTAGCCATTGGTGGCACCGGGTCGCGGGGTGGCACAGGCGCAGCAGTCAGCGTCAGCAATTACGGGAGCATCGTAACGGGCGGCGACGGCGCGCGCGGCATCATCGCGCAATCCATCGGCGGTGGCGGCGGGGACGGCGGATCGTCTGGCGGCATGGTTTCGGTCGGCGGCAATGGTAATGGCGGTGGCAGCGGTTCGACCGTGACGATCGTGAACGACGGCATCATTACCACGACCGGAGACGACGCGATGGGCATTCTGGCCCAATCCATCGGCGGCGGTGGCGGCAATGGTGGCTCGTCCGGGTCTGTTGGTGCATTTGTCGGCGTGGCCATCGGTGGTGATGGCGGTGCCGGTGGCACCGGCGGGGACGTTGATGTGTCCCTGTCCAACACCGACGGTAGCCAGCCTTCGGCGATCCAAACCTCTGGCGACCGCTCGTCAGGTGTGTTTGCCCAATCCGTAGGTGGCGGTGGCGGTAATGGCGGCGGTGCTGTTTCGGTGGCCGTCGGGGCCTTTGGTGCGGCATCAGTTTCGGTCGGCGGATCGGCAGGTAATGGTGGTGACGGTGGCGACGTCACGCTAAGCGGAAGCGGCTCAGCTTCGGTGCAAACCGGAGGAGAAGATTCCGTCGGTGTCATGCTGCAATCGGTTGGCGGTGGCGGCGGCAACGGTGGCTATGCTGTCTCGGTTGCGGTGTCCGGCGGCCCGGTATCTGGATCTTTGGCAGTTGGTGTCGGCGGTAATGGCGGCACGGGTGGCAAGGGCGGAGACGTAACGGTCGGCCAGTTCAATGGCAGCGGGGTTGCGACGGTCGCAGGGTTCGAGGGCACAGTTGTCACCACAGGAAATCGTTCGACCGGGATGCTTTTCCAATCCGTTGGTGGCGGTGGCGGCAATGGTGGTCTGGCGGTTGCAGCAACCGGCGGTGCTTCGGCACTGTTTTCCGGCAATGTTTCCGTCGGGATCGGCGGGCAGGCGGGCAGCGCTGGCAATGGTGGGACCGTTCAAGTCTATACCAATGCGGACGTTACCACGACGGGCACGAACTCCAGCGCGATCATCGCGCAATCCGTCGGCGGCGGCGGTGGCAATGGCGGCGGCAGCATCGCCGCCGGGGTCAGTGCCAGTGGTGTTGCTGCGATTGGCATCAATGTCGGCGTCGGCGGTGATGGTGGCGGTGCCGGAACCGGAGGTGATGTGACTCTGGTTGCAGGCGGCACGTCGATTGAGACCAGCGGCGCGTTTTCCAGCGGCGTTGTGGCGCAATCCGTCGGTGGCGGTGGCGGCAATGGCGGCTATGCCATCGGTGCGAGCGCCGATATCGGCGGCGCTGCGGCGGGGTCGGTCAGCGTTGGTCTTGGTGGTAAATCCGGCGGTGGCGGGGCAGGGGGGAACGTAACGGCCACTGTCGACGCCAATGTCACCACACGCGGAGACGATTCCGGTGCTGTGGTTGTGCAATCCATCGGTGGCGGCGGCGGCAATGGTGGTTTCAGCGTCGCGGCGGGTCTGGCCGCCGGCGGTGCCGGTGCCGGAACCATCGGTGTGGGCCTTGGCGGTGACGGCGGCAGTGGTGGCGTTGGCGGAACTGTCACGGTCGTTCGCGTCAATGGGGACGTTCGAACCGAAGGCTTGCGGTCCACAGGTGTAGTGGTTCAATCCATTGGTGGTGGCGGTGGCAATGGTGGCTTTAACGTCACCGCAGGAGTCGCCGCTGCGGGTGCTGGTGCCGGGTCAATCGGCGTCGGGCTGGGCGGAAACGGTGCGATCGGCGGCGACGGCGGCGTGGTCGAGGCTCAGGTTGCTGGGAACGTCACAACTCTGTCCGACAATTCAAGTGGTGTTGTGTTCCAATCCATTGGCGGCGGCGGCGGTAATGGCGGGTTCAACGTCACGGCCGGGATCGCGGGGGCTGGCGCGGGTGGCGGTGCTGTCACTGTTGGCCTTGGCGGCGGTGGCTCAGGCGGCGGGATCGGGAAATCGGTCACTGGCACAGTCACCGGCACCGTCAGCACAGGCGGAGCGGATTCGACTGCTGTTCTGGCACAGTCCGTCGGCGGCGGCGGTGGCAACGGCGGGTTCAACGTCAGCGCTTCGCTGGCCGGTGCAGGGGTTGGCAGCGGCGCTGTCAGCGTTGGGCTGGGCGGCGATGGCGGAAGTGGCGCGGTGGGTGGAACGGTCAACCTGACCACGACGAATTCTATTGTGACCGCCGGAGACCGGTCGTCTGGCGTTGTTGCACAATCCATTGGCGGCGGTGGCGGCAATGGGGGCTTCAATGTCTCTGGTACTGGCGCAGGCGCGGGTGTCGGCTCTGGCGCGGTTAGTGTTGGGCTGGGTGGCACGGGCGATGGTGGCGGTGATGGTGGTGCAGTCACGTTGACCTCAAACGGAACGATCCTGACGCAGGGCGATTCAGCCACAGCCTTTCTGGCGCAATCGATTGGCGGCGGCGGCGGCAACGGCGGCTTTAACGTCAGTGCGGCGGTTCAGGGATCGGGCACAGCGGGGGGCGGATTATCCGTTGGCCTTGGCGGCGACGGCGCAGGGGGCGGAGATGGCAACACCGTCATCGCCACATCCAACAATGCAGTGGAAACACGCGGTGACCAGTCCTCGGGCGTTGTGGCGCAATCGATTGGCGGTGGCGGCGGCAATGGCGGGTTCAATGTTGCTCCGGTCCTGTCGGGCGCGGGCACGGCCAGCGGCGCGGTCAGCGTCGGGCTTGGCGGGTCGGGTGATACCGGCGGGCAGGGCGGCGACGTCACCTTGACCTCGAACGGAACCATTCTGACAGACGGGTTTGCCTCAAGCGGATTCGTCGCGCAGTCCATCGGCGGTGGCGGCGGCAATGGTGGGTTCAACGTGTCCCCCACTGTTTCGGGTGCAGGCACGGGCGCGGGCTCAGTCTCGGTTGGGCTGGGCGGTTCTGGTGCGGGCGGGGGTGACGGTAGCCAGGTAACCGCCAGCACAACGGCAAATGTGGTCACCAAGGGCGACGCCTCGGTTGGTATTCTGGCACAATCTGTCGGCGGCGGCGGTGGCAACGGTGGTTTTAATGTATCGCCAGCTTTGGCGGGCGCAGGCACCGGGTCAGGAGCGATCAGCGTTGGCCTGGGCGGATCGGGTGGCAGCGGTGGCACGGGTGGCATCGTGGGCCTGACCGTCGCAAATAATGTTCAGACCGAAGGCGCGCAGTCCAGCGCAGTTGTTGCGCAATCCATTGGCGGCGGCGGCGGCAATGGCGGGTTCAATGTCTCGGCATCCGTGGGCGGTGCAGGTACAGGCTCCGGCGCGGCGGCTGTAGGTCTGGGTGGCCGCGGGACAGGTGGCGGCGATGCCTCGGCTGTTACGGCAAATGTCACGGGCAATCTGGTTACGTTGGGTGACACTTCGACAGGATTGCTAGCGCAGTCCGTCGGCGGCGGCGGCGGTAATGGGGGCCTGAACGTCTCGGTTGCGGTTGCTGCGGCAGGCACGGGATCGGGCGGTGCCTCGGTGGGTCTCGGCGGCGCGTCCGGTACGGGCGGTGACGGCGGCACCGCCGAAGCCTCGCTAACCGGCGATGTATCGACCCAAGGGAGCGAGTCCGGCGGCGTCATCGTCCAAAGCCTTGGCGGTGGCGGTGGCAATGGCGGTATGAATGTCTCCGCCACAGTCACGGTTGCCGGAACCGGCAGCGGTGGTGCCTCGGTCGGGCTTGGCGGCAGCGGTGGCGATGGTGGCAACGCCAACACGGCGAGCGGGACGGTTGTTGGAAACGTCACCACGGCTGGTGACAATTCAGGCGGCGTTCTGGTGCAATCCGCAGCAGGCGGCGGCGGTAACGGAGGACTGAATGTTTCGGCTGCCGTGAACCTTTCGGGTACTGGCGGCGGTGCTGTTGGCGTTGGCATTGGCGGGTCTGGCGGGGATGGCGGCAATGCAAGTTCAGCCACCGGCTCGGTCACCGGTGATGTCACCACGGGCGGCGAAAACGCAACTGGTGTTCTGGTGCAATCCGTCGGTGGCGGCGGTGGCAATGGCGGTGTCAACATCTCGGGCGCGCTTAGCATTGCGCGGACAGGTTCCGGCGCGGCGGGGATCGGTGTTGGTGGTTTCGGCGGCAGCGGAGGCACCAGCGGCGTGGTCGACAACACCTTTGTTGGCAATGTCAGCACCTCGGGCGCGCGCTCGGCTGGCGTCATGGCGCAAAGTTTGGGCGGTGGCGGTGGTAATGGGGCCACGAATATTTCCGGCGCGATTTCTCTAGCCAGCAATTTCTCGGGCGGTCTTGGGATCGGCGTTGGCGGTTTCGGCGGAGACGGCGGCACAGCGGACAACGTCACCCAGCAAGTCACCGGCAATGTCACCACGGCTGGCGATGACTCAGTCGGTATTCTGACACAAAGCCTTGGCGGGGGCGGTGGTAACGGCGGCACCAACATCTCGGCGGCCTTGTCCTTGTCCCGCTCGACCAATGCGGCCGTAGGCATTGGCGTCGGCGGGTTCGGCGGTGGCGGCGCGGATGCCGGTGCGCTGGTTCAATCGACTGTTACAGGCGGGGTTCTGACCGCTGGCGATCGCAGCACGGCCATTCTGACACAAAGCCTTGGCGGCGGTGGTGGCAATGGCGGCACGAACATCTCGGCCACGCTGGGTATCACCCAGCAAAACGGCGGTTCCGTCAGCCTGGGCGTGGGCGGCTTTGGCGGCGGGGCTGGCAATGCTGGCGACGTTATCAGCACCCTGCGTTCCAGTACGGACAGTAGTGGCACAACTTCGGTGGTCACGACGGGCGTCGACAGCATCGGTGTGATGGCGCAATCCGTTGGTGGCGGCGGCGGTAATGGCGGTCTGAATGTTTCGGGCGCGGTGAACCTGACGGGCAAATCCGGTGCAGCGGTCGCATTGGGCCTTGGTGGCTTTGGTGGCGGTGGCGGTGATGCCGGTACGGTAACGCTGGACGTTCAAAGCGACGTAGTGACCGCAGGCGACGGGGCGCATGGTATCTTCGCCCAAAGCCTTGGCGGCGGTGGCGGCACCGGCGGTGTGAATATCTCGGGCTCATTGGCGCTGACCAAACCGTCGGGGTCTGACACGATCTTTTCCGTTGCAGCGGGCGTGGGTGGATTTGGTGGATCAGGCGGCGACGCAAGTGATGTCGACCTGGATTACACCGGCAACGTGCAGGCGGTGCCGATGGTGCTGCAATCCGACGGCACTTTCGCCGTAGATGAAAGCAAAGGCGCCAGCGGAATTATCGCGCAATCGCTGGGCGGCGGCGGTGGTCATGGCGGCACCAATGTCTCTGGCGGAATCGCGATCAGCGGCAAACCAGGGGCGGGGCAAACGGATAGCAGCAAATCCTATGCAGTCGTTGTCGGGGTCGGCGGCTTTGGCGGGGGTGGCGGCAATGCCGGGAACGTCGACGTAAACATTGGCTCCGGCAGCACGATCATGGCGCATGGCACCGGCCAATCCGGTCTGCTGGCGCAATCCGTTGGCGGTGGCGGTGGCAATGGCGGTTTGAACGTGTCGGGCGGGATCGTGTCCGACAGCTCGCTGATCGTGGGTGTTGGGGGGTTCGCAGGAAACGGTGGTCAGGCGGGCGATGTCACAGTCACGTCGCAGGCGGATATCACGGTCACGACGGACCCGGACGATATTTCGATCCCTGACACCACAACTTTTGAAGACAAGTTGCGCGATTTCCTGGGCGATACCATCGTGGATCAGACCGAAGAGCTGGCCTCGACCTATGGGTTGGAGCGTCTGTTCATCGACATGGGGGTCTTCAACGAAGAAAAGCCGGATACCGATGGCTCGGCCGGTTTGATGGCGCAATCCATCGGCGGCGGCGGTGGAAATGGCGGCCTGAACGTGTCGGGCGGGATTGCGCTGAGCAAGGATGGCAAGATCCCCTCGGTCACATTTGGTGTCGGTGGTTTCGGCGGCAATGGCAATGTCTCGGGCGATGTGACCGTGGATCATGCCGGATCGGTTGCCGTTGCGGGCAATTGGAAGCACGGCGTTCTGGCCCAGTCCATCGCGGGCGGCGGCGGTAACGGCGCGCTGAATGTGACCGGGCAGCTGAACTATGGCGATTCCAACAATTCCGACGGCAAAACCGACCTGAGCATCGTTGGTGGTCTGGGCGGTCATGGCGGCACCGGCGCAGATGCGGGCAACGTCGTTGTTACGCAAACCGGCAATATATCGACCAATGGCTATCACGCGCGTGGCATCTTTGCCCAAAGCATCGGCGGCGGTGGCGGTACTGGCGGGATCAACGCGACCTTTGTCGGCACCAAGGACAGTTCACCCATTGCCATGGGCATCGGCGGCTTTGGTGGCGGCGGTGGTGACGCTGGGGACGTGACCGTCATGAGTGGAACCGCCCTAGCGGCAGCAGGCACCATCACGACAGACGGTGTCGGCGCGCACGGGATCGAGGCGTCCAGCATTGGCGGCGGTGGCGGTGACGCCGGGGTCAACGCGGTTGTGGGTATCAGCAAGACCAACGGCAGTCAGAGCAACGGCGGCACGGGCGATTCAACCGACCGCAAGACACCAACCAACACGGGTGTGGATGACTCGGTAATTGCCAATTACAACAACGTGCTGGATGAGCTTGAAGGCAAAGTGAATCCAGCGGATTCTTCTGGCAACAAAACCGGCATGTCGGCTGTGGTTGCCATTGGCGGCGATGCCGGAACCGCTGGGGATGGTGGGACGGTCGATATTGACCACTACGGCGATATTCTCACGAAACAAGACAGTAGCCATGGGGTATTCGGCCAATCGATTGGCGGCGGCGGCGGTAACGCAGCCCTGAACCTGGCCTTTGCCTATGAACTTGCCTCGGACCAAACCAACAAGGGTTTTGGCCTGGCCGTTGGCGGCGGGACAGGTCAGGGCGGCATCGGTGGGACAGTCGACGTGCGCAATACCGGCGACATCACAACGCTCGGTGCGGATTCCCATGGGCTGTTCGCTCAATCCGTTGGTGGCGGTGGCGGCAACGCGGGCTATAACTCGGCCTCGACCTCGGTGGATGGAGGCAACGTCAACATTCAGATCGGCCGAACCGGTGGCACCGGCGGCAGTGGCGGCGATGTTTATGCCAGCTCGGACGGTATCATCAGCACTGCGGGCGACCGATCTTACGGGTTCTTTGCCCAATCTATTGGCAACGGCGGCGGCAATTCTTCGTCAACCTCGGTCAGCATTGGCACGCCAAAGACCGGCGACAGCAAGGGTAACAAGGCCAGCGTGTCGGTTGGTTTGGCGGGCGGCACTGGTGGTGCGGCAGGTAACGTGACCTCTGTGGTCGCGGGCATCGTGGTCACCCAGGGCGACGATGCCCATGCGGTTTTCGCGCAATCCGTGGGCGGCGGTGGCGGTAATGGCGGCAAGGCCAGCAACTCGGCCGGCGGCGGCATTTCGGCATCACTGTCCATCGGTGGCACCGGCGGCTCTGGCGGCGTAGGTGGCACGGTCGATGTCACCAGTACCGCACGGATCGCAACGTTAGGGCAACGCTCAATCGGGTTGCTGGCGCAATCGGTCGGCGGTGCAGGTGGCACCGGCGGCATGGTGCAGGCAGGTCAGGGAAACCTTGATACGATCAAATCCTTCGTTAACCCATCAACCGTGGGGACGGCAGCCTCGATCAACATCGGAGGCACTGGCGGGGACGGCATGACGTCGGACATTGTGACCGTTGTGAATGACGGCATGATCACCACGGCGGGCACGATGGCGCACGGCATCTATGCGCAATCCGTCGGCGGCGGAGGCGGCATGGGTGGCCTGGTGGAAAACCGCATCATCAACCTGCGCAAAGAGATCGGCAACACAGCGACAATTTCGATTGGCGGCAATGGCGGCACCGGTGCGATGTCTGCGGCAGTGTCGGTCACTAACCGCGATGTCATCGCAACAACAGGTGACAAGTCTATCGGTATTTATGCGCAATCCGTTGGCGGTGGCGGAGGCGACGCGCAACAGGTGCGCAACATCATCTTGGGTCGATCCTCGGAAGGATCAACGACAAACGCCATTCTGATCGGCGGAACTGGTGGCACTGGCGGCGCGGGCAGCACGGTAACCGTAGTAAACGAAACCGATGCCACGATCCTGACCGATGGTACGGAAAGTCACGGGATCTTTGCCCAGTCCATCGGTGGAGGTGGCGGTAATGGCGGCTCGACCATCTCGGTTGACGGGCGCTATGGCGGGGCCGAGGCCACTACGCGGCGGGCGCTGCAATTTGGTCTGGGCGGATCAGGCGGTACGGGTGGCACGGGCGGCAATGTCGCGGTGACCAATGCCGGTACGATCGTGACAACGGGTGCGGGTGCGCATGGTATCTTTGCCCAATCCGTCGGCGGCGGCGGTGGCAATGGCGGCAGCTCAATCACGGGGACATTGCGGCTAAAGACGGGGGACAGCAGCTCTCCGACCGCGCAGCTGAATATCGGCGGGTCGGGCGGCAGCGGCAATGTTGCCGGCAACGTGGTCGTCACCAACACCGGAGACGTTCAAGTGGATGGCACAGGCGCCTACGGCATCTTTGCACAATCTGTCGGTGGCGGCGGCGGCAATGGCGGTCTGGCCGTTGCGATGGACGTGAACGACCTTAAGAACACAATGACGGGCAAATCCTATTCGAAGATCGCCATTGGCGGATCAGGCGGATCGGGTTCTGATGGAGGAGACGTCACGGTCAACCACACTGGCACAATTGTTGTGAATGCCGAAAACGGGTTTGGCATCTATGCCCAATCCGTTGGCGGCGGCGGCGGCAACGCGGGTTATTCGGTGTCATCCCCGCTGGTCTCGGTGCTGGATTACACAATCTCGCAGGCGCTGGGGGCTCGGGAGGGATCCACCGGTTCGGTGGGCACTGTAACTGTCAATTCGACCGGAGATATTCTGGTCAATGGCGTGGGCAGCGAAGCGGTCTTTGTCCAATCGGTGAATGGCGGCGGTGGCAATACTGATGCCTCTGTCGATTTCACCACCACGACCGCTGGCGCGACCGGCTCGGTCGTCAGCAGCGATATCGCCCTTGGTGGCGATGACGTGTCGGGTATGGCGGGCAACCAGATCACACAGGCCCATAACGGTAACATTGCCACCACAAGCGATCGCTCGACCGGCCTGATGCTGCAGAGTGTTGGTGGCGGCGGCGGTACATCCGCGACTACGGTGGATGTACAAGACGGTGACGCTATCGACATCACCGCACGTCTGGGTGCGATTGACACGGACGACGCTGGTGGCGGAGACGTGGACGGAAGCCGGACCGGTGATGTTGGCACCGATGGCGCGTTCTCGTCCGCCGGAGCGGCACAATCCATCGGCGGCGGCGGCGGTAAGCTTGTGCTGAACAGCAATACGGATGGCGAAGCCGGGATCGAAAAGGCCGCGTCTGTGATCCTGGGCTCTGATCCCAGCTTCAACAACGATGGCGGCGATATCGACCTTTTGCTGGACGGCAACGTGTTCACAAGTGGTGACCGATCCTTTGGCCAAAGCGTTCAGAGTATCGGTGCCGGTGGGGGCGAAGTTATCATCTCGGGTCTGGGGCGTGCGGATGTAACGCTGGGCGCGCAAGACGATTCAACCGGTGACGGTGGTGATGTCGGCTTTGCAAATATCGGGGACATGACTACCAGTGGAACTGGATCGCACGGGTTCGTCATCCAAAGTATCGGTGGCGGCGGCGGTCTCGTTTCAACCGATATGGAGGCCAGCCGGATCACGGTAAACCTGTCTGCTGCAAATGGCGGTGATGGCGGCGATATCGGATTCTCGCAATCCGGCAACATCGTCACGACGGGCGAAAATGCGATTGGTGTTGTGGCGCAGTCGCTTGGCGGCGGCGGTGGCATGGTGGACTCGGTCTATCGCGGGGCTGCCGGTGGTGCGGGCTCTGGTGGCGCCATCGACATGACGCTTGATGGTAACATCCTGTCGGTGGGCGAGGGCGGCATCGGCGTCTTGGCACAATCCGAGGGGCGCGATGGCGCAGACGCGATCACACTTGGCTTTGACGGCGTCGTCATGGGCGGCACTGGCGACGCGGGGTCAGTCGCATCAATCGTTGTGGACGGCGGTACCGACAATGTGCTGACCCTGTCAAAAGATACCCTGTTGATCGCCGGCAACGATCAATTGGTGAATGGGGGCGACGGCAACGAACAAATCTCGCTTGCGGGTACGGCCCTTGGCAACATGGATCTTGGCGCAGGCACTAACGGCTTTACCGTCGAAGACGGCGCGGACTTCTATGCGTTGGATACGGTCAATCTGGGTGCTGACGGCTTCATGCAGGTGAACGGTGATTTTGTACTGGGGGCCAATCTGGGTCTGGACGGAGATTTGACGGCGACGGTTGCGGCCAGTGACTTTACCTTCAGCGGCAATGTCAGCCAAACATTGAACCTGACCGGAAGCCTGGCCTTTGGAGCAACGGCAACGTCAACCTTCGACGTGTATTTCCTGACCTCTGGGGCATCGGGTGGCAACAGCGACCTGGTTAATGCCACCGGTAATGCCACCATGGGCGGTACGCTGGTGCCACTGCTGAATACGCTGGAAAGGGCCTTGCCGCTTGTCATCATCAATCCTGATGGAACCGCCGCAGATGCGGGCACGCTGATCGAGGACACTGTGGTGCTGGATTATTCCATCGGCCTGAACGGCTCCACCTCTGACGGCAGTTCGATCGACCTGGTGATCACGCCGGATTATTCGACCCCCGGCATGAACGCCAATCAGGCGGCCATCGGGGATTACATCAACCAAGTTCTGAACGGGCAGGGATCGGCTGCCCAAGGCCAACTGTTCGCCTTGATCGGCAACATGCAGTCCGAGGCCGATGTCATCGCCGCAATCGAAAGCCTGTCGACTGCCGACTATGCCGCCGATGCCGTGGATGCGCTTTATGGCACCCGGGTATTTGCGGACACGCTGCACAATTGCGAACGGTTTACCGATTACCAGTTCGGGGATGACCCGCGCAATTGTGTCTGGTTCTCAGGCGGGCGGTCTTTTTATGACCGCGATCAGACCGGCATGTACGAAGAGTTGGACATCAACGACACCAACCTGTCGGCTGGTGTCCGTCTGCCGGTTGGGGATGAGCTATTCGCCGGGTTCGCGGTAGGCTATGACGAGATGAGCCTACGGAACGGGTCGAATTACAATGCAACGGGTGATCGGTTCAATCTGGGTGCCTCGCTGACCAAATACACCGGCGCGTGGGAGTTTGCAGCCCAGCTGTCGGCCGGTTGGTCAGACTATGATACGCTCAGCGCGGGCGGGATCAGTGGTGTGTTGCCCAACGGGCAAATCGTAAGCACCGTTGGTGTCAGCGAGATCAAGCACAAGATGAACCATCAGAACCTGCGTCTCAGCCTTGCTTATGACCACAGGTTCGCGGGCGGCAGTTCCTATCTGCGCCCTGAGGTAGCCGTTGATGCCACGCGTCTGGCAACCGAAAGCAATGGCGATGCAACCCTGGCGGGGGTCGTTCTGCAAGACGATAGCGAGATGATCTATTCGTTCACGCCTTCGCTGGAAATCGGAACCGAGCAAACCCTGAGTGCCTCGCAGAAGCTCCGCGCGAGTTTTCAGGTTGGTGCCATTCTCTCGTCAGATGATACCGTATCGGTCACCGCCGGGTTCAACGGAGCGAGCACCGCTGACGGTGGGTTTTCAAACACCAGCTTTGTCGGCGACGCGCATGGCTTGGTCTCGGCCCGGTTGGGGCTGTTTGCGCTGGATGACAGCAGCTTTGTCAATCTGAGCCTCGATCATTTGTTCGGAGACTCAACCAGGGCCCTGCAGGTAGGTCTTGGCCTTGGACTACAATTCTAATCGATGAGGGACAGCAGGATGAAAACTTGGATAAGCGCTTTGGGGGTCACATTGGGATTGGCAACTCCCCTTGCTGCGCAAGAAGGCGCAGCGCCGCCATGGTCGGTCAATTGCAGCAATCGGGCCGTTGGGTCCGAGTTGATCTGCGAAATGACCCAAAGCATCGTTTTGACCGAAAACAACCAAAGGCTTACGTCCATCGCATTTATAAAGGCTGCAGGTAAGGACGAGACTGAGACCGTGCTGACCCTGCCATTCGGTCTTTTGTTCTCGGAAGGGCTGGTTGCAAAGGTGGATGATGCCGAGGTCGCCCGTCTGGAGTTCCTAACATGCGAGGCACAAGGTTGTTTTGCCCGTTCGCCAGTTTCCCAGGAATGGATGTCTGCGATGCGGGCAGGCAATCAATTGCAGATCGACGCTAAAAACAGGGTCGGAGAGCCAATTTCATTTGGCTTCGATTTGACTGGGTTCAGCAAAGTATCCGATCTATTGCCCTGAGAGTAGTTTCCCTTCAATGCAAGAGCGTGCGGAGCCGAAAGGATCGGCTCCGCCGCGGTGTTTAGTCTTTCACGGGCATGTAAAGGTCGCCGCCTTCACGGAATTTGGCGGCCATGGCCTCCATCCCCTCTTTCTGCGCTTCAGTTCGAATGTCATGGCTGATCCGCATCGAGCAGAATTTCGGCCCGCACATTGAACAGAAATGCGCCACCTTATGCGCTTGTTTGGGCAGGGTTTGGTCGTGGAATTCCCGCGCCGTTTCCGGGTCCAGCGACAGGTTGAACTGATCTTCCCAGCGGAACTCGAACCGGGCGCGGGACAGCGCATCGTCACGACGTTGCGCGCCCGGCAGACCTTTGGCCAAATCAGCGGCGTGAGCGGCGATCTTATAAGTAATAACCCCAGTTTTCACATCATCCCGGTCCGGCAGCCCCAGATGTTCTTTAGGCGTGACATAGCAGAGCATCGCACAACCAAACCAGCCAATCATCGCAGCACCAATGCCGCTGGTGATGTGGTCATAGCCCGGCGCGATATCGGTGGTCAGGGGGCCAAGCGTGTAAAAGGGCGCCTCGTGGCAACACTCCAATTGCTTGTCCATGTTTTCTTTGATCTTGTGCATGGCTACGTGTCCGGGGCCTTCGATCATCACCTGACAATCCTTGGCCCACGCGATTTTGGTCAGCTCACCCAGCGTCTCAAGCTCGGCAAATTGTGCCTCGTCATTGGCGTCGGCGATAGAGCCGGGGCGCAGACCGTCGCCTAGGCTGAACGACACATCATAGGCCCGGCAGATGTCGCAGATTTCGTCGAAATGCTCATAGAGGAAGCTTTCCTTGTGGTGATGCAAGCACCACTTGGCCATGATCGACCCACCGCGCGACACAATACCGGTAACCCGTTTTACCGTCATCGGCACCATATGCAGGCGCACGCCTGCGTGGATGGTGAAATAGTCGACGCCTTGTTCGGCCTGTTCGATCAGCGTGTCACGGAACACTTCCCATGTCAGGTCCTCCGCAATGCCGTTGACCTTTTCCAGCGCTTGATACAACGGCACGGTGCCAATCGGCACCGGGCTGTTGCGGATGATCCATTCACGGGTGTTGTGGATGTTGCGGCCGGTCGACAGGTCCATGACGGTATCAGCACCCCAACGGATCGACCAGACCATTTTATCGACCTCTTCTTCCATCGAAGAGGTCACAGCCGAGGTACCCATATTGGCGTTGATCTTGACCAGGAAATTACGCCCGATGATCATCGGTTCGCTTTCTGGGTGGTTGATATTCGCAGGGATAATGGCGCGACCAGCGGCGACCTCGTCCCGCACGAATTCCGGGGTCACATAATCAGGGATGTTTGCACCCCAATCATTGCCTTCGCGCTGTTCAACGACAGCCTCGCGCAGTTGGTTTTCACGGATGGCGATGAATTCCATTTCCGGGGTGACGATGCCGGCGCGAGCATAGGCCAGTTGCGTCACAGCCTTTCCATCCTTGGCGCGCAGAGGGCGCGGGCGCACAGGGAACTCGGGCGTTAGCCGATCACCTTCGACAAAACCGTTGTCTTCCGGTTTGATCTCACGTCCATCATATTCTTCGACATCTGCTCGAGCCTCAATCCACTTGCGACGCAGCGGCGCCAGACCTTGCCGAATGTCCGTCATCACCTGCGGATCGGTATACGGCCCTGAACTGTCATACACGGGCAAGGGTGGCTCCCCCGCCGTGGGGTGGACCGAAATTTCACGCATTGGCACGCGCACATCCGGGTGCAATGTGCCGTTTACATAGATCTTGCGCGATGCGGGCAGCTCACCAGCGGTGATTTTGGGGTTGGGGACGTTCATGTTGGTGCTCCTCAAGCAGTTCAACTTAAAAAGACACCAGATGAGTTTTGGCTTGGGAAACGAGAAGGCAGACAGCCCCCTGTTCGGAGTGCGCTTGCCCGGTTTTGTGGCCTGCGCGCCCTAGCTTCCTACGCCAGTATCAACTGGGTCAGGTTCAAAGGGTCGCGTCGCCGGGCATTGCCCCGTCAGCCTCTCAGTCCCCTTGGTGGGACTCCCCTGCGTACAGGTGGTTTAGCTTGAGGTTCACGGCTCAAACAAGCACCAAAATTCATTTGTTTCAGACTTTCTCGAACAGCCGGGACCTTCCGTTCGGTGCAGCACGTCACCAGAAATACGGTCGCTATCTGATGCGCAGGCCGACCTATTCGACAGATACTCCGCAAATCGACGATAAGTTAAACGCTGCTATTTAACATAAGACGTATTATGGGAAGATTGCCTCTTTTGAAGGAGAATTGTCGGAGTACGTAAATAATGGGACTGAATTATTGAGACTCGTCTTCCCCATAATTCAACGACTTAAGATTCTCATGCATTTTGGTGGATTTCGCTGATTTGGACTTATCAAGCTTGTCTCAGACTGCAGCAATACGATCGTCGACTGCGACGCGCATTGGGAACTTCCGAGAGCGGACACAACTGGCAGACCGACAACTTCACAGCGTAAGGTTTTGTGTTGAACAATGTTGAGCGACTAAGTGCCCTGCCTGATCACTTCCGGCCCTTACCGGACTTTAGTCGGTCGTTCAGCATTCTGCAGTGCGGCTCGACATTGCGGACATTCGCTGCACGTGCGCAATCAGAAGATGGGTGAATTTACAGTTTGCGGACAATCCGGACTTTACTGCCGGTGATTTGAAGGTCAGCTTCCTATGCATTGGCAGATACTTAGTCTAGAATTGCCACATGCTGATTGGAACGCAAAACACGCTCTCAGAAGTGATCAATGCTAGAGGTGTTTTTACACCTCTTGGTGTTTCTCGATCCTCAAAAGAAGTCTGTGAAGCTGTTTCCGATGCTTTAGGGCGTCACTTCATTATGGATGATCTCCATGATGCAGTGGGTCGAGAAATTGCCGAAATGACCAATGCGAGCGCGGCCACTGTCGTACATTGCAGTGCGGCTGCGATTACATTGGCTGTAGCGGCCTCTATGACCGGTAGTTCCCCAGGCGCGATTAAACAGCTTCCCGATGCAAGCGGTCTCAAGAGCCGAGTCATTTTGCCTGCAAACCACGCAGTAAATTACGGTCATCCCATTGAGCAAGCTATCCGACTTGCAGGTGCGAAACCGGAGCTTGTGGGCGACAATTCGGCTTGCGGCATTGAGGACCTTGCTCACGCTTGTTCAAAACTGGATGCGTGTTGTTTAGTGCTTGTTTCCTCCAGACTTACTGGAGGCGAAATGCTGGATTTTCGAAAAGCAGTCTCTGCGGCCCATGAACATGATCTGCCAGTGGTGATTGATGGCGCGGCCCAGGATTTTCGCATTGAAGACTTGCTGGATACCGGAGCTGACGTGGTTCTCATTAGCGGCCAAAAATACTTAGCTGGCCCAACATCAGGTTTGGTTCTTGGAAAGCCCGATCTGGTTTCAGCAGTCAGAGCACAGGAAAAAGGAATAGGGCGCGGCATGAAGGCATCAAAGGAAGCTCTCCTCGGTGTCCTTACTGCTTTGAAGCTTCGCCAACAGCTTAACAAAGAGGCTTGGTCGTCAGAACAAAAGGAAAAGGTTGCCCGATTTGTCTCAGTAGCGAACACGATTGAAGGTATCACGGCCAAAGCGAATCCTGATCCTACAAATCTGCCATTTGATCGAGCGCATCTCTGCATTGCCAAATCGTCAGAATTTCCTGATGCGGCACAAATGGCAGCAGCTTTGAAAGCCGGTGAACCTTCGATCTGGATCATGGACCATTTAACCCACCAGTCGGAGATAGTGTTGGAGCTAGTCCAACTTACGCAAGAAGAAATCGACACAGTTCTGGATCGAATAAGAGAAGTAGTGTCCCAATATCAAAAATCCTAAAAGCTGACATTTACGCAACCTGCGGCATTGGTCAAATTGGGCTCAATACGGACCTCGGACCGAACGCAGTATCCGGACGGCAGACGTTACTCACATATACCGAAACAGCCCATTGAGGATTTTGATCTGAAGCCGCACAGCTGCGTCGCAGCAACTGCAATACGGACGTTCGTTTCATATCGGTCAGTGAAATGTCACTGCCAACGCAGCGTGCTTTTAGGTATCCGAATGGCCAACCTGATGTGCGTCGTAGCTTGCTTCCAGTTCTCCTCTCAGAAACTGTCCAAACTTCAGGGGATCGAATCTCGCAGCCCCTGTCCCAGGGAGCGGCGCGATTTCAGCAGAGACATGTGGGTCGAAGAAGAACGGTACGGAATAGCGCTGTTGTCCGGTCGCATTGATAACCCGGTGCGGGGTGGACAACAACTTTCCGTTGGAGAGTCGGTGCAGCATATCGCCTACATTGACCACCAAGGCATTGTCGATAGGCGGTGCATCCACCCAATGACCCTCAGGCGTCTGGACTTGCAAACCACCAACATTGTCCTGTGCGAGCAATGTCAGACATCCAAAGTCCTTGTGGGGTGCAGATCCGTAAAGATCACCCAAAGCCTGTGGCGGTTGTGGTGGATAGTGGAGTAGGCGCAGCCAAATCGTTGGCGTCTGGAAAGCACTGAGGATCGAACGATCCGCGGCGCCAATAGCGTCAAGGGCAAGACCCATGAGTTTGTAACCCAGTTTTGTCATCGCGTCGGCATAAGCCTCGCAGGCCTCTCGGAAACCTTCCAGAACGGGCCATTGATTTGGTCCGGACAGATAGACGGCAGGGTCGACCTCTGCATCCTCGCGCATCATCATGAACGATGCGGACTGATTGGGTTTAGTCACCTTGGCCACGTCAGAGTTCACGTCCGTGGAGGTGTTGATCGCGATGTAGCCACGATGACATTTATTTAGTGCAATTGCCTGTTTTTCGATCTCCGGCAGTGCATGAAATTCCGTCGAGGCGGCAAACACGGCAGCGCGCAAGTCAGGATCAACGCCGTGATTAACAACATAGCCAAATCCGGTTTTTCCATAGGCTTCGGCGAATTCCAAGGCGAGGTTGGACGTATCCTCTCCATTGATCAGCGGTGCAAGATCAAGCACCGGGATTTCAGTGAATTCAGTCATCTGAGGTCTCCAAAATTGTATTATTGGCTAAGTCACAAATGGAAGACCAGCTATCCGGCAAAACGTTTTCGGCGATGAGCGCTGTGGCGCTCTAAGACGACAAGATGGAGAAACTTGGGCATATGCTGCAAGCTATGACAGACTAATTCTTCGATCAATCCATAACCACCGCGACCGGCCCAGGGCCAATTTCTAAGATCTCGGGGACTTTCGCGTTACAACTTCACAAGACAAGTCACTTGTACTCAATTCCGCATATTCTCGTTCCGAATCTCCAAACCAGACGGCTACTGAGGCCGATGTTTGTGAAGCAATGGCCCTTCCGATAGTATCAGACAGCGTTCAAGCAGAATTACCAGTTGGAAAACGACGGGAGGTTTAACCACGCTGGTAGATTGGAGATATATCTTCGTATGACTCAATACCCTATCTTATGGTCGTTCCGTCGCTGCCCATACGCCATAAGGGCCCGTCTCGCATTGGCGAGTTCACGAGTCACAGTCGAGCTGCGCGAGATTCTTTTGCAGGACAAACCAGAGGCTTTCTTACAAACATCCCCGTCCGGAACAGTGCCCGCGCTTCGACTTCCAGACAAAGTAATAGATGAAAGCCTGGAAATCATGATTTGGGCGCTTCAACAAAATGATCCGCAGCGACTTTTGGATATGCCTCAAGAAGGTTGGGGCCTAATCGCGGCAAATGATGGTCCATTCAAGGATGCATTAGATCACATAAAATACGTCGTGCGGTATCCGGATTTAGACGTCCAAAAGGAGCGCAGGAAAGCGGCGAGCTACTTGCTCAACCTCGACGAGCGGTTAGTCGGGAGGGCCTGGCTTTTTGGAGATCGCCCCACTCTCGCCGATTTGGCGCTTCTACCGTTTGTTCGCCAGTTTGCGCATATAGACCGGGCGTGGTTTGACGCACAGGAGTGGCCGAATTTAGTGGCGTGGCTGGATCAATTCCTGGACAGTGAAGTATTTTTGCTGGTGATGCGAAAATACATAACTTGGTCAAAAGGTGATGCTCCGATTTGGTTCAACGGCTGAGCCCGACACGTCGCATCCAGCCCAATCCAGACTTTAGACCGGGGGGCGCTTTTCCGCGAGGGGGCAAAGCTGCCGTTGGTGCACAGCGCAGTATTGCCATGGTCAGCATGTTCGAAATGCGGGCTTGCAGGACATTCGATTTGAACGGGATAATTATCGAAAACGAATGCTCTAAACTCAAGGCCGGCCTACTACAAAGTTTGGCACTATCCCCGCCTTCTTGATCGCTGCTTCAACATCATGCCCTGCGAAGAATCCATATCCTGAAATGAGTGCCGAATCTATGCCAGCGCTGGATGCGCCCAGAATGTCGGTGTGCAGGCTGTCGCCAACCATCAGAACCCGGGACCTGTCGATGTGCCCGAGACGTTGGAAAGCAAGATCATAGATGTTGGCGAAAGGCTTTCCAAAGAACTGAGGAACAACACCTGTCCGGTCTGCCAGCTGGTGCGCGAAAAGACCGGGCTCTTTTGAAAACCCGTACTCGCGGGGCGCGACGATATCAGGGTTGCCGACCATTACCGGACGAGGCCGTTCAAGCAAGGCAGTCTCTAGCATAGCTTGACGCGATTCAGTCCAAACCGCTGATCCTATCATTAGAAACCCGTCAACGGTTTCGTAGGGCTTCGGGTCATCCTCGAGGTAGGATAGTTTCAGCCCTTCCAAATCGCGAAGACCGGCGCTGGGGGTCGCCATCAAGCCCCAATGCAACCCACTTTGACCGTTTATTTCTGATAGCAACGTGGCCCGGCTGGTGATCACGTCTCGGGGCGCGAAGTCATAACCAAGCCTAGAATATTTTTCCAACAGAGTTGTGTGAGGAAACCCAGCAGCATTTGAAACGACCAAAACACGTTTGCCTGCGGCTTTCAGCGACCTGACCCGATCCGGTGTATCCGGGATTGCCGTGTCACCTATATTAAGAACCCCGAAGGCGTCGAGGAGGAATACATCGAACTCATGAGCTATGTCATCAAGCGTTTCAACCTGACGATATGTCACTTCAGTAGGTCTGGCTTCCGGAAGGCGATGTCGTACAGCTTCATAGGCATCGAAAGCCTCCTGCGCAGAGAACCCGGTCAAATGATCGCCCCTCGAACTTTTGCCGAGACCCATTCGCTGATCAAAACCGCGACGAGAATTACAATCAGGATCAGGCTGACCTGTGGCCAAGCCAGAACGTTGAGCGAAGCTGACAGTTGCAATCCAATACCTCCGGCACCAACCAGGCCCAGAACCGTGGACTCGCGGATATTTATGTCCCAACGAAAAACGGCAATGCCTGCAAAAGCGGGCAGGATCTGTGGAACAATCCCGTAAGCCATGACCTGCCAGCGCGACGCACCGGTCGCCGTGATCGCTTCGACCTGAGTGTGATCAATTTCCTCTATGGCTTCATACAGAAGCTTTGCGCAGAACCCGATTGAACGGATGGCAATTGCAATAACACCTGCAAAGACGCCTGGGCCAATAATTGCGATCAATAGAAGCGCCCAGATCAGCGAGTTGATAGAGCGGGTCGAGACAATGATCAACAAAGCTATGGGTCGAATGAACAATGTCGACGGTGTGGTGTTGCGCGCGGCCAAGAAGGCAACCGGCACGGCCATGCACAAGGCGATGATTGTACCTAGGGTGGCGATGTTCAACGTATCCCAAATCGGGCGGCCCAGCTGTGTGATGTAGTCCCATTTGGGAGGCGTTGCGCGGGTCCAGATATCGTTGGCAATGCGGGGGGCATCCCAAACGAAAAACCAGGTCGTCGATTCCGAGATGAACTGCCAACAATAAACAAAGACAGCCACACCCAAAAGCCAGCCAAACCAGCGAACAAGACTTTGACCCGTCGTCCGTCTGCGCCAGATCTGCGTATCGTTTTGTTCAAGAACAGGCACTACTGAACCCTCGCGCGGATAATTCCCGAAAGGTATTCAAGTGCCATGACGATCCCGATGATCAGGATGAGAATGGCCGCCGCTGTGTCGTACTCATATCGATCGAACGCAGTGTTCAACGTCGCGCCAATCCCGCCGGCACCGACCAGACCAAGAATTGCACTTTCTCGAAAGTTGATGTCGATCCGGTACATGGAAAGGCCCACAAGTCGCGGCATAACCTGCGGCTGAACGCCATAGTTGATCCATTGCGGCCAACGCGCACCAGAGGCCTTGATCGCCTCGGCCTGAACCTTGTCCATCGCTTCGATGTCTTCGGCCAAAAGTTTTGAGAGAAATCCGATGGTGGCGAAGGAAAGGGTCAGAAATCCGGCCAGCGGACCAAAACCGAAGATAGCCACCAGCAAAATGGCCACGATGATTTCTTGCAAGGCTCGACTGATGGCAACAATGCCCCGGCAAATCATGTAGACTGGTAAAGGGGCGATATTTCGTGCCGCGCCCAACCCTATTGGGATCGAGATCAAGATACCCACGACCGACGCAGCCACGGTCATAATGATACTCTCCAGAAGACCGCTCCAAATGTCTGACCACCGCGAAACGAAGTCCGGGCTGGTAAACGCAAGTACAAATGCCCACCCCCGATCCAGCCCTTCATAGACACGGCCCCAATCAACATCGATGGTCATGAAGGCCGCGATCAGGTAGGCGAAAAAGCCCAGGATCAATACCCAGCGGAGCAAAGGGTGTTTTACAAAGGCCGGTTTACGCCAGCCTTTTCCCAGCATGTCGTCTAACTCTCGATGGCTCATTCTGCAGCCTCGACATCTTCATCTTCGTCCACTTTTTCGATGGTCGCTTCCCAGTCTTCCTCCCCATAAATCTCGGTCAGCTTTTCGGGGGTAAGGCCTGTTGGAAGACCATCATAGACGATTTCGCCAAAGCGGAGGCCCACGACGCGAGGAACGAACATCTGGGCAAGTGCCACGTCATGGATATTGATGATCGCCGCCAATCCGCGCTCCTGACACAGCTCGGTTATAAGTCGCATGATCTGACGGCTGGTTTTCGGGTCGAGCGATGCTGTTGGCTCGTCGACCAGCAGCAATTTTGGGTTTTGAATCAAGGCGCGGCAGATGCCGACCCTTTGGCGTTGCCCCCCTGACAACTCGTCGGCGCGTTTGTCAGCCATGTGTAACAACCCCACCCGATCAAGCAGGCGGAAAGCCTCGTCAACGTCCGACTGCGGATATCGCCGTAGGAAACTGCGCCAGAATCCCACATATCCCAGCCGTCCCGACAATACGTTTTCCATCACTGTGAGGCGTTCTACCAAGGCATATTCCTGAAAGATCATGCCCATTTCGCGGCGCGCTTTACGTAGAGCGCCCGATCCGAGTTTGGTCAGGTCCACATCATCCAAAAGGACACCACCGCTTGTGGGTTCAACCAACCGATTTATGCACCGGATCATGGTCGATTTGCCCGCGCCCGAGGGTCCGATCAACGCAAGCACCTGTCCTTTGGGCACTTCAAGATCGATGGCCTTTAGCGCCTGATCTCCGGTCTTGTATGTTTTCGTCAGCTTTTTAAGACGCAGCATAAAATGCCCCAGATTAGGTTGAATAACGGGCCCTTTCGGGCCCGCAGTATTGGCCAAGGGTCACTGGCAGGCGTAGGAGACGCCATTTGCTGCGTCAATTTTACGAATGACATCCCAGAATTCCTGATAGGTCATTTCAAGAAACTGGCCTTCGTTCGACTTCGAGAATTCAGCTTCAAGTGTCGTGCCCTCCCAGTCAAAATTGAAGAAAGCATTGCGGATTTTCTCCTGCAGCTCGGGCTTCAGGTTGTAAACGGTGCCAAATCCTGTGGTCGGGAAAGTTTGCGATTTATAGATCGTAACAACGTCGTCTTCGTTGATGACATCACGCAAGATCATCCGTGATTTTACCGAATTTGCAATCGAAGCCGCCAGGTAATCCTTGTTGGCCACGCCCAAGATCGAGTTGTCATGCTTGCCCGAATAGACAGGTTCGAAATCGCGTTCCGGCAGAAGATCAAAGTCGCTTTTCAAAATTGCTGATGGCGCTTTGAAACCTGAGTTGGATGTGGGGGACGTAAAGGCCAGTTGCTTGCCTTTGATGTCCTCAACCTTTTCGATGCCCGAACCAGGAAAGGTAATAATCTCCATCTCATAGCCAAAATTACCGTCTTTCGAAGCCATGATCGTGAATGGCCGGAACCCGGCGCAGTTTACAGCCAGTGGGTTGGAACCGGTGTTGAAGCCCGCAATATGCAGACGCCCCGAACGCATCGCTTCGATCTGAGCTGCGTTGTTCTGAACCGGAAAAAAGACGACGTCCTTGCCGGTTTCCGCCTTCAAATGCTCAAGAAAGTCTGACCATGCGGTTTTGTAAACGGCCGGGTCTTCGACTGGTGTATATGCAAAAATCAAGGTGTCTGGATCAATTTGCTCGGAGGCATCTGTTGGAATATCCGCGATCAAATCCCCATCGGCGTCACAAAAACGCTCGTCCAGGTCACCGCGTGGACAATCCTGCGCCGAGGCTGCCCCCGACAGCGACAATAGCGCAATTGCGGAAGCCCCAACCAATAGTTTGATGTCAATCTTCATGTTTTCCTCCCAGTTATGTGCGGCTTATATCAGCCGCTGTTAGTCATTCCTTTTCGTTTTTAACCGGCGACGAGAATATCGACCTCGGCACCATCTATTACATTGAGCAGTTCCCCGGTTGGTTTTGTGTCGGTGACTATGGAATCCAACTCGGCAAGATCGCCTACCTGAGCCAGACCCTTGCGACCAAATTTCCCGGAATCGATAAGAAGGTGGCGTTTCGCAGCACGCGTCAGCATCATCCTCTTGATCGCCGCAAAGCCCCTTACCGTCTCTGACGGGCCTTCTACTGAGAAACCCGAAGAACCGATCATGCACCTGTCAACGTTGAAACGAGACAGAAATTCCAGTGTCTCGGTTCCGATCGTTGCAGATTCAGCTGCCAGGTATTCTCCGGGGCACAGCAAGACCTGGGCAGTACCATGGCCAAGGGTCATCGCTACGGGGATTGAATTCGTGATCACCGTGCAATGGATATCGAGAAATGCCAGCGCGCGTGCCATCTCGACAGTCGTCGAGCCGGAATCGACCATGACCGTTTCGCCGTCCTGAACAAGCCCCGCTGCGCTGATACCTATCCGCTCGCGCTCTTCGATCTGTGCGCTGGTCCGTTCTTCCAGACTTGGGTAATGCCCTTGCACTGGGGCTGATGCCCCACCGTGCGCACGCGCGATCAGGCCTTCATTGGACAGGGCTTCGAAATCCCGGCGCACGGTCTCATTCGAAACGTTGAAACGCTGTGCCAACTCGTTGATGCGAACGTGCGGGCGCAGTTTCAATTCCAGCAGGATTTGCTGGCGTCTGTCGGATTTTTTTACCCGACCCGGACTCTTTTCAGATTTCTTGCCGCGCGTTTTGGTTTTGGACATTCAACGACTCGAATATTTTCAGAATTTAATTTTGTGGGGTTTCGGGCATTTTGCAATATTTTTTGTTGCATAATCCTCATTCCGTTGTGAAAATTCACATGACATCAAAGATTTCAAGGGACAGAGCAATATACGCAGGCTGATCAATTTCAAAAAGAAAGGCTGGGCGCATCGTTGGTTTTCTCTTGGTGAAGTTGGTGGTTGTAAAAGTATCCGGACGCATTTTCCAAAGGTTTTGACAGATAATTAGGAAGCCTAAACACTCTAAGAAAAATTTCGTAAGGCTGCATGAGGAAGGGCAAAATAGATCCGGGAAACCCGGACGAATTAAACCCTAAGGGAGGAAAAATAATGAAGAAATTGACATCCACTGCCGTGGGATCACTGATTGCCTTGACCGCGTCATTGTCCGCAGCGCATGCCGATAAGCTGACTTTCTATTGCTCAGCTCAAGAGGATTGGTGTCAACTGATGGCACGTAGCTTCGAAGATGCAACTGGCATCGACGTTAACATGACCCGAAAGTCCTCGGGCGAGACATTTGCGCAAATCCGTGCCGAAAGCTCGAACCCGAAAGGTGACGTTTGGTGGGGTGGTACGGGCGACCCGCATCTGCAGGCCGCTGAAGAAGGCCTGACGATGGAGTACATGTCCCCAATGCGCGACCAGCTTCATGATTGGGCGATATCTCAGGCTGAAAGTGCTGGCAACAAGACGATCGGCATCTATTCAGGCGCGCTTGGGTATGGCTACAATGCCGACCTTGTCGCTGCAAACAACCTGCCCGAACCTGCCTGCTGGAAGGATCTTTTGAAGCCCGAATACAAAGGACACGTTCAGATGGCGAACCCGAACTCGTCGGGTACGGCCTATACGACGCTGGCCTCAATGGTGCAGATCTTCGGCGAGGATGAAGGCTTTGAGTTCATGAAGGGCCTGCACTCGAATATCAACCAGTACACCAAGTCCGGCTCGGCGCCGATCAAGGCCGCCGGTCGTGGCGAGAACACGATTGGTATCGTCTTCATGCATGACGCCGTAAAGCAGGCCGTTTCGGGGTTCCCGATCAAAGTCGTCGCGCCATGCGAAGGCACCGGTTACGAAATTGGGTCAATGTCGATTATAGACGGGGCTCGTAACGAAGAAGAAGCGAAGAAGTTCTATGACTGGGCCCTGTCGCCCGAAGCTCAAAACCTTGCTCTTCAGGTTAACGCGTTTCAGGTGCCATCGAACAAGGGCGCGGAAACTTCGGATAGCGCGCCTGACATGAGTCAGATCAAGCTGATCGACTATGACTTCAAAAAATATGGCTCCTCAGACGAACGGAAGCGTCTGTTGCAGAAATGGGATGAAGAGGTTTCGGTTCTGCCGCAGTAAATGGCTGACACTACATCAAAAACGACCCATCCGGTCCTGATCTTCTGGATCATCGCCGGGTGGGTCGGCTTCTGCCTGCTGCCCTGGTACATGGTCGACGGCGGTCTGTGGTCGTTCGGGTGGCTCGTGGACGGCTACCCGTTCGATGAGGATTATGCCCCCGCTGCGTTTTTGATTGGACAAGGTGAGAAGCTGTGGCTCGCTCCGCTCCTTATCGCCCTCGCCCTGCCGCTTTTGGTGTTGAAGCGTACCAAATCTGATCCGCTTTACGCCCGTATGCTGATACTGTCCGGCGCGCTGGGGTTCAGCTGGCTGATCGCTCAGGGGTTCAGCATCGGTATCAGAGGCTTCAACTTCGATTGGTTGGATGCGTTGTTTGGTGAGCTTGGCGACCGTCAGTTCGGAATGGGCTATGGCGCGATGATCTGCGCATCAAGCTTTCTGTTCCTGCTCACTCAAGGTATCGCGGCGAGGGGTGCTATCAATGGTGATGTCTTCGTCGTAAGTGCTATTGGCGGTGTGATTACCATCGTTACCGCTTTTGTCTTTTTCCCCATCGCCAAGATGCTTTTTGCTGCTTTCATCACCGAAGACGGCGCTTATTCCATTGCGGTTTTCTTCTCGAAGTTCTTCGACGACCGGTTGTGGGGATTGGGGTGTTTACAAGGTGCGCGATGCGGTGCTGCGTGGAATTCACTGTTCCTAGCCATCCTTGTTGGCGTCATCACCACGGGTCTGGGTCTGTGCTTCGCGTTGGTCGTGACGCGCTCAGGCTTTCGCTATAAGCGGGCGCTGCGAGCATTGACTGTTCTTCCAATAATCACCCCGCCATTCGTGATCGGCTTGGCGCTTATCCTACTTTTTGGCTTGTCCGGTTCTGTAACCCGGTTCTTTGCCGAGCTATTTGGCACACAACCGACACGCTGGCTTTACGGAATGCCAGGCATTCTGATCGCGCAGACACTCGCGTTCACTCCCATTGCATTTCTCGTACTAATAGGCGTGGTGGAAGGTGTTTCACCTTCGATGGAGGAAGCGGCCCAGACCCTGCGGGCCAGCAGATGGCAGACGTTCAAAACGGTTTCTCTACCCCTGATGCGGCCCGGTCTTGCAAATGCATTTCTTCTGGGCTTCATCGAAAGCATGGCCGACTTTGGGAACCCGCTTGTATTGGGTGGAAATTTCGACGTGCTGTCGACTGAGATTTTCTTCGCAATTGTCGGCGCTCAATACGATCAGGGCCGTGCTGCGGTTCTGGCAATGGTGCTGCTGTTCTTTACCCTTTCCGCCTTTTACGCGCAGCGTGTCTGGCTGGGAAAGAAGAGCTACACTACCGTCACCGGCAAGGGTGATGCGGGGGTGCATCCTCTAATGCCAACGGGCCTATCGGTTCCCGTTCTGCTCATCGCTTTGGGGTGGGCGCTGTTCACCATTGTTGTCTATGCAATGATCATCTACGGCAGTGTGGTTGAGCTGTGGGGAGTCGATAATTCGCTAACGATCAAGCACTACATCACTGCATTCTCAGTCCGCTTCGAAGAAGAGGGTATACGCTGGACCGGAGCCGCTTGGGACAGTTTCTGGACCACAATAACCATCGCGGCCATAGCAGCGCCATTGACTGCCGCTGTTGGGCTAGTAACTGCCTATCTGCTGACCAGGCAAAGCTTTGCAGGCAAGAACGCCTTTGAGTTTGGAACAATGTTGTCCTTCGCCATCCCCGGCACGGTAATTGGCGTTAGCTACATCCTTGCCTTCAACGTTCCGCCAATCGAAATCACCGGCACAGGTGTCATCCTCGTTGTCAGCTTCATCTTCCGCAATATGCCAGTTGGTGTTCGCGCTGGCATCGCGAGCATGTCACAGCTTGACCGCAGCCTTGATGAATCCTCGCTGACCCTTGGCGCAAACTCGTGGCAGACGTTCCGGAATGTCATCCTGCCGCTGTTGCGCCCTGCGATACTTGCTGCACTTGTCTACAGTTTTGTTCGTGCCATGACGGCAATCTCAGCCGTCATCTTTCTGGTCAGCGCAGAGTATGACATGGCAACCAGCTATATCATCGGCCGGGTCGAGAATAACGACTATGGCCTTGCTATCGCCTATTCGACGACGCTGATCTTCGTGATGCTCGCGACGGTCGGCTTATTGCAACTTCTCGTTGGCCGGGTTCAGATTGGTCGACGCACCCAGCACGGAACGGAGACATCGCCATGACCGACACCAAAATCGGTTCCAAGGCCGCCCCGGTACGGTTTGAGAACGTGTCGAAAGTTTTCGGCAAGGATGTGGTCGCCGTCGATAACATCAACCTTCACGTAGACGCAGGAAAGCTCGTTACGCTGCTTGGCCCGTCAGGCTGCGGAAAAACAACGACACTGCGCATGATTGCAGGGTTGGAGATGGCAAGTTCGGGCAAGATCCTGATCGGTGATCGGGACGTGACCAAACTGCCAGCCACCGACCGTGATGTGTCTATGGTCTTTCAGTCATACGCGTTGTTCCCTCATATGAGCGTGTTGGAGAATGTGAAGTATGGCCTCACATTCTCGGGCTTTGCGAAGGACGAGGCCCGCAGTCGCGCCTTGCATGGTTTGGAGCTGGTTGGCCTTCAGGGGTTCGACAACCGCCTTCCTTCAGAGTTATCGGGCGGCCAGCAGCAGCGTGTCGCCGTCGCGCGCGCACTGGTTCTTGAGCCGCAAGTGCTGTTGTTCGACGAGCCGCTATCCAACCTCGACGCCAAGCTTCGCCGTCAAGTTCGTGAAGATATTCGAGCAATTCAGCAAGACCTTGGCTTAACAGTTGTTTACGTTACCCATGATCAGGAAGAGGCACTGGCAGTCTCGGATGAGATAGTTGTTATGCGTAACGCAGCGATCGCTCAAATAGGCACTCCGCGCCAGCTTTACGATGCACCGAATGACCGGTTTGTCGCCGATTTCATAGGTGAGGCAAACCTTCTGAGCTGCCAAATCGTAAATATTGATGGCGATATGGCAACCATCGAAGTCGAAGGCTACCGCCACACGCTGCCACGCCGCGGTCTGTCCGAAGGACCGGCAACCATCGCCGTGCGACCCTCACGTTTAGTGATCGGTTCAGATCAAGGTATTCCAGCCTCAGTGGCCAAGGCGACCTATGTTGGCGTTCGGATGGAATACACATTGAAAGGTGCATTCGGTCAGGTTTTTGCCGTTCAAGATGATGTCGATGCACCGCTAGAACCCGGCACTGAAATCATGATGGGTTTCGCTGACAAAGGGCCCGTGCTTCTGCCTGACTAAATGCCGAATCTCACGATCATAACACACCCCGATGTCTCTATCGATCCGGTCATTCCGATAACAGAGTGGTGCTTGAGTGCGACGGGCCGCAAACGCGCTGCTGAATTTGCATCCAATGAAGTCTTATCGAAAGTCACACAAATTTGGACCAGTGGCGAGCGAAAGGCCCGCGAAACAGGCGAGATTCTTGCCGCATCCCGAACGCTACCTGTAAATTACCACTTGGGTCTTGGCGAGAACGACCGCAGCGGCACCGGTTATTTGCCTCGGGACGAATTCGAGGCAGCAGCTGATGCTTTCTTTGCTCAACCGGAAACGCGCTATCGCGGTTGGGAAACAGCTGTCGAGGCGCAGGTTCGTATTTATCGGACAGTCACCGAGATTGTCCAGATGCATGGCGCCGGAGATATTGCAATCGTGACACACGGCGCGGTCGGCACATTGCTGTGGTGCGCACTCTCGGATTGTTCGATAGACCGCAAGTACGATCAGCCCTCACAAGGCCATTTCTGGCAGGCAGATCTATTGACACTCAAACCCTATTCGGGCTGGGTTCCGTTGGCATAGACCCCTCGTCGTTCCAAGCGTTCTCTGCGATTTCAACCAAGGTCTCGAACACATCTGGTGTACCCACGATTACGCGCCCACCTTCGCGGATCATCACATCGGCGTTCTGATCCTCAACAATGCCACCCGCTTCCGAGACCAGCAATTGCCCAGCCAGACAATCCCAGGCATTCATGTGTTCTTCCATGTATCCCAAGAGTCGCCCAGCAGCGACGTAGGCCAATGATAGCGCTCCGCTGGCGTTTCTGTGAAACATAGCCCCGTACTCGATTAGATTCTCGACAATAGGTAAAATATGCCGGGTCTCAATCCGGTTCGAATATCCCACGGAGACTGTTCCGTCCCGCAGCGCCACCCCTGACGCGACGCGCATTGGTGATCCGTTAAGCGTCGCACCTTCTCCGCGAATCGCTACAAAGGTCTCATCCACATTTGGATCACGTATCACACCGATCTCAGTATGCCCTTCCGTGACGCCAGCCAGAACAATAGTCCATGCAGGTATGCCGTTGACGAAATTTGTTGTCCCATCAATTGGGTCAATCACCCAGTCAAAACCGCTCTTACCAACAGTAGCGCCGTGCTCTTCACCGAAAATTCCATCATTGGGCAACACCTCTGCAATCCTCTGACGAATAAAGGTTTCAACATTCTTATCCGCCTCGCTAACCCAGTCCTGAGCGCCTTTTTGATCAACGACAAGATTACCCCGATCCGCGAAATACTCTTCGGCAATTGCCCCAGCCTCCTCACAAACTTCGATGGCAAAATCTCTGCGTTTTGAAAGTCGAGACATGGGAGGTCCTTTTCCGATTAAAGAGCTGCCACGCAACATTGCAAGCTAACCGAATGCCAAGCAATCAAAGAGTCAATTCGTTTGTTTTCGAGAGCCATTTCCATGCCGCAAACCTAAAAGTTTTAGTGTTGATGATCTCCTCCGCAAACAACCTGCAAGTCAGTTATTCGCTAGTTTTAGTAAGCATTTGGGTTAAGAGCCGACTTACGATGGTACAGCTTAGAATCTGAAATGTTCACAATTTGAATGGCGGCTTTCTTGCAAGCACCCCCATTGGTTAGCACTCGCTGCGAAAGTCCGTTTTCCGCCCTGTGTTTTCAAAACCACTTTGCCGGGAACCGCAGTAGTAGCCGATCAAGTTCATTGTTCTGCTCCGGCTCGAGCTCGGATCTTAGTTCTTGCATCAAAGATGCCCTGCCCCAACGCTTCTCGTATACGCCTTTGATAGAAAACAGGTTTGTTCGGCGTTTTAGAATGGTTGCGATCAAACCGTGAGTTTTTCGGCGTACGGCGATCGAAGAAGCGCGGTAAGGCCGTTCCATTGAGGTGATGCTGCGAGGGTTTTGTTGTGCCGGGTACGCGACACTAGAAAAGAAGTCTATAGGCGCGCGGCCGAGCCGGATTGATCTCATCAGAACATTGGCGAACGCCATGGTGAAGTCTCGGAATTCGCTTTTCTTCTCGGTACTTGATCGCTCCGACAAGCTCTTTTCAAGTGCCAATTCCAAGTGGATAACCTCATTTCAGGCTATCTGCACATAATGGTTGTCGCGCAATGTCGCTGCAGCGAGAGTGATCAGGATGGGAATGGAAGATTGCGCCTGCACTGTATCAGTCATCGTAAGCTTTCTTGTCTCATGTGCCAGTGAGGAGCTATCCTGCCACTTCAAGTCGACTTGAGGTCAACCATGAAACTTCTTGATATTGGCGTCCTGTCCAAAAGGAGCGGCGTCCCCCCCTCAACACTGCGCTATTATGAGGAGATCGGGCTGATCCAGTCCGCCGCTAGGAATGGGCTTCGACGGCAATTCGAGATACGCGTCGCGACGCAGCTTGCTCTGATCTCTTTAGGAAAAATGGCGGGATTCTCACTTACTGAGATCAAGGACATGTTCGCCAATGATGGCACTCCGCAATTGCCACGCCCTGAATTGCACCTGCGCGCAGATACTCTTGATGAACAAATCCGTGGTCTCACCCGGCTACGCGATGCGTTGCGTCACGTGGCGGATTGTCCGGCAGAGACCCATATGGATTGCCCAAAGTTCAGGCGCCTCATGGAGTTTGCGTCGCGTTCCGTCGCCGCTCGCCAGTGATCCAAGCGCCTGCGTAGACTAACAGCAGGCAGGTCTTTTAATGCAATTCGACGAATTGAACAGACGGGCTCGGAGTAATCATGCGACGGCCAGGCATTTGATCCGCCCGCCCGAAAAGCCGATGTTGTGGACGGCCAATTGCCGACTTCGACGTCATCGTCGATTGCTGCGACACATTTCCCTGAAGCTGGTTTTGATCGACCACGTAGCATTTCAAAGAACCAAAAGACCGAGACGTGGACGAAACTGCCGTTGGCCATGAAGCGACCAACAGCAGATATTCAAAGCAGGCGTGTCGCCATGCCACCATCAACAGCTAACGGAGAGCCGGTCACAAAGCTTGCTCGGTCCGACAGCAAGAACAAAGCAGATTGAGCAATCTCGTTCGGTTCGGCCATGCGTTTAAGGGGGTGCAAACCAGCAATCAATTTATGCGCCGTTGGATCATCACCGGCCATGTCTGTCTTTGTTCCGCCCGGCAGAATTGTATTGACGCGAATGCCTTGCGCCGCATGATCCGATGCCAGCGACTGTGTAAATCCTATCAGTCCTGCTTTCGATGCAGCATAGGCCGCCATGCCCGGCATGCCGCCGTTGCTGAAGCCAACAAATGTTCCCGTAAAGACGATTGACCCACGGCCACGTCTTTGCAAAGCGGGAAGCTGGGCATTGGCCGCAAGGAATGCACTGGTAAGGTTGGTTGCAAGGACAGACTGCCAGTTGCTTAGTTCCATTTCCGGAATTGGACTCATATCACCCACAATGCCTGCATTGTTGAATGCGCCATCGAGGCCACCAAACCGTTGTTCTGCCAAGTCAACCAGGCCCTTGGCAAATGCCTCATCGCGAACATCACCTGCCAGATAAACGGCGCGCCCATTGCTTTGCTCTATCTGCTCAACAATTGACTTCAGCCGCGCCTCTCTACGCGCGCCCAAAACGACGTTTGCCCCTTCTGATGCAAACAAAAGCGCTGCGGCTGCACCGATTCCGCTGCTCGCCCCGCTGATGATGATTGTTTTGTCTTTCAGTTCCATGGTCATGCCTTTCAGTTTCTGCATGCCAGTCAGTTATGAAAAATCATCCGTGCTGAGCGATCCGTTTCCTGTGCTTGTTGGGCGGCGAATATCGAATGAGCAAGAACCGGGTCGGCAGACAACCTTCAAACGGAAACCGTCATTTGCGGGTCCCGCAGCATTCGGTATTTTGCTCTCAACGATGCCAATCCCCCCTTCCCGTGCGATCTCTGGCCTCATCAGTGTTGGCCAATAACACGCGCCTATCACTCTTTGATCAGGCTCACGGGCCGCTGCCTCCTGGACCGCAATAGAAGTCAATTACCGCGCGTTCTAAGTCGCTTTTTGCGCCAAGCGTAACGATCGCGATAATCAATGACGGCAACTTTAGGCATCAAGCCTCGCTTCGACATCCCAGTACGGCCTGCCCTTCCCGATCCGTTCGGCGAGGAAGTCCACAAAGGCGCGAACTTTCATTGGCATATGGCGGCGCTCAGGAAACACAGCATAAAGCGCCTGTTCCGCAAATGCGTACTCCGGCAAAACCCGGACAAGATCGCTGGTGGCCAAATAAGTTCCCGCCACAAAGGTCGGCAACCGCCCAATACCAAGTCCGTCAAGCAAGGCAGCGCAAAGCGTCTCGCTATTGTTGATACGCAGAGTGCCTTTGGTGCGTACCCGCAGTTCACCATGTGGTCCATGCAGCACCCACTCCATCGGATCGCGTGAATAGGCATAGTGAAGGCAGTTGTGCGTCAGTAAGTCTTCAGGTTGCTGTGGATTACCCCGCCGCAATAGATAATCCGGCGCGGCGACAAGGACACTGTGGATAGGCGCCAGCCGACGCGCGATCATGGCAGAGTCAGGCAGGGTGCCGGCCCGAACGGCCATGTCCAACCCTGCATCGACCAGATCAACGACCCGGTCATCCATAGTCAGGTCCAGTGTGATATCAGGATAAGTGGTCAGAAACTCGGTGAGCATCGGTGCAATATGCAGCCGTCCAAAGGACATGGGCGCACTGATCTTCAGATGTCCGACCGGGTGGCCCTGAACGGCCGCAACCGCGTCTTCCGCCTCCTGCGCTGATCCAAGCGCCTGTATTGCATGCGTCAGGTAGATTTCACCGGCTTCGGTCAGTGAGATGCTGCGCGTCGAGCGATGAAACAGTTGGGTGCCAAGATGCGCTTCCAGTGCCCCAATCCGTTTGCTGACGGCTGATTTAGTGATCCCCAATCGCCGCGCAGCTGCAGCAAAACCACCGGATTCAGCCACAGCGACAAATACAGGGATAGCGCCGATTTCGATCATGTTTCTCTCGTATAGTCAACTTTTTCTCACCCTAATGTAAACTTGATAGCCAATTATCATGCCATTGGAAACACACTAGGTCGTCCTCAACACATGTTGGATGGAGACGGCCATGCCCAAAATGCTCATCAACGGAATTCTGCGCGACAAGCCAGCGCAATCCGACGGGCGCTTTCACCGGTTGCCCAGTTCCTTTTGTGGCTGGATCAGTTCGGACGCTGAGGCAGACTTTCCGACCGCGTCTGGCCGCTATCACCTCTATTTGTCCAAGGCCTGCCCATGGTGTCATGGTGTCGACCTGGTATTGGCACTCAAGGGGCTGCGCGAGGTAATTAGCATAACCTGGATGGACTCGGTGATGTCTGAGGACGGTTGGGTCATCAACCAATCCGACTTTGACGAGTCCACCGGTGTGCCACGTGATCATTACCTCTATCAGGTCTACCAACGCGCTGTACCCTCTTATACCGGCGCGATTTCGGTCCCGGTGCTGTTAGACAAGCAAAGCGGTCAGATCATCAGCGCCGAATCCGCCGACATCATGCGGATGATCGACACTGCCTTCGTCGACGCGGCCATTCTGGACCTCTATCCAACCGAATTCGCCGCTGAGATCGATCGGCTGGCTGAAATGATCCAGGCCCCCATTCGCAACGGTGTCTATCGCGTCGGTTTTGCCACCACGCAGGAAGCATATGACGAGGCGATCCATCAGCTTTATGCAGGGCTGGATACCGTAGAAGCAGTGCTGATGACGCGGCGATACCTGGCTGGAGCGGTGCCGACAGAGGTTGACCTGAAGCTCTTTCCGACGCTTCTGCGGTTCGATCCTGTCTATGTGACTCATTTCAAGATCGACTGGAAACGGATCTCGGATTATCCGGCCCTTTCGCGTTATCTGACGGACGTATCAAGTATATCGGGCGTCGCTGAAACCATCGATTTGCAGCATATCCGCGCCCACTATTTTCTCAGCCACCGCCACATCAACCCGAGTGGCATCATCCCGATCGGGCCGGAGTCGGCGAATTTCATTGCAGATCTGACAAAGGGTGCCGCGTGATGCCCCGCTTTGCCACAGGCCTTCCGCCGACTGCCCTGATCATCGCGATCGGTGCGCTGGTTGGGGTCAGTTTTACATTGTCCAAATATGTGGCCATAGCAGGTAGCGCGCCACAGCAAGCTTTGTTCTGGCAACTTCTGGTCGCGAGCGTTGTTCTATTCACCATCGTTGCGATCACCGGTAACCGCCCGCCACTGCATCGCAAGTACCTGTTCTACTACTTGGGGGCGGGGATTTTGGGCATCAGCGGTCCCGCATTGATCGGCTTTACAGTACTAGGCTACGTCTCGACCGGCTTCTACTCTGCGCTGGTTACACTGTCGCCGCTTTTCACTTTCGCGATCACGGCCTTGGTTGAAAAGAAAATGTTACCCTCATACCGGCTGATCGGAATCCTGATCGGGTTGGTCGGCATCAGCTTTGCCACCCATAGCGGCTTTGACCTGTCGGGCGTTGCGCCGCGCTGGATCACCGCTGCGCTGGCGGGTCCTCTCCTGCTGGCAATGGGCAATGTCTTTCGCAGTCGGGCCTACCCGCAGGGTGCTGATCCCATAGCGCTGGCGGCCGGAACACTGGGGCTTCAACTGTTGCTGATCGGTCTTCCGATCATTGTAAGTGGTCAGATCGCGCCCGGTTCGATGCCAGGTCCTGGACCGATTGCCGCGTTAACCGGGATCGGACTGATCACCGCACTCAGCTATGTGCTGACTTTCGAAGTCCAGCGGTGCACCGATGGCGTCGGATTTGCTCAGGTCGGATATTTCGCCACTCTTTTCGGCATTGGCTTCGGGGCTCTGGCCTTTGACGAACCAATACACCTCACATTGGTCGCGGCGCTCGCGGTGCTGTTTCTTGGGTTGGCCATAACCAATGGGCACATCCGCCTTGCCCACTTCCTGCGCCTTCCGTCCAAAACGCAGGCCGAAGCGCCGCTGAACGTCACAAGTTTTCAATCACCCGCCAAGGAGAACAAAGATGCAGATTGCCAATGAACACAATTCGCCCCATGCACCACTGGTTGCCGGACTCTATGCGGCCGTCGACGCAATGAACGCCAGCGACGTCGTTAGCTATTTGACAGAGGACGTTACATTTCGCCTCGGGAATTTCGACCCGATCAACGGGCGCGGGCCTGTTGAACATGCCAACAAATGTTTCTTTCAGACCATCGCCGCCATGCGTCATACGATAACCGGCATCTGGTCCAGTGGTAGCACTGTGTTTTGCGACGGCACGGTCCACTATACACGCAAGGACAGCAGCGAGCATGAAGTCCCCTTCGCCACACGACTTGGCCTGCAAGAGGGAAAAGTGGCTGACTACGTAGTCTACGTGGATATTTCAGGGCTCTAGAGGGATTGATGGTGGTACAGATAAGCGGCTTCGACTCCCTCAAAGCCGCTACAAACCACCATACCGTATTCAGTTCAATCAACGACGATTTCGACAAGAAGCCAGAAGTAGGACCAGAAATGTCAGGTTAAGCACCGCATTGAACGGCGCACCAACCAGGATTGAGAAAGTGCTATCGGTGCAAAACCAGGACCATGTTGCAACCCAGGTTACTCTTTCAGCCGCATCCGGGGAAATTGGCGCAACATATGTACCTAATGCCCATGACATTCCGCCGAGCCCGACGGTCAGCCCACCGGTGATGGCCAATAGCAATGGCGACGGTATCGCCATGTCGGGCGCAACCTCCTGCATCGGCCAATAGGCAACCTTAAGGAAAAGGTAGGCGACGGGATGCAGTATCGATAACCCTGCCAAAGCAAAAAGCGCTCCCGCTCCAATCAGAATCCATCCTGAACAACGCATGGCAGATTGTTGTGATGTCATGTTTTCCTCCTAATTCACTTGATCTGTCATGCGCGGTCAGGAGTATTCAAAGCAATTACCTCAGAGGTAAGTGATCTCTGACAATTGATTGTTTAAGGTTACCTTATGACTTCTTACCCAGTTCTATTGAAGGAATGGCGCAAGCTCCGTCGGATGAGCCAGCTCGATCTAGCTGTTGAGGCCGACGTCAGTGCGCGACACATATCGTTTCTGGAGACCGGACGTTCCCGACCCAGCCCTGAGATGATCGTTCATCTTTCTGAGGTTATGGAAGTACCCGTTGACGCCAGAAATCAGATGATGCGGGCCGTCGGCTTCGCACCGAGATATGCGGCGACGCCGCTTGACAATGCGGCGATGGAACCCATTCGGAACGCTGTCACATGGACGTTGGAAAGACATGCCCCCTACCCGGGTCTGGTGCTTGATCGTCTTTGGCGGGTTGTAGAATTAAACGGTCCCGCTGCGGTGCTGTTTGCACCTCTCGGATTGGCTGCAGGCAATAGCCTCCTCGAATTGCTGACTGGCCCTACGATGGCACAGGTCGTTGAAAACTGGCCTGAAGTGGCGCATTACACCATGCTTCGCCTTCGCGCGGAAAGTGCAGCGGCAGGTGGCATACCTGATTTGGAGGTTGCGATAAGAGAACTGGCGGCGCACGCGCATGCACCAAGTGACGCAATAGTGGGACCATCCATTCCCACGGTCTATCGATTTGCAGGACATCGCCTTTCGATGTTCGGAACGATAGCGCAGTTCAGCACTGTAGCCGACGAAACACTCGACGATCTAAAAATTGAATTGTTCTTCCCGTCTGATGAACAGAGCGCTGTCTTGCTGACGGCACTTACCAGTCAGCCACAGGACCTCCAACTGCCAATATCAAGCTGACTTTGTGTCTCCAAACGGTCGGAATTTGCCTAGTTGGCCTAGCAGTTTGAAGTTGTCTCGATACTTGCTACCTCTTCCATGCGGTTCCCTCTGCACTTGCCGGCTTTGTTGGTTGATCTCGTCGGCCTGCGTAACCTCTCGAGAAAACTTTCGCGAAATGCTGGTGAAAATTGCGCAACTCGATTGAGATTCAGCTGTCCTTGCCACGCAATGCAAACTGATTTGTTGCGCACCCATGTCACAAACTCCACGCCTGCCGCGTCCTGTTTCTATACACCCGAATACAGGAGCACCTCATGCAATCTCGTCTCAACCATTTCGCCGTTGCCCCGCAACTGATGCAGCCAATGCTCGACATGGAGGAATGCCTCAAAACAGCGGGCCTTGAGCACAGTCTCATCGAGTTAGTAAAGTTGCGCGTGTCGCAGATTAATGGCTGCGCTTTCTGCATTCAAATGCACACCCATGACGCGCGTGCGCAGGACGAGAGTGAAGACAGGCTTCACTTGCTGAATGCGTGGCGAGAGTCGTCTCTTTATTCCGAGCGTGAACGCGCCGCTCTTGCCTGGGCCGAAACGCTGACCCGCATCGAGCAGAATGGTGCACCGGATCACACCTATGATGAGATGGCCGCTCAGTTTTCAGATCAGGAAAAAATCGCCCTGACGCTGGTAGTGACAACGATCAACGCCTGGAACCGCATTGCTATTGGGTTTGCAACGCCACATCCTGCCGCCAAGGAGGCCACGGCCGAATGAGTCATATAACTTCACTCGAAAACGACCAAACATTTGTCGATCTGCGACCGCGCTTGTTCGCGGTCGCCTATCGAATGCTGGGCACCGTCAGTGACGCAGAGGATGTAGTACAGGATGCATTTTTGCGTTGGCAGAAGGTTGATCATGCTAGCGTGCGGGACGCGACTGGGTTTCTGATCCGAACGGTCACGCGGCTATGTTTGGATCACATGCGGGCCGCGCATACTCGACGCGAAACATATCCCGGTGAATGGTTGCCGGAACCACTGATCACAGATGATGCCACCGAGCGACTGGATCGTGACGTCTCGGTGGCACTCCTTCTGGCGCTGGAGCGGCTGACACCTCTCGAGCGGGCAGCCTTTCTGCTCCACGATGTATTCGAGCAATCATATGACGAATTGGCACAGGCATTGGAACGCACACCTGAATCCTGCCGCCAGCTTGTTAGCCGAGCTCGGAAACATGTGCAGCGCAACAAACCTCGAACGCAGGTTGAGCCGCAACAAGGCGAAGCCATCGCGAAGGCATTTTTCATGGCCGCCAAAAGCGGCGACACTGACGTTCTCGCCAAATTACTTGCGCAAGACGTAAGATTTGTTTCGGATGGCGGCGGCAAAGTATTGGCGACACTCAACCCGATTTTGGGCCGAGACAAAGTGATGCGGTTATTGTCTGGACTGGCGCGTAAATACACTGATCAACCTGCCCAGCAATGGCAATTCTGCCACCTGAACAATCTGCCTTCGATCCTCAGCCACGAAACGGGGGACATTTTGCAAACCACGTCGTTGGAGATAGAAAGTGGGATGATCAAAGCGATCTACGTCGTGCGTAATCCAGAAAAGACTCGTCATTTGTCTTTCGACGGACACACTCCCATCAATGGCGGCCTATCTGACTAGGATGACTACATCGGCCCAAAGCGGGCACGCGCTCAGGTGTCGTGATGCCGCGGTGCGGCTCGTCGTTGCAGTCATTCGCGGAAACAGCGAAATCAAGTCATAAGCAAACTCACACGCCGCGGAAAGCCTGCTATTCAATTGTCGTTCGCGCCTGAGGACTCATACGGCCGAAACATGGGAACCCATCGCGGCACCTTCGCCTTGTACCGCAGGTAGTCCTCGCCAAAGCGTCGTTCCAGGCCCGGCTCCTCTACGAATTTGAAGTAAAGTGTGTTGAGGAGAAAGAACACTATCGCCCAACCCAACAGGAATGGGCTGCTCATTGCTACTGCTTCCGCCAGTATCATTAGAGCAACCGATGAAAGCATGGGGTTGCGCACATAGCGGTAAGGTCCACTGACCACAAATCTTTGAGGTGGATCCCACGGTGCAGGAGTTCCGTATCCCTCAAGAACAAACAGTTTCATCGTGTTCGCGGCCAAGGCAAGCGCGGGGACAGCCAACATCGCTGCCAAAGCCCAATGCAGACGCGTTCCCACATTTGCACCAAATGGCCATTGGTCGCTGAAACATTGGATCAAAATCGGGATGTAGATCAGTGCTGTACCCGGAAGGATAAGTACCGCTTTAGTCATGCGCCATAACATAGTGGAATCTTACCACAGCTTTTCGATCGTATTCTTCGCAACCAGACCCAGTGCGACGTCGGATTGGCTATAGTAAATCCTTGGATCAGAACCAGAAATACTTACAACCTCTCAAAAATTGTCGAGGTTGGATGGTGTATTGTCAGAGGTATTTGCTCATTTGCGACCAGAAAATGTACATTTGAAACCACCGCTACGGCGAGATTGGCATTAGTCTGGGAAAACCAGGACGGGTCGCCATGCTAGGAAATTTTCAGGGAACTACGTTGGAAGAATGTGACCTTCTGATCTGCAATGCCTCGGTAATTGACGGTACCGGTGGTCCGGTCTGCAAAGCAGACGTGGCGATCTCAGGAGACGAAATTGTCGGCGTAGGGCAGCTGAACGGTATTCATGCGCAGGCAGAAATTGATGCAGCGGGCCAGTGTCTCGCCCCCGGTTTCATTGACGCACATACACATGACGACTGGGCGCTTCTACGCACACCGGATATGCCGTTCAAGGTGACACAGGGTGTTACCACTGTTGTTGCCGGGAATTGCGGGATCAGCGCCGCTCCATTCAGGGTGCAGGAAGATCTGCCAGACCCGTTCAATGTCACTCCGGACGTGCAGTCAATCAGCTTTGAAACCGTCACCGAGTATCGACGCGCGATCAAGGATGAAGCGCCCGCCGTCAATGTGCGACTGCTGGCCGGGCATTCATCACTACGTGCCACCGTAATGGGGTCGGATTTGGAGCGTGCCGCGACCAGTGCAGAAATCAACCAAATGGCAGAATTGCTTGATAAGGCGCTGTCCGAGGGCGCGGCCGGGCTTTCCAGTGGATTGGACTATCCCGCCGCGATGGCGGCTCCTAGGGGAGAAGTTGTGATGTTGGCACGGGTGCTACGCCACCACCCGAACACCGTTTACACAACCCATGTTCGGGATGAAGGTGACGGTGTGATCGAAGCCATCAAAGAAGCCCTGACCACTGGACAACGCGCCGATGTTCCCCTGATCCTGTCGCACCACAAATGCGCAGGTTCTCGCAACTTCGGCAAAAGCAAAACGACGCTCGCCATGATTGACGCAGCCCGCGCGAAAGCAGAGGTCGCCATGGATGTCTACCCCTATACCGCCTCGTCTTCTGCTCTGATGGAGCGATTCATTGATGCCGCTAAAGATGTGATTGTCATCTGGTCCGCCCCGCACCCGGAGGTTGGAGGGCGGATGCTTGATGACATTGCTGCAGAATGGGGCGTGTCGCGGGAAGAAGCCTGTACAAAGTTGAAACCCGCTGGCGCTATCTATTTCGACATGGACGAAGAGGATGTACAGCGGATCCTACAACACCCGGCGTCGATGATCGGATCGGATGGGCTGCCTGGCACCGAAAAACCGCATCCTCGGCTCTGGGGCACGTTTCCACGGGTCTTAGGGCATTACACCCGGGATCTGAAATTGTTCTCGCTGGCACAGGCTGTGCACAAGATGACCGGCCTGACCGCAGCAAAGTTCGGCCTGACCGATCGCGGAGAAGTTGCAGTCGGGAAAAAGGCAGACCTTGTACTGTTTGATGCAGAGACAATCTCGGATGTGGCTGATTTCGACGCTCCAGAGCAGCCCGCCAAAGGCATTCATTACGTTTTTGTAAACGGGCAGGTCACCCTTTCTCAGGGGCACCAGACCCACACGCGCGCAGGTCGCTTCCTGAACAACCACAAACAATAACGGGGAAAAACATGAGCAGAACAGTCTGGCTGAACGGGACATATATGCCCGAGGAAAAAGCGCAATTGCCAATCTTTGATCGGGGGCTGCTGTTTGCTGACGCTGTATATGAAGGCTTTGGCATTCTGGACGGGCAGATCATCGATTTCCATTACCATATGCAGCGTCTGAACCGGTCGTTGGCCGAGTTGGAAATGCGGCCACCGATGAGCGAGGGTGCGCTATATGATGGGCTGATGGGGCTGATTGCGCGCAACGGGGTGGAGGAAGCGTTTCTCTATCTGCACGTCACCCGTGGCGCGCATGATCGCGATTATCTTTACCCCGGCGGCCTGTCACCCAACGTTTTTGCCTTCACCCAGCCGCTGCACGGGGGGCTGGCCGCCGATCCGCCGCAACCTCTGCGACTGGCCAGCGCACCGGATATTCGCTGGGCACGACGAGATATCAAGACCAGCAACTTGTTAGGTCAGGTTCTAGCGAAAGAAATTGCCCGCAAGGCCGGTGCGGATGAGGCGCTGATGATTGCGCCCGATGGCACAGTGACAGAATGCGGGGCAATGTCGTTTTTCATCGTAAGAAATGGCTGCATCCACGCCCGCCCCCTCAGCCGTGATATTCTGCCAGGGATCACCCGCCAGACCATGCTACGCGTTGCCGACGACCTGGGGCTGAAAGTGGTCGATGCCACCTATACGCTAGACGACGTCTTCAGGGCGGATGAAGCTTTTGCCACTGGCGCTTCCAGCTATGTTCAGCCGGTGCCCGAAGTCGATGGCCGACAAATAGGTGACGGTGAGACGGGCACTGTTACAACCTTGCTGCGCCGCGAATATCTCAAAGCCGTGCGCGCCTCCTTCCGACACAACCGCGCCAGTCTTCAATAGGTAGCAACAGCTAGGCGTTCGCGGCCCATAAGAGACATTTATCGCTGTCTCCAACGCTGCGGTGCGGCTTCTCCAGACCAGCATTCACCGCAATTGCAAAAAAATGGGCACGCGAACACGCGGATTACTCAACTAAACCTGCTGTTAAAGGCAATCACCTCTAGGTCTGCAACCACTGGGGACACTTATCCGGAGGTTTGACCAAGTCCTGCCTGATGATAAGTCGCAATCACTTCAATGATGGTCCGTATTGCGAGTGGCTTGTGCTTTGTTGGGGGCGTCAAAGCATAGATGCCGCCTGAGCGGAGCGACCAATCCGGCAGGAGGCGGACCAGTCGGCCCGCGGCCACATCGTCATAGACAAGAAAATTCGGCAATATCGAGAAACACGCGCCAGCGGCGATGGCTCTGCTTATCGCTGGGGATGTGTTGAGTTTGAAAGACGAGATGACGGTAATGTCCTGAACCTTGCTACCTTTCGAAAACCGCCACTTGGTCGCATTTTTGAGCGCGGCGTTAGCAACGAAAGAAAGTCCGGCAAGGTCATTTGGCTCTGTGGCACTTTGAGCCAATCCGGGTGACGCAACCACCCATTCCTCGAACGTCCCGACTTTGCGCATTTGATTTGACGAGTCACTCGGCCATCCGACACGGAAGCCCAGGTCAAAGTGGTGTACAACCGGGTCAAGTCGATCATCGCTGAGGTGAAGATCAATCGTGACACCTGAGTTATCCTGAACAAACTGCGCCAATAGCGGAGCGAGATGCAGCGTGCCGTAATCAACTGGCGCTGTTATTCGAAAATGCCCCTCCGGGATCGCTTTACCAGACTGGACCTCTGCATAAGCTTCTTCGGCTTGGTTTAGCGCTGCCTTGGCTTGCTCGTAAAACCGCAGTCCCGCATCTGTTGGGTGCATGTGGCGCGTGTTGCGATGCAAAAGGGCCGTGCCCAGTTCTTCTTCCAGGGTCAGAATTTGCTTGCTGACAACGGCTTTACTAATACTCAACGCTTTTGCTGCGCCGGTGATCGTACCCGCGTCTACCACGGCGACAAAGTAGCCAATCCTGTTGAAATTCACGTTTTTCAATTGTCACCTTTTAACTGACAGTCATTCCACAAACTGTCTCTTTAGGTGACGTTATGTGGTCACTAGGTTTTCTGCAACAATTGAAGGTTTTAACGTAAGGCGAGCTGACCGTGCTTCTCCATGCCGAAACAACTGAAATCATCGGTCTGTCGGATTTCTACAAAACGCTGACGGTTGTCCCCCATCTGGCTGCTTAGGAGGAAACTCATGAAAAATCTAATTGCAATATCAGCAACGTTGCTTGTGATGAGCGTTCCTGCCTTTGCGGGCGAAGAAGAGAACAAGGCGGTTGCCCTGCGGGCTCTGACAGAGATGTTTGATGCTCAGAACGTTGAATTGATCGATGAGCTTTATCATCCGCGCTACATTCAGCATTCACCGTCCATCGCCGATGGGCGTGAAGGTATCCGGGCAAGCGTGATCTGGATGAAAGAAAACGGCAAGAAACCGCAGCGTGAAATTGCGCGTGTTCTGGCGCAGGGAGATCTCGTCGGCGTTCAGGCACGAGTTATTATTGGCGATGAGACCGCCATCGTTGGAGACATCTTCCGTTTTGAGGACGGCCAGATCATCGAACATTGGGATACGTCTCAAACCGAAGTTCCCCAATCCGAAACTGCCAACGGTAATTCCATGATCGACGGTGGCGGAGATGTAGACAAATACGTCTCAAACATGGATCTAGCGCGCAATACGATGAACGCGGTCGAGTTCTTTGACCGCGGGATCGCCGGGGACATCGAAACTCTGAAGCGACTCTTCGGTGCGGAGTATATGCAGCATAACCCGAGGGTTCCGAATGGAACCGAACCCATCTTTGGCTTTTTCCAGGATAGTGACGGCACACTTGGCAATGTTACTGTGCATCAGACAATCTCTGACGGTGATCTGACCATGGCGCTGGTAGATTATGCCGATTGGGGCAATGCGGTGATCGAGATTGTGCGTCACGATGACGAAGGCAAGATCGTGGAGCATTGGGATATTGTACAAGAGATTCCGGCTGCCGAGGACTTCGCCCACGGGAACAGTATGTTCTTATAAGGCAGGTGGCCGAATACTGACTGAATTAGTCCGAGAGGAGCCAGACATGAAAGCCAGTAAATCCACGCGTCGCAACCTTTTGACCGGATTTGCCGCTGTAACCGGAGGGGTCTTCTTTTTGCGCCGGGCTGACGCAGCAGAAATGACGCCTCGCGCCACCGAAGGGCCATTCTATCCAACGCCTTCCATGCGGATGCCGGATGTGGACAACGATCTGGTCAAGGTCGTGGGGCGCGTGGAAGAAGCCGGCGGTGAAGTGATCACGCTGAGGGGTCGCATCACAGACAGAAATGGCGCGCCTCGGTCAGGACACAGGGTTGAAATCTGGCAATGCGATCTCAACGGAAAATACCTCCATCCAGGAGACGGCCGCAATGTGGTCTATGATCGGGGCTTTCAGGGTTTTGGTCATGACATCACCGACGAGGATGGCCGCTACAGTTTCCGCACGATCAAGCCCGGTAAGTATCCGGGCCGTACGCCCCATATCCACGTAAAAGTCCTTGATGGCGATACCGAACTGCTCACAACCCAATTCTATGTGGCCGATGAGCCCGAAAACAAACGCGATAGCCTTTACCGACGCCTTTCAGACGAACAAGCTGAATGCGTTTCGATGTTTTTTGTTGAAACGGACTCCGGAATCGAAACTGAAATCAACCTGCAGGTTTGAAGGTTCCGGCTAGAAGCGGCAGATATTTGCGCGCCTATGGCATAAGGCACACTCGGCTCATTTAACTGGGCTGGAAGTCGACGTCAAAAGCGGCGCAACATATTCAACTGGCGAGAGAAAAACGGGATTTCTCGAAATCATAGTGCCACTGAAAAGCGCTTCGATGAAGTCCACTCCATGATACTCATCTGTAAACAGAGGAGATCCGTATACAGACTGAGTCGAGATTCACCGAACTTCTTGGTATCGAATATCCAATCGTTCAGGCCCCGATGATCCTTCAAAAACCGCTGGTCCCTCTGGCGTCGGCCGTAAGCAATGCTGGCGGGCTGGGTTCGCTGGGGTGTGCCGAAATGTCGATCAACGAACTGGAGCAAAGAATATCTGAGATGAAGGCGGCAACCGATAAACCGTTCAACCTCAATTTCTTTCTACATGAGGCTCCAACCTTTGATCCTGTGCTCGACGAACAGGCGCGTTCACTCGTTTTGCCGTTTTATCGCCGGCTCGGTTTGGAGATGCCCATAAACACTTCAGATACTGAGGCAGAAACCTTTGACACCGACAAGCTTGCGCTCCTCGTTTCCGAAACGCCTGCCATGGTTAGCTTTCACTTCGGGTGCCCTCCGACCCAGGTTGTTGAGGCCTTGAAAGGGGCTGCTCAAATCAATTGATAAAAGGGACTGGGTTCGGCCCAGAGTCGACATTCAACCTAATGCCGTGGTGTTGCAGTCGCAGCCATAAAACCCGCCGTTCGCTGCGTGCGCAAAATATCGATGCGTATAAACACACAGTACGCGGGACAAAGTGAGCTTTAAATACGTTGCTCACGCCACGCCCAGCGGTGTCATTGGCCCGAATGAAGTCGAATGCTGCCGCCAGAACATCCAAACCTCGAAGATTGGCTGGGGTGCCTGCTTGAGTGACGCTGCTGCAGGACGATATATACAAATCGAATTTCCTGATTGTATGATTCAATAACCGGCCCACCTGAATAGCGGCCAGAAACCGGAAGGTAGCCTTGCTGAATTTGACGATTCCCATACCCTTGATATTGGTCGCTGTTTTGCCCGCCGTTCTGGATCGGTGCTCTGGTTCAGACTCGAGCGTGGCCCTAGGCGTACTGGCCCGCGACCGGGTGGCTTTGACTGCGACGGCCAGTGAAATCGTTGTCGATTTACCGATCGCCGAAGGAACTGTCGTCAAAGCAGGAGATATTCTGGTTCAACTCGATCCAACATTACAGACTGCCAAGCTCAGCCTGGCACAGGCCGAGCTTCAAAAGGCGCAGGCCACGCTGTTGAAGCTACAAGTCGGACCGCGGGAAGAAGAGATTGCAATTGCCGAAGCCAAGGTCGCAGGTGCTGTTGCGCGACTGGTTGACGCCGAAGCCATCTATGAAAGAAACGCCAGACTGGTCGAAAACTCGGTCGTCACCGAAGCACAGGTGGCAAATGATCTGGCCTTACGCGATTCTGCGCGTGCCGAGTTGGCCAGCGCTCAGGAATCTTTGAAAGAGCTGCAAAACGGCACCCGTCCCGAAGATATTGCTGTCGCCGAGGCCAACGTACGTGCAGCAGAAGCCACGGTTGCTGCCGAGCAGACCGTGTTGGATGACCTGACAGTTGTTGCGACCCGCGATGGTGTACTGGATTCACTGCCTTGGAATCTGGGCGAGCGGGTAACATCCGGCAGCCCGGTTGCCGTTTTGGTCACCGGTCAAACACCCTATGCGCGTGTCTATGTGCCCGAACCACATCGCGTCAAACTAAAGCCCGGCGATAAACTGAGAGTGCGCATTGACGGACTCTCCGATCCATTGGACGGCGTGATCCGCTGGATCAGCGACGATGCGTCGTTCACGCCATATTACGGACTGAACAAGGATGACCGTACGCGGCTTGTCTATCTCGCCGAAATTGACCTGCCAACCGCATCGCCGGACTTACCCGCCGGAGTGCCTGTGCAGGTTCCCTTACCATGAGCGACATCGTTGTATCGACGAAAGGCCTGACCCGCCGGTTTGGGGAAAACACAGCGGTCAACAATCTGGACCTTGAGATCAGAACGGGCCAGATCTACGGGTTTCTTGGCCCCAATGGCTGTGGCAAGACCACTACCATGCGCATGTTGACCGGCTTGCTGACCCCCAGCAGTGGAACGATCTCGGTTTTGGGGCAGTCCATGCCCGAAGCGGCGGAACCGTTGAAGAACGAGATTGGGTATATGACCCAGATCTTCTCGTATTATCGCGATTTGACCGTTCTTGAGAATCTGCGGTTCGCGGCTGAAATTTACGGCATTCCGGCTAAATCAGCCGCGGACCGGATTGACGAGTTGCTGCACACCTATGACCTGACAACGAACGTGCATCAGCTAAGCGGCAGCATGAGCGGCGGACAACGGCAGAAACTGGCGCTGGCAGCAACCGTCATGCACCAGCCAAAACTTCTGTTTCTCGACGAACCAACGTCGGCCGTTGATCCCGAAACCCGCCGCACGTTCTGGGAGCAGCTGTTCGATCTGGTCGATCAGGGTGCGACGATGATTGTGTCGACCCATTTCATGGACGAGGCAGAGCGTTGTCACAGGCTGGCGATCCTGCAGCACGGCGTAAAAAAGGCGGATGGGTCCCCCCGTCAATTGATGGATGATCTGGACGCCGATGTTGTAGAGGTGGAAGGGCCGGACCTGAGAAAAGTCAAACACGAGCTGGATGGCAAATCCAAAATACTCTCAACGGCTCAGGTCGGCTCGCGGCTGCGCGTGCTGGTCGACAAGTCCGAACCTCGGCCAGTTGAAATGCTACGCGCCCGGCTTGATGCGTTTGCGGACCTGTCCCTGACGTGTCAACGTCCAAACCTTGAAGACGTCTTTGTCAGCGCAACGCGGGGGCCGGGACAATGATCTCGCCGCGTCGTATCACAGCCGTTTTGAAGAAAGAGCTGCTTCAGCTGAGGCGAGATCGAATGACCTTTGCCATGGTTGTCATGATACCACTGATCCAACTGCTGCTGTTCGGCTATGCGATAAACACAAATCTGCGTCACGTGCCCGTCGCACTGGTGGATCAATCCCGAACTGAACTTTCGCGCACGCTGGCGCAGATTGTTCAGGCCACGCAGGTCGTAACAATCACCGAGGAGTTGACCAGCCCGCAAGAGGCCGAACGCGCGATCACCGAATCTCGCGTACGCGCCGCTTTAATTATTCCTCAGGATGTGAGCCACCGCCTTGCCCGAAGCCCTTCCGTCGGATTGGGATTGCCCGACGCAACCAACCAGACCAGCAGTCGGCCTGTTGCCCATTGGATCGTGGACGGCTCGGACACGATGGTCGCCAGCGCGATCAAGTCCCTGCGCACGATGCCACTGACCGAGTTGCTCAAGCAACCGCCCAACCGACAGGTGCCTACGTTTGAAGTCACGCTCTACTTCAACCCTGAACAGCGGTCGGCGGTGAACATCGTACCCGGTTTGGTTGGGGTTATCTTAACCATGACAATGATCCTGTTCACCTCGGCCGCTATCGTCCGTGAACGCGAGCGGGGAAATATGGAGATGTTGATCAACACACCGATCAAGTCCATCGAGCTGATGATTGGCAAGATCATACCCTATATCTTCCTGGGACTGCTGCAGGTCGCAATCATCCTTGGCATCGGGCACATGTTGTTCGATGTCCCGATCAATGGTGGGTTGGGCGTTCTTCTTGTGGTGACACTGCTTTTTATCATTGCCAGCCTGTCGCTAGGGTTGGTCATTTCAACACTTGCACAGAACCAGCTCCAATCGATGCAGATGACCATTTTTGTCCTGCTGCCCTCGATCCTGATGTCCGGGTTCATGTTCCCCTTCGACGGCATGCCGCGACCTGTCCAAACCATCGCACAAGTCCTGCCGGCCACGCATTTTATGGACATGATCCGCGGCGTGGTCCTGCGAGATGCTTCGCTTTATGAGTTGCGATGGGGGATTCTCTGGATGATCGGGTTTGCAGTATTCGGATTGTTGGCGGCAACTCTGAGATTCAAGAAACAGTTGGATTGAATTGCGGCCCGTTCCGAACATTCGTCGATTTTGACGTTACAGCATTGCAGCCTCCCGATAGCGGACGGTGCACACGCCGAAGGTATCGAAAGAGAACTATCGGCTCAGCAGAAAAACGCAGCGCACCCATTCGGGAACACGACGGTTAGCCAAGGAAGATAAAAATCATGGGAAAAGGCGCAACGGCAATCGCTGCCGCCAAAACCAACCCCAGAAATGAAAACCTACGGCTGGCCCCGGCCAGAAAGGCGAGTCCCCCGCCCCCTCCGAAATCCGCGACTCTTTTCTGATTAGGAATTTTGACGACGAACTGCTGCTACATCCCAGAAAGGCCTGCATTGGTGTTTAGTAGGAACTGGCGAAAAATTGGGCTGCTTGCCGCCCCAATGCCACGGGCGTTTTCTCCGACTGCTGCGGCTTCCACGACCGGAGGGATAAGACCGCGTTTGTCCTGGTTGACCAGATAGCGTCGAACCCTTGCCACCAACTCTTCTCTTACGTCCGGCGGGAACGCCCCGTCGATGAAAATGGCCTCGAAGTCGATGACGGCACAAATTGAAAGAGAGGCCTTGGCCAACTCCTGCGCAGTCGCTCCAATCCACGGCTCGACATACCGTGTGATGCTGGTCCAGTCCTGCGGCTTCTTCCAGAGAATCGCGGGATCGACGCCCCCTTCGATCAGCCTGTCCTCAAGCAGAAACAGTGAGGCGGTGTCGATCAGTTGCTGGCTTTCACCCAATGGACCCGTCGTGCGCATCGCGCCCAAGGCACCAGCATTGCCTTGGTTGCCCTCAAACACGGTGCCGTTCAACGCGACTCCGCCGCCGATCATTGACCCAATGAAGAAATAAAAATAATCGCGATACTCAGCCCCACGACCATATAGATGCTCCGCGTGACACGCTGCGGTCGCGTCGTTGACTACAAAAACCGGCAAGTCGCTGAACTTGGCGACCTCCGAGAAGAAGTTAACGTTTTTCCAGGAACTAAACTTCTTGGCGGCAAGCCCAGACAGGTCGTGCCATTTCCAAAGTTCGAACGGTGTGCCGATTCCAATCCCGCATACGCGATCACGAAGCCTTTGCGGTTCGTGAGCCAGTAGCGTTTCCAAGCCAGAATCCAAAAACCCGAAAACGGCCTCTGGCAACGGATAATCATAGGTTGTGGAAAGTTGGCGGCGCGGCTTGCCTGTAAAGTCGATCAAAAGCAGATCGGCACTGCGTCGCCCTATTTTCATCCCGACTGACAAGATGCCTTCCGGATTTAACTCCATTGGGATCGAGGGCTTCCCAACTCTTCCTCGCAACGGGGCTCCGCGTTTGAGAATCTGGTCTTTTTCGAGCTTGCGCAAAATGATTGAAACGGTCTGTGGAGACAGACCTGTCAACCGCGCAACGTCGGCACCCGCCGTAGGCCCATGCCGTTGTAAAACTGTCAAAATCAGACGTTCGTTGTGGTCTCGAACACCGCTTTGACTTACGCCTCCTGTCAGCATTCTCAGCGCGTCTTTCTCCATAACTCAAAACATAACCACCTTGTTTTACTATGGAAAGACGGTCGATCAAATTAATAAATAAACTTTATTTATTTATTGACAGAGAGACCAGAATCACAGTTTCTTGAATGAGACCTTCATTAGAGGATGAAGGTAGGCCTCGTTGGTACGCCGCTCGGGGCAACAAATATTTCTGGGAGGACAAATATGAGAAATCTATTCAAGATTGCCGCATCTGCGACTGTGCTCACGATGGCAGCGGCCTCTGCTCAGGCAGCCGGAGAAACCGTCTGCCTAATCACGAAGACTGACACCAATCCCTTCTTTGTAAAGATGAAAGAAGGCGCGACGGCCAAGGCTGAAGAGCTTGGCATGACGTTGAAAGCCTTTGCTGGTAAAATTGACGGCGACCACGAAACTCAGGTTCAGGCCATTGAAACTTGCATCTTGGACGGTGCAAAGGGAATTCTACTAACGGCATCGGACACGAGCTCGATTGTTCCAGCGGTCCAACAAGCGCGGGATGCAGGACTTTTGGTTATTGCGCTGGACACACCGCTCAGCCCGATCGATTCAGCTGATGCAACTTTCGCAACGGATAACTACAAGGCCGGACTGTTGATCGGGCAATGGGCAAAGGCCAAAATGGGTGACGCTGCAGCGGACGCAAAAATCGCGACGCTTGATCTGAATGTCAGCCAGCCAACAGTAGACGTTCTGCGCAATCAGGGCTTCCTTGAAGGATTCGGAGTGGACTTGGCTGATCCCAATGTTATTGGCGACGAAACGGACGCGCGGCTGGTTGGTAGTGACGTGACCGACGGCAACGAAGAAGGCGGGCGCCGCGCCATGGAAAACCTTCTGGCCAAGGACTCGACGATCAACGTTGTGCATACGATCAATGAACCGGCAGCGGCGGGCGCTTACGAGGCCCTGAAATCCATTGGACGTGAAAACGATGTTCTGATCGTTTCAGTCGATGGCGGCTGTCCCGGCGTACAAAACGTTCAGGCCGGTGTAATCGGCGCCACAAGCCAGCAATACCCCTTGCTGATGGCTTCGCTTGGTGTAGAAGCCGTAAAGAAATGGGCAGACGAAGGCGTGAAGCCTGAAAACACACCTGGAAAAGACTTCTATGATACCGGTGTGGCGCTGATTACTGATCAACCCGCCGATGGTGTTGAATCGATTTCAGTCGCAGAGGGCCTGGAACTCTGCTGGGGCTAAGTACAAGCCCATTTGGCGAGGCGCTCATATGAGCGCCTCTCCATTGCTTTAACCAGCAATCCGATACTTCCTGTAAACTGATCTCGTGACCCCAATGCAAGCCACGAAAGGGTGAGATATGTCTGAAACAAACCAAGGCACCCCGGAATTTGAAACCGCAGCAAGCAGGGCGGAAACCGTCGCGGAGTTTGAGGATCACCGGCGCGGCGCACTGGGGAAGTTGCAGCACCTTCTCCATGTCAATCCGTCCTTTGTGCCACTTATTGTCTTAGTCGGAGCGATGTTGGTGTTTGGGTTGCTATTGGGTTCAAAATTTTTCTCGCCTTTCGCTATGACCTTGATCCTTCAACAGGTTCAGATCGTCGGCATCGTGGCAGCAGCACAGAGCCTTGTTATTCTGACCGCTGGCATCGATCTGAGTGTCGGTGCGATCATGGTTTTTTCTTCAGTTATCATGGGTCAGTTCACCTTCCGATATGGCATTCCTGTGCCATTAGCCGTTATGTGCGGTCTGGCTGTCGGAACGATGATCGGAGCCCTCAACGGTTGGCTTGTCAGCCGCGTTAAACTCCCCCCTTTTATTGTCACACTTGGAATGTGGCAGATCGTTCTGGCAACCAACTTCCTGTATTCCGCAAACGAGACCATTCGTAGTCAGGACATAGAGGCAAACGCCCCCTTCCTTCAGTTTTTCGGCACAAAATTTAGCATCGGTGGAGCGACTTTTACAGTTGGCGTCATATTCATGCTCGTCTTGATTTTTGTGCTGGCCTATGCACTCAAACACACAGCTTGGGGCCGTCATGTCTATGCGGTGGGCGACGATCCAGAAGCAGCCGAACTGTCCGGTGTCAACGTCCACAAGACCTTGATGTCAGTTTATATGCTCTCCGGGCTGATCTGCGCCTTCGCCGGCTGGGCTCTGATCGGCCGCATCGGCTCAGTCTCTCCAACTTCTGGCCAACTGGCCAACATCGAAAGTATCACCGCGGTTGTGATCGGTGGCATCTCACTGTTCGGCGGGCGGGGATCCATTCTGGGATCGTTGTTCGGAGCACTGATCGTTGGCGTGTTTACTCTTGGGCTGAGGCTCTTGGGCGCAGATGCGCAGTGGACCTTCCTGCTCATCGGTCTCCTCATCATCGCAGCGGTCGCAGTCGACCAGTGGATTAGAAAGGTTTCGGGCTAATGTCAGACACAACACCAATCGTCCAAGGCCGCGGAATCGTGAAGCGCTATGGGCACGTCACCGCCATCGACCATTCCGATTTTGAATTGCGTCAGGGAGAAATCCTTGCGGTCATTGGGGACAACGGCGCCGGAAAATCATCCATCGTCAAAGCGATCTGCGGAGCCACGATCCCGGATGAGGGCGAAATCCTCATCGAAGGCAAGAAGGTTAACTTTACCTCTCCGATCGACGCCCGGAACATGGGGATCGAGATCGTCTATCAACAACTTGCCATGTCGCCCGCTCTGTCAATCGCGGACAATATGTTCATGGGTCGTGAGATCCGCAAACAGGGCTTCATGGGGCAATATCTGCGTCAACTTGATCGACCCGCCATGGAAAAGTTCGCCCGTGAAAAACTGACCGAGCTTGGCCTCATGACCGTTCAGTCGATCAATCAAGCGGTTGAGACACTGTCAGGCGGTCAGCGCCAAGGTGTTGCCGTTGCGCGCGCCGCAGCCTTTGCGACCAAGTTCATCATCATGGACGAACCAACGGCTGCACTGGGGGTGAAAGAGAGTCGGAAAGTTCTCGAACTAATCCAGGATGTGCGCGCGCGTGGCATTCCGATCATACTTATCAGCCACAACATGCCGCATGTCTTCGAAGTCGCCGATCGCATCCATGTGCACCGGTTGGGCAAAAGGCTCTGCACAATCGATCCCAAGGACTACACAATGTCCGATGCCGTGGCCTTCATGACTGGTGCCAAAGAGCCCCCGAAAGAGGACGCCGCGTGATCGGGCAGGACATAATGCGCGTTTGCGACCTGATCTCGTCCCGGAGGCAAGTTGGGGTTCGGACGATTGTCGCAATCGCCGGCCCCCCTGCATCCGGTAAGTCGACGCTGGCAGATAACGTTGTGCAATCTCTGAACGCACATCAGAGTTCTGCGGTTCCGTTAGCCACGCTGGTACCCATGGACGGCTATCATCTGGACAATCGGGTACTTGAGACGCGTAGTTTGTTGGATAAAAAAGGGACACCAGAAACCTTCGACGGAATTGGGTTTTGCAAGGCAATCAGAGGACTGCAGTCCGCGCGACATGAGTCCTTTCACCCCAAATTCGACCGCCAAATGGATCTGGCCATTGCAGGCGCGATTGCTGTTCACCCAGAAACTCCGACTATCGTCGTTGAGGGAAACTACCTTCTAATGGATAGCGACCCGTGGAGAACATTGGCAGATGTCTATGCCGCAACAGTATTTGTCAGCCCAACTTTAGAGGAGCTTAAAAGCAGGCTGCAACGCCGCTGGATTATGCATGGCTTTGACCCAAAATCCGCGCTGCAACGCGCCACAACGAATGATCTGCCCAATGCTGAACTTGTCATCAGAGAGAGCAGGAAGGCCGATCTGACATTGAACCAGAATTACACTGAATTCGGAATGCGTTACGCGTTTTGATCCGGCTCAACCGACGCAGAAGCGATCCGTTGATACTAACTCGTCTTGGCGTTTTTCAGTGCAATTAACATCATCCCATACACGATGAGGGAAGCTTATGAAGTTCTTCGTGGACACCGCAGAAGTAAACGACATCAAAGACCTGATAGACTTTGGACTGCTGGACGGTGTTACCACGAATCCAAGCCTGGTCGCCAAGTCTGGCCGCGATTTCAAAGAAGTCATTGCTGAAATTTGCACTCTGACAGATACGCCCGTATCGGCAGAAGTCGCAGCTTTAGATGCCGCAGGAATGATTGCGGAGGGAGAGTACCTCTCGGCGATCGCAGACAACGTGGTTGTCAAACTGCCGCTGACCTTGGATGGCCTGAGAGCCTGTGCTCATTTCAAGAGGCAGGGTATTAGAACAAACGTCACGCTTTGCTTCACACCCAATCAGGCTCTTTTGGCGGCAAAGGCGGGCGCGACCTATGTATCACCTTTCGTTGGCAGATTGGATGACATCAATCTGGACGGAGCCGATCTCATCCGTGATATCCGAAGCATCTTCGACACCTATTGTTTTAAAACTGAAATCATTGCAGCATCCATCAGAAGCCCCAATCATATTACAGAGGCGGCCTTGGCCGGATCAGACATAGCCACGATCCCCCCGTCCGTTATCCGCAAATTAGTCAGGCATCCGCTAACCGACACCGGCATTGAGCAGTTTCTCAATGATTGGAAGTCGACCGGGCAATCGATTCTGTAATGGAGGGTCATTTTGCCTGAGACAGAAGGCACCGAACACTGAACGGCTGTGTGTCGGGGGACTATAACCTCAATGACAGGTTACCTTAAGTGATTAGAAAGTCGAGTTGTTCGGAAAATTACCGGCACTACGCTTCAGTGGTGGCATAAACACAACGGCAACGATCTAAATCTTCAACGTCCGCTTTCTGAAGTGACGGGAGATTGTGGTGCGACCGCAGCAAAGGCCCACTTCCCGTGCTTTGCGTCATCTAAAGCATAGCTACGCAGGTGATTACACATAGAAGATGAGATGGCACGGGTGTCTCGCTATTCGACCGTGCCAAACAATTTGTGGCAAGTTTAGAGAGCCAAATATCCTGTGTTACACTTTTGAGACTACTCCCCGAGAATTAGGAGGCCAATATGGTTAGTTCATCCAGGCGAGAATTCTTTAAAGCAGCCGCAGCAACGGGTCTCGGGGGAACTGCTGCGATGCAAGTTTCAGCCGCAGAGTTTCCATCGGGCCCATTTTGGAACAATGTTCCTGATCCAGAACTTTCCAAGCAAGAGCTTCCAAACTTCAAGTTTGAACTGGAAAAATCCAAAGGACGTGAAGACGGTGGCAGTTTCGGAAAAGAAGCCACCGTGCGCCAACTTCCGGTTTCAACGGGGATCGCCGGTGTCTCAATGAAACTGGAACCCGGTGTCGCCCGTGAATTGCACTGGCACGCCACTGCTGCGGAATGGGCATTTGTCATGGAGGGGCGATGCCGGACGACAGTCATCAACCCGGCTGGAAAATCCGAAACGAACGATTTTGAACCGGGTGACGTATGGTATTTCCCGCGTGGTTACGGGCATTCCATACAGTGTCTGGGCAACCAGCCTTGCCACTTCATTCTGATATTCGACAATGGGTATTTCTCTGAATTCGGTACATTCAGCATCACGGACTGGATTGGCCACGCGCCGAAAGACCTGTTGTCAAAATCCCTTGGCTTGCCCGCAGCAGCGTTTGATTCTTTTCCCAAGAGCGAAGTTTATTTCGTTCACGGCGACCCGCCGCCGGAAGAACCTGCTTTGCCTCATCAGGGGCATCTGGCAACACCTCGGAATACGCATAAATATAGGCTGCTCGACCAAGAGCCGAATTCTTCTTTCGCAGGTGGTCGAGAATGGCTGGTCAGCCAATCGGAATTCCCCATCTCAACCACGGTAACGGGCGTGGTTTTGGAACTTGAGCCTAAGGGGATGAGGGAGTTCCACTGGCACCCGAACGCGGATGAATGGCAATACGTAATGAGCGGTAGCATCGGAATTACCATATTTGGTGCAAACGGCCGCTTCGCCACAGAATCTCTGAACAAGGGGGATGTGGGATATATTCCTCAGGGTTATGGGCATTCGATTGAAAATGCTGGTGAGGGAAAAGCCCGAATACTGATCGCGTTTAACACCGGTGAGTATCAGGCAATCGACCTTTCAGAATGGATTGCAGGTAATCCCAACTACCTGCTTGCCGCGCATTTTGATCAGAAACTGGATGTTGTCGAAAAGCTCCCGAAGCAGGACGTCTTCATCGCTCCAAGGTAGGTACAAGGCAAACGTACAATGGCGGCATACTAAGACTTGAACTTGCCAATGATCAGCGCCGCGACGATCAGAATAAGCGCAAGGATGTCATTCGCCTGTAGTCGCTCTCCAAGAAACGCAATGCCGATGAAAACGCCTACCAGCGTGATCAGATAACCGGAAAGGGCAGTAAAGGTCGGGCCGGTTCGACCAACCATATAGATGAACAGAACATAGGCTATGCCGCCACAGAAGACGCCTAGGCCTGCCAGCGCTGTTACGCTTTGCCACGACGGGTCCGGCTTCCACCCGGAATTGAGGATCAACGTCAAAACCACCAGTACTGCGGACGCGATCATAAAGACGTTTCGCATCGCAAGAACAGGTGGCACGTTTGACAGATGTTTCATCATGATCAGGCTTGCCGAGAAACTCAGTGCGCCGCCCAGGATCGCCAGTTCGCCGATTATGTCCGCCAGCCAGCTCCCTTTGATACTTGGAACAATCAGAACCAGAATCCCTACAAAGCCGACAGCGACACTCAGCGCTGCGATCAAACTCCAATGCTCGTCTTTCACGAAAAACGGGGCCAGTATCAGGGTAAAGATTGGCACTGTGGCAAGGAGGATGGCAGCAATACTGCTGTCGACGTGTTGCTGCCCCCAGGGGATCAGAAAGCACGGCAAGATTGCTTCAGCTACCGCGATTGCACAGTAAAGCGACCAAGGCTGTCTGCCGACTTTTATCGAAGATCCCGCTGAACGTCCGTACATCACAGCGGCGATGATCGTCAGGGTGACAAATCCGATCAGCACCCGCCCGGTCGCCACGACCAACGGCGAAAAACTCTGAATGGCCAGTTCGTTCAGAACAAACTGGGACCCCCAAATCAGACTGATCCCGACCAATAACAGATAGTCGAGGGCAACAGGCCTGTTCATGACGAATGCGCTTTTTCGAACACGTGACTCACCACAAAAACATGAAGTCAATCAATCCTACCACAAGCAGGGAGACCGTGCGCCCGGGTATTAACATGCGTGAATACAGTGTATTTTCTGGATAGAAATGGGAGGCACCAGATGTACGAAGATCTATTACCTCACACATTGCCGACTGAGGCCGAGCGGCTTGATCGCATGTCACATGCGCACGACCCCGATACCTTTGCAACAATTGAAAGACTGAACCTTCCAGAGAATGCGCATTGTCTGGATATAGGTGCCGGGCGCGGAAGCGTCGCAATCTGGCTGGCCGAGACATTGCCCCACGCAAAAGTCATCGCCAGCGATCTGGACGTGTCGTCCGTGAAAGAAAACACCTTACCCAACATAGCCCTAGAGGAGATCGATCTGCGAACCGATGAGCTTGGTTCAGAATTGTATGATCTGGTTCATTGCCGCGCGGTGTTGTCCTTTTTACCGACCCGAACAGAGGTTTTGTCAGCGATCCTGAAGTCGCTCAAACCCGGCGGCGCATTTGTTGTTACTGAAATGGACTTCAGGCGAGTTGCTTCCGGTCCGAGCCGTTTTTGGGCTACGTTCTGGACCGCGTATCTCGAATTCACCGCATCTCAAGGGTGGAATTTAGAGTTTGGTGCAACGTTGCCGGGCTTTCTTGCCAAAACGGGCTTTACGGAAATTGATGCACGGCACATTCAGCCCATTTTAAATCTCTCCGGAAATACCGCAGGAGCGGCTGAAGCGCAGACCTGGTCACTAACATTGGCAACATTGGCGCCTAAATTGATCGGTGGCGGTTTTATGACCGAAGACATGCTGACCGAAGCACTTTCGATCATCCGTAACCCCGAAGCTTGGACGGCCGGACCAGGCTTCATGGTCACCAGTGCGCGGCGACCGATGACCTAACCCGAGGGGCAACTTATCCTCAGTAAGAAACACTTGTGGATGTCTGCTATTTTGAAGCAAGCGCCATTCGTGCAATATGCAGAATGTGGTACTTAGGGCTCAAGGCGGCCATCAGAGCCAGTGCAGCATTGCCCCCTGCCCCACATCACACAGGCCTTAAGGACGGCCCAATCCGGTCACTCAGTGAGGTGCATAGTTGCTGCGCGCGCAGCCCGCTTTGCTGACTTTCACTGCACGTACGAATTATGAAAGCACCAAACTCACAGATCACGGACAAATCCTGGTTATGGCTTCCGATTGCAAGCTCAGCCAGCTATGAACCTGGTGGTTTAACCTTTCCAATCCAGAGTGAGTTGCGTTTGGGTCACGATCGCCGCAGTACGGCCATCGGGTCGGGTAATCGTGGTCTGCCAAATCATTGTTTTTCGACCGCGATGCAGGGGAATACAGGTCAAAGTGATCTCGTCGCCAATCCGCACAGATCGGATGAAGTTCGTCTTGCTCTCCAGGGTTGTTGTACTGGCATCTTTGTCAAGGTTCACTGCCGCAGCTACTCCTCCTATGGAGTCTGCCGCCCCCATGATCGCACCACCATGCATCACCCCGTTTCGGTTGCCCATGTCTTCTCGGACGAGCAGTTTCGCCACCACCTCCTCCACTGAAACGGACACCAGTTCGAGGCCCAGAGATTGGGAGTAAGGTGGTAACCAGTGCTGGATGTTTTTGTTATGCATGTACGATTTTACACATGGACGAATACATCTGTGTTCCTTGGTGTCCGAACTAGGGTACCCACCACCATTTTACCTGCGGGCGGAATACACTTATTCTTGTGGTGTATTCAAAATCGAATTGTAGGAGAAGTTACCGTGTCCGTCCCGCAGATTGTAACTGTCGTTGGCTATTTGACGATCCTAGAATCACATGCAGCGGCATTTAGAGAAAATTGTTCCAAAATGATTGAACTGCGTAGGCTAGAACCCGGCCATTTGGCGTCAGCCTACAGTTTCGGTGCCGGTGGAAAAGTTGTATCCCGCGAAGACTATGACAACGCCGATGCAGTGATCCGCCATATGGAATTGGGCAACCACATCTTTGAGCTCACGCAACAGCTGGTCGAGATCACCGGGGTCGAATTACATGGCCCTCAAGCGGAGCTTGAAAAGCTGGGCGATCTGTTCAATGGGGTGTCTCCCGCAATCTTTGACACCGAGTTTGGATTTCGCCGGTAGTTAGACGTGTATGACGGATTGAACGGAAACTGATAAGGTAGGCCCAGCCCGGTGATCAGGGCATCTGTTTGCAATAGGTGGAGACAGGTCGAATGATGGGACGACGACGCTTTTTGACTCGTGTGATCCCGACCACGTTCTGGGCAAACATCGTAATGCGTAGCCTTTCCATAAACGCGGAGGCAAAGACCGTCGAAAACACAAGCTACAAGGTACTCACGGCAGCCGAAGTAGAGACTCTGGCTGCCTGGTGTGCGGCGATCGTGTCCGGCGCAGACCAGGCCGGGGTCGCTAGGTTTGTCGACGAAAATCTCGCAGGAGATCAGGCCGCGTCCTTGTTACTTCTCAGATACCTTGATGCCAGCGACATGGCAGGATTTTACCGCAATGGGATCTTGGGCATTGAAAAAGAATGCCTGCACCGGTTTGGTTTGTCCTTTGCACGGGCGGATGCCGGTAACCGACTGGAATTGGTTGAGGCTGCGATAGCCTCGAAGATGCAGGTCTGGACCGATCCAGATCCGAATTTCTTTTATTTCATTTCACGCAGCGACGCGGTGGATGTTGTTTATGGCACGCAGGCGGGATTTGCGGATCTGAATATTCCTTATCTCGCGCATATTCCGCCACCCCGGCCTTGGTAGCAATTCTGCTAACCTAGGAGAAACCCAAAACACAGAGAACCAATGACCAGAATCTCACATGATAAGGTCGAAGTCGTGATCATCGGCTCTGGCATCGCCGGCAGCACGATGGCGGCGGAGCTGGGTGAGGCGGGGTTCACCGTGCTGGTCCTGGAAGCCGGGCCGGAGCGCCAGCTTTCGGATATGATCAGCTCGCAGATCTGGTCCCGGCGGCTCAGATGGGCAGGGCCGGAGGTCCGGGAGTCAGGCGATCTTGTGGGGGCCGCAAACTTCGCCATGGGTTGGGGGACCGGCGGGGCCGGTTTGCATTGGTACGCAAATTGGTACCGGCTGCATCCGGACGACTTTCACGTCAAATCCTTGTACGGGCGCAGTCTGGACTGGCCCATTGATTATGAAGACCTGCGGCCATGGTATGACCGTGCGCAGTCTTATTTTGGCGTTTCTGGCGATGAAGATACTAATGCGCCGCCCGGCGAGACCTATCCCATGCCTGCCATTTCAATCTCCAAACAGTCACAGGCCATCAAGCCCGGGTTTGAAGCCGAAGGGCTGAAACTCACGACAAACACATTGGCAGTAAACTCCGTTCCCTATGATGGCCGGTCAGGATGCCTGCTTGACGGCTGGTGCGACGCGGGCTGCCCAATCGGGGCGTTGGCAAATCCACTAGTCCTGCAATGGCCACGGGCCCGAAAAGCTGGGGTTGATCTACGCCACAACGCCTATGTTGCACGAATTGAAACTGACCCTGCGGGATCTAAGGCAACCGCAGTCTTATATGTCGATGAGCAGGGTCGGGAAAACCTGCAACCCGCAGGCATTATCATCTCGGCGTGTCACACGATCTGGAATGCACGGCTGCTGCTGTTGTCGTCCAGCGACAAACATCCCGATGGGCTGGGCAATGGCAGCGGGGCATTGGGGCGCTATTTCACGTCCCATGCCCTCACGACCATCCACGGGCTTTTCTCGCAGGAAACGGAACCGCATTCGGGTGTGTCCGGTGCAAATACGCTCTGCCTGGATGGCTATGAGGACAAGCAACCGGCAAAGGGTTCCTTTGGCAGCCGCGCCTGGCTTGTCGGGCAGGCTGCAAAACCCAACGATCTGTTGGGAACTGCTCTGGCCAAACCCGAATTGTACGGCGAGGCTCTGGACGCATATTTGCGTCAAGCCAGTTTGCACTATGGTAATATGACAGTGTTGTGCGAGGAAGATAGTATTGCGGAAAACCGTGTCACGCTCGATGCATCAAAAAAAGATCGATATGGGTTACCGCAAGCCCATGTGCAAAACTCTCTTTCACAGGCAAATGCCTCCAGATCAGATTTGGCCAGGGCCGAGGGTCTCCGTATCTTCAATGCGGCGGGGGTTACTGATGCCTGGGCGGGCCCGCGAAATCCTATGCATATGATGGGCGGAACAATCATGGGCGACGATGCATCGGCATCGGTCACGAATTCATATGGGCAGGTGCATGAGATCGACAATCTGTTTGTCGCCGGCGCAAGCCTGTTTCCAACGCCCGGCGCCATCAACCCGACGGCTACGCTGGCTGCGTTGGTGTTTCGCACGGCAGATTATATTCGCACCCATCGATCAGAGTTACTGCCCTAAAGAGCGCTGCGCGGGAGTTGTGCCCGCCCCATTCCATCGAATGCGCCGAGCAGTTCTTCGAACCAACGGTGCAGAGCACTCTCTGGTGGCCAGAATGTCGTCAGACTGACAACCCGGGGCCACTGGAATGTACCGAACAATATATAGTCCGAATAATCTGGTGCTACGCCGCCCAGGAACGGCGTTTCGGCGAGAGTTACCTCAAGCGGGATCAGTGCTTGTTTGATCGCGTGACGTGCGGATTCAGGGTCAGCTCCGATTTCTTCGACGGTCTGGCCGAATTTGCGCAGGGTTCGTTCACGATAGTAATCCTTGTCGCACTTCGCCGTCAGGGGAAATTGCTCCGCTATGACAGCACGAAAGATCAGAGGGTGCAGCGTGTTGTCTGCCCAGTGATTGACGAATAGCGACTTTGCCTTGTCGGATGGGCTGGCAAACAGTGGATGGCCCGGATAGGTGTCATCCAGATAAGACGCAATGCACCAACTGTCCCGGACCCACTGATTGCCATCCACCAGAACCGGCGCCGTCACACCCCCGGATCTTGCGATCCGTTGCTTTTCGGTTATGTGCCATGGCTCTGAGTCAAAACTTAGTTGTTTATGCGCCAGCGACATGCGACTGCGCCAGCAGTACGGACTCAAATGGGCTTTTGGATTTTCACCAACAACTTCAAAGAGCCTGCGCTTGTTCTCGTGCGATATCATGTTGGGGCCCATTCTGTCTCACGGCAGTCTATCACATTGCCAGAAACGACTGAGGCTGCTTTTGCGTTATGTTCGCGCAAGGGAGTCCTGGTTAATGGCTGTCCGCAACCGCAGTTGAGCAGCCGCCACGCCATCATTCGGCTCTGAGCCGACATTAGCTTTGCCCACTGGTGCTGCGGCGCACACTGTCGAAGCGGCCATTCACTGAAACTGCGGTATCAAGGCTTGCACGAACTTTAGCATTGTGACTCTGCGACTACCTATTGACCTAATGAATCAGCCGCCAATCTGAGTCATCGTAGCTTGAACCGCATGATACCTTTGTGCGTTGGGAGGATGTGTGCCCAGAAAACGATCACCAGGATCAGGAACTCGCGCGAAGTACAGCGCACCTTTGAGTGGATCATAGCCCGCTTTATGGGCTATTACCGTGCCTAGTTGATCAGCTTCCAATTCAAAGCTCTTTGAATAGCTGCGCCCGCCGACAAACGCTCCAAGATCTTGTGCAGCGGCAATATCATTCGGCCCGGTCCCGGCAATTGTTGCCAGACCAGCCAAAATTACTGCACCAGCCGCCGCATTTTGAGCGCGACGCGCCAAATGCCCTTGAATGTGGTGAGCGGCTTCATGCGCCATTACAAATGCAAGTTCATCGGTATTGTTCACACTTCGTGTCAGCGCTTGGGTCATTGTGATCACCGGGCGCCCCGACTTACTTAAGCTCTGATATGCGTTTGAGGGTGCTTTTTTGTTTGGATCAATGCGGATCAAGAAATCGCAATTCACTCCCCGAGTACGGCGGCGGCATTCTCGCTCTGCCACGGGTTCTATCCGTGCGGCGACCTGCCGAAACCTTACTTGTGCCTGCTGTGAACTGACGGGGGCGCTTGCGCGACCGGGGTTTGGGATAGGTGCAGATGGAGGAGGGTTGGTTGATACGCATCCCGCCAACATCAAAATAGATATTGCCAATACGGCTCGCTTCATAAAAGCATCTTTCTAGCAATTCAAAACACAGAAATAGAGGCCATAGTCTTCGATAAGCCAACATCCAAATCCGATAATAGAGCTTGTGTGAATTGTTATTCAATAACAGCGGAGATTGTCTGTAGTCGCAGGCCGATTCAGCTGTCGCCAGAATGGTGAGCACCGTAAATGGCGTTGAAACGAACAGCCAACTAGCCCACGGCCTACTCGCCAACGACCTAAACCTTGTTGATCGACACATAAACAGCCGCCATTCCCGCGGCACCACGGCTTGAAACCTATCTATTTTGCGGCGTTTTTCGGAGAGATCGAATGACCGCAGACTAAGAAAAACAACTACTCCTATTAGGTTAACTCAATTGGCAACACTAAGCGCTATTGAATAACAGGTTTGTGTCGTAACCCTTTTGGGATGCAGTTTAAATCCGGAAAATCAACGTCTGGGAAACTTGGACCAGTCAGATGGGGCTGCTCAACAGCATCTCCTACCGCCGATATCAAGCTGACTTTGTGTTGATCCTCCCCCTCTGAAGTGGTCCGCCGCTATGGTAAAGAAAATGGAGGAACCACATGGCGAACAAGCGACCGAAGCCGGAAGAGATTGTCTCACCAATCAGGTGGTCCGACAAGAATTGTCGGAGTACGTAAATAATGGGACCGAATTATTGAGACTCGCCTCCCATTGAATTCAACACCTTAAGAATTTTGCGTTTTTTGAATGTTTCGACAGCGACTTGTCGGCCGCAGCCTCGGGTCATATTGCGTACCTCGTTTGCGACAGCCGCAGCTGCCGCATCACCGGTTTCGATGCCCTTGAGAAGCTTCTGGATCAGGTCCCCTTTCGAAGCCACAGAAACAATTTACACATTCTTACGCGAAAAATAAAAAGAGTTGCCATCTTCGGTATCAGCCAATCGAAACGAAGTCACTGATTACAGTGCTGGGACTGAGGTTCAATGTGGTCAAGTGACAACTCTGTTGATGCTGCAGCGCGGCTTCGCCAGCGCGAACACTGGATAATCTAATTAACGATGTCGCGGATGTTCAGGTAGTTGGGTCACCAGCTCTCTCGTTAACGATCTCAAGTATTCGGTTTCGTTGGATTTTCCCAGATGGCCCTTTTGGCAGTTCCAGCAGAAAATGAACGCGATCGGGCGATTTGAACCGGCCGACCTGCGCTTCGCAAATTTTCGATAGATCCATAGAGGTCACTTGAGACCCCTCGCGAATTGCAACAGCGGCTTCTACGGTTTCACCATAGCTGGCGCAGGGGCGTGCGAAAGCTGCCGCTTCGACAACGTCTGGGTGGGAATAAAGCGCTTCATCGATCTCACGCGGCGCGATGTTCTCACCGCCTTTGATGATCAACTCTTTCAAGCGTCCTGTTACAAAAACATATCCGTCCTTGTCCATGCGCGCGAGGTCGCCGGTGCGCAACCAGCCATCAACCGTAAACGTTCCCGACGTCGCGCGGGGGTCCTTGAGGTATTCCAGCATCAAATTGGGACCACGAATGACCAATTCGCCTTCGGTTCCGCGCGGCACAGGCTGAAGACTGGCGTCCAGGATTGTCGCTTCGTTTCCAAAGGCAACCCCGGGCGACCCGATCTTTCGAACACCCGGAGGCAGCGGGTTCGACAGAATCTGCGCCGCCGTCTCAGTCAGGCCCATCGTTTCTATGATCGGAATTTCGAAGCGGTTTTCAAAATTGCGCTGAACGTCCGGCGCCAATGCTGAAGATGCGGATCGCCCGAAGCGTACGCGCTGTCGGGTATTGGCATCCGGACTGGTGTCCGAGTGCAGCAGATGAGAAATGATGGTTGGTACCACCGAGAACCAAGTTGCGCCGACCTTGCCAAGATTGTCCCAGAATCTGCTGGCCGAAAACTTTTCGCACATGGCCAGCGAACCGCCCGATACCAATGTTCCCATGACCGTCACGCACAGCCCGTTTATGTGGTAGATCGGTAAGACGCAAAACCCACGGTCAGCGTCAGTCAATTGGTGCGCGACCGCAGTTGTCCAACCGCCCGCCAACAAGCTGGCGTGAGTGTGAACCACCCCCTTGGGACGCCCAGTCGTCCCCGAAGTGTACATCAACAGCGCATGACTGCTTGATGAGATGCCATGCAAGTTGCTGCCGGTGTCTTTGGCGTCCGATACATGCAGCGCTGTAATCGCTGCCGGATCGGCTGTTCGCGCAAACAGGTCCGTTTGGTCGGAATGCACGAACCCATAACGTGCATCGCTGTGCTCCAGAGCATAGGTAACAGCGCTGTCTCCGGCGACGAGGTTGATCATCGTCGCTCGGAATCCGCCGTAGAGAACACCAAACAGAACCTCCAACGCTTCGCGACAATTTGGGTAGAGGATGGCGACACTTTCGCCTTTTTCCACGCCCAGATCGGTCAACATTACGGCAACACGACGCGCGGTTTCGCGCAACTCGCTCCAAGTCAGGTCCGCCGCGCCGTCCGGGAAGACGAAGCCGGTCCCACCTTGGATCGCACGGTAGTCCAGCCAATCACGGATGGTGCCTTCGGGCGGGTTGGTCATTGTCCGACCTCCGACCAGTAGGCGCCGAAAATCTCATCAAGCCCGGGTTCGCGCGGCGGCGTTTCACGCACAATTTTCGTGGTCTGAACGAAGTGACGCCAGTGCAGATTGGTGTCGATTGAGTTCTCGCCCCAGCTGCCGCAGCCCATCGACAGCGAAAAAGGCATCCCGTTGGTAAAGCTGCCGCCAGTGGCAAAGGTATGTGCTTGATTAACGATCACCCGGCAGGTGGGCAGATCACGCCCCATACCGATGGCACGCGCATCGTCATTCGTATGAATGCCAACCGAATGCCCCGCCCCTTGATGCGCCAGAATTCGGGTTGCAATTTCCCTAGCGTCGTCGAAATCCGCCGCGTGATAGAGTGCCAGAACCCGGCTGAGTTTTTCGCCCGACAAAGGATGATCCGCGCCGATACCGTCGGTCTCAACCGCAAGAAACTTGGTTCCTTCAGGGACTTTGCCTGCCATCCCCAAGGCGTCTAGCATCTTGTCGGCGTCCTGCGCGATAACGGACCGGTTGAGGTGACCATCAGGCCAGAGCCTCGCGATGATACCGTCTGTTTCCGAAGACGGTACCAGAACGCCGCCTTCGGTCGCCATCGCGGCGACGAATGCGTCATAAACCGCATCCACCACGACCAAAGCATTCTCGGAAGAGCAGGACGTTGCATTGTCGAAACATTTAGACGCCGCGATCTTGGCTGCGGCATCTTGCAGGTCGGCGGTTTCGTCGACAATCACAGTTACGTTGCCAGCGCCAACCGCCACCGCAGGCGTGCCGCAGGACTGGGCGCGCTGGACGTTGTTTTGACTGCCAGTGCAGATCACCCGATCAACGGTCTCCATCAGCCGCTGGGTTTTCGCCTTTGACCCGGGCGCTGCGATCATCTGGACCAGATCACAATCCAGCCCCAGTTTTTCAAACTCAGCGTGGATGTAACCCACCAGCAGCTCACAAGAGGCCACGCCCTTGGGCGACGGTGCCACCACGATGGAATTGCCACCCTTGAGCGCATTGATGATGTTGTTCGCGGGCGTCGCGGCAGGGTTGGTCGAAGGGACGACCGCGCCAATGACCCCGATCGGCCGGGCAATCTCGGTAATTCCGGTGGCCGGATCGTCGCTGACAATGCCCTGGGTTTTAACGCTCGCGATATCCCGCAACAGGCCAAGTGTTTTGCGGTGGTTCTTTGTGATCTTGTCGGGCACATTGCCCAGTCCGGTGGTTTCGACGGCTACCTCGGCAAGCGCCCGATTGCGCGTCGGTTCCATGATGGCCCAGCCCGCCGCCAGTGCCGCTTTGTCGTAAAGCGACTGGCTAGCACCGGCTTCAAAAGCCGCCTGAGCTTTTCGCGCGCGTGCGACAATACGATCTATTTCAGCAATTTCGGGGGAAATCCCGTCCTGAGCGTTCATCTTGGTCCTCGAATGGTTGTTCGGGGCGGACCCGTTCCGCCCCGCTATGATCGCCGGATCAGAGGCCGGCCAGCAATTCGTTCAGTGTCTGTTGGCGTTGAGCCCACATTTCGATCACTTCGTCCCGTGTCATGATGTGCATTGGCGAACCGCCTGCCTCCATCTTTTTTGCGACGCGGGAATTGGCGAACATCTCGGGCACGGTGGCGGCCAGTTTCTCGATCACCTCCGGCGGAGTTCCTTTGGGCACCATCACACCCCGGAAGTTGACCGACGAATTGTCGACCTCGAGCCCCTGTTCCATCATCGTCGGAACATCCGGCAGGAAGGCGTTGCGTTCCAGATCGGCGACGCCCAGGATTTTGACGTTACCCGCCTCTTGGGCGCGGAACGCGTCAGACAGGTTGTTGATGCCGCCCATGACTTCGCCCGCGATCACCGCTTTCATTGCTGCGGCCCCGCCACCTTTGGTCGGGATGTAGGCCATTTTGGTCCCGGCGGCCTTGTCGAGTTGCAGTGCAGCAATGTGGTGGCCTACAAACAATCCTGCACCCGAAACGGTCAGTTTGCCGGGGTTTTCCTTCGCAAAGGCGACAACATCCTGCATTGAATTGAATTCACTGTCCGCACCAACCACGAACACAGCAGGATCGGCCCCCCAATTGGCGATGGGCTCAAAGCTGTCGGTCGAGTATTCGACGCCGCCCTTGATCGATTGGGCGATGAAGTGGGGAACGTTGTAGGCGGCCAAAGTATAACCGTCCGGGTCGGCCTGCGTGGCAAACCAGTTCCAGCCAACGCGACCACCTGCGCCAGGTTTGTTGATGATGGCAATGGGCATTCCCAGCGCATCCTCGTTCCCGGCTGTCATGGTGACGATCCGCGCCTGAAAGTCGGTTGCACCTCCGGCCCCATAGCTGACCATCATCATCAGTGGTCGTTCCGGGTATTCCTCGGCCATTGCCTGGCCTGTCAGGCCAGCCAGAACCAGTGCGGCCCCTGCGATCAATCGTTTCATTTTGCGTTTCCTCCCTGATTTGGTTCACCCGCAAATTGGTGCGGTCAGAACAGAATTTCCCTTGGGGTGTAGACGTTCAGAAGCATGGCGAAGAGCCCGTACATCACCGTCACAAACACCACTGTGATGACACCGCGCTTGATCCAGCTTTTTGCTTCGGCATGAGGCGCGGGATCGTAGATCGACAGCAGGACAAAAAAGGTGATGGTCGTAGCGGTGTAGAACCCAAGCGTTTTTGCCGCCCAGAACACGTAGATCAGCGTGATGATCAGGCCGGGCAGCATGTTGATGAACATGGCGCGCGTCACGCCGTTTCCGACTTTGGACAAGCCCATCAGGGCTTTGCCAAATGTCCAGCCGGCCAGAACCACGAAAACAGACGCGATAAGGCGCGGGAACAGAAAGGCTTCGGCCGGTTGCTGGGTATAGCTGACCCACGTCACCCAGAGACCAACTGCAAAAACCAGACCCGACCCGAATATGTGCTGCGAGCGGTTCATGCCTGCGCCTCCTCTTTGGTGGTGTAGCGACGGCTGCGCAGTTCCATCCAGACCGAATAGGCGATCGAGGCCAGCACAATGACGATCAGCAACAGGTTCAAACCGCCGGTCAGGAAATACGAAGCCTTGCCAACGGTGGCGTCGGCGATCATTCCGCCCTGAATGAAGTTGGCCTCGGCGATGGGTCCAAGGATCAGCCCCAGCACCAGGGGTGCGGCAGAGAATCCGAAACGTTCCAGAAAGAACATGCCGATGCCAAGACAGGCCATGACATAGACGTCGCCCATCGATCCCTGCACCGAATAGGCCCCAAAGACCGACAGCGCCAGCACGATGGCGGCCATGACCGATTGCGGCACCTGCGCCACGCGGGCTGCTAGCCCTGCGACATAAAGGCCAAAGATGCACATCAGTATCTGCCCGATCAGCATCGAGTTGATGAAGGTCCAGGCGACATCGGGGTGATTGTCGAACAGGTCTGAGCCGGGGAAAATACCGTGAATCAGCAAGCCGCCCAACAGAACGGCGGCAGTGGGGCTGCCGGGAATGGACAGCGTCAGCAAAGGTACCAGAGATGGGCCGACCATGGCATTGTTGGCGGATTCCGCAGCGATCACTCCTTCGGAATGACCCGTGCCGAACTTGTCTTTTTCAGCCGAGAACTTTTTGGTCTGATCGTAGGCAACAAGACCCGCGATTTGTCCGCCGACACCCGGGATCAGGCCGATGATTGAGCCTGTCATCGTTCCGATACCCAGCGCACGGGTGCGGCTGAACAACTCTCGGAATGCCGCGACGATCGAATGGCGCTGCACTTCAATGACCTCGGCCCCTGCGTTATGGCGACCCTTGGCGAACATCGTCAGCACCTGTGGGATTGCGAACAGGCCGATCAGCGCGGCAATGATGTTGATTCCACCACCCAAAGCGGGGTGAAAGATGAAACGCTGCGCCCCCATGATGTCATCAAAACCGATAGTGGCCAGCCACAAGCCGATGCAGCCTGACAGTAGTCCCTTTACCACCGACGCGGAGTCCAAAGTCCCGATCACCGTCACGCCCAGAATAGCCAGCCAGAACAAATGCGAAGGGCCGAACGCCAGAGCCCATTTGGCCAAAACGGGGGTCAGGAAGATCAAAAGCAGAACCCCGAATATTCCGCCCACCGCCGAAGCCAGAAACGAAAGCTGCAAAGCGCGCGCACCTTGGCCTTGTTTGGCCATCGTATGCCCGTCCAGTGTTGTGGCAATATTGGCAGGCGCGCCGGGGATCTTGAGGAGAATTGCGCTGACTGCCCCTCCGGCCACGGTCGATGTATAGGCGGCTCCCAGCAAGATCAGACCCTGCGCCGCCTCAAGCTGGAAGGTAAACGGGATCAACAGCGCGACAGCCATGGTCGGTGAAAGCCCGGGCGTGGCACCCAGAATCAGGCCCCCAATTGTACCGCCGAGCAGCAGCATGAATGACAGCGGGGTAAACACGTCTCCGAAGTAATAAATGAATTCCATTCAGGGCCTCCCAACCCGTCGGTTCATGTTTTTACTTTTGTTGACAAATCAGGTTAGGCAATGAAAATAGTTTTGCAAATGTTTTCATAAAATTGACCAAATGGAAGAAAATTATGACTATTTTTCAAAAGGGTAAGGTGGATATTGTGGCAGTTGCAAAGGCTGCAAAAGTCTCTCCGTCCACGGTGTCACGTACCTTTAATCACCCGAATTTGGTGAACCCAGCGACTCGCAAAAAGATCAACCGAGCGGTTCAGAGACTGGGGTATATCCGCAACCGTGCTGCACAGACGATGCATGGCAAACGGTCCGGGACCATCGGACTAGTTGTGCCCACAATCAACCATGCCATTTTTGCTGAGGTCATTCAGGCATTCTCGGATTCGATCGACAAGGCCGGGTTCAGCCTGTTGCTGGCGTCGCACGGATACGATCTTGACCGGGAATACGCCATGGTCCGCAAACTGCTCGAGCATCGCGTGGATGGCGTCGCGCTTGTCGGTTTGGAACACGCCGAGGCAACCGCCCGCCTGATCGAACAGCAGAAAATTCCGGGGCTGGCGATATGGAACTACTCCGAAGATTCAGACTTGCCCTGTGTCGGGGCAGACAATCTTCTGGCCGGGCGACTTGCGACCGAGCATCTTCTGGCCTTGGGGCATCGGGACATCGGACTGATTTTTCCCAAAACCAATGGCAATGATCGAGCGCAGCACCGGTTCACAGCCGTGCATGATACGCTCGCGGAAAGGGATATTTGCCTTCCGGACAAGCGAGTTTCCGAAGCGCCCTACAGTGTCTCGCAGGCAAAGCAGGCTGCCATTTACCTTTTGACGGGACATCCGCGCCCCACGGCATTGTTGTGCGGAAACGATGTTATTGCACAGGGTGCCTTGTTTGCCGCGCAGAGACTGGGCCTGACCGTTCCCGAAGACCTGTCGATTATCGGCATCGGCGATTTCAAAGGGTCGTCAGACGTCGAGCCGGGTCTAACGACCATTCGTATTCCGGCAGAAACCATCGGAACGCTGGCGGGGGAAAAGTTCACCGACTACATTACCTCAGACGATCCGGAGCCATTCAGAGTCTGCTGCGAATTGGAGTGCATCGTCAGAGGAACAACGGGCCCAGTGACGAATTAGCGGCTATTCAAGGCAATATTTTTTGCCCCCGGAAAATTCTCGTATTGAGCGTTTTCGGTTGTGAAGGTGTGAACGCCCCTGCTGGTCGCGATGAACTGATAGCAGATTGGCAATTTTCTCGCTTTAAGTGCTTGCGGTGTGAAAACAGCTGCATGAGCGCCGGATAGTTCGCTTCCGCGCAGTAGAAAAGTTATGATTCACACAGGCTGTAGCAATTCATTAGCCGAGTAGTTGCACCTCTTGGACGTCAAGCGGCGGGGTTACGCTCCAACTGTTAGCCTTAGTCCTCAACTTTGCGCTGCTTTATAGTAGTCTTGAAGCCACCTGCAGAACTGGTTCACCTCGTTTCGTTTTTCCGAGGTGACCTGAACGACCAAAAAACACTGCGGGCGTAGGCAGCCGATCATCGAGTGGAGAGACCAGCAGTCCCTATTTGATGTAGCTGTGCGAATAATCCGCCGAGATAATCGCCGCGCCTTGGCCCCGGGAAACGATCTGCAAGGCAATCAGTGAAGAATCCACCTTCATGGCAGTGTGGTCCGGCAACTCTATGCCAGCATTCCCCGCCATCTGATCCCAGTCCGCCTCAGATCCGATGATCTGGACAGCCCGTTCGGCCAATTTTTTCAGGCACAGGTTGCGACTGAGCGAGGCGGCCAGGCTTGGATGGCAAACGATTTCGGCAAATTGATGCCCCAGATGGCGGATGTCGCGTTCGGCCCAGTCGCCATATCCGGCATACTCGGAGTTACCATTTTACTTTGGGTTACAGACAGCTGGCATGGAATCGCACCTGCGTGGGTCGCACTTGGGGCCGCTCTGATCTGTGCATTACCTGTAGTCGGTGTCATCCCCTTCAGTGATCTTCCTCAGAAAGTAAACATTGCGCCAATCTTCATTGTGTCCGGGGTCATTGGCTTCGGAGCTGTGGTTTTTCACTCCGGAATAAATGCCTGGGCCGGAGTGTATCTGGTGACCATGTTCATGAAGCAAACCTTTCCAGCAATACGGCAATATTTGCCTCTCTGGCCGCCATCGGATCACTGGTGGCGGTGTGTACGACGGTTCCGAATGCGCCAGGTGTAATGACGCCACTGGCAGGACAATTGGCAGAAACCACTGGCTGGCCAGTTGAGTGGGTCTTAACGGCGCAAGTTCCAACATGGATTCTCGTGCCGTTTCCATACCTGGTTCCGCCTTTGCTTCTGACAATGTCAATCGGTCGAATTTCGTCAGCGCAGGCAGTTCGCCTGCTGCTAGCTTACTTCGCGAATGGAGTTACCCTGCTCGCCCCACTTCATTTCCTTTGGGCTAGGTCATTGGGTTTCTTTCTATGATAACTTAGCCCACCCGTGCCAGAAGCAATCATACCGATGGAGCCAAGTTCAATCATGTACTAACAATCAACTTAAACCAGTCAGATGAGGCTGCTTTGGTTGATTGAAAACCGGGGGATCAGTGCCTGCCTTTCAGCATGGCGTGCAAAGGCACTATCTGTGCGCTCCTGAAAACTCTAGTCTTCAGCTTGGATCAATGATCGGTCTATTCGCTGCACAGAATACACGAAAACGTAGATCCGCAGAAATCTCCGTGCCGTGAGCGCCACAAAGGAAGCTCTCTTGGTCTCTTTCCAAGCATTCCCTACCTGTCAACCGAAAGTCGCGTTCTTAAGTTTTGGAAATTTTGGCCCGTTTCCGGGTCTCAAAGACTCCAAAACCTAAGTAACTGAATCTGTTGCATGCGCAGTCACAGCAATTAAGCGATCCGACAAGAACTGTTGGATTTCAATAAAATGAAACCAAGCGCCTGAGAGTTTTACATTTTTCAATACAGTACTTTGAATGAAAAAAGTTTCCGGCCCCTCCCCAAGGGGAACCGGAAACCCCATCTTTTTGCAACCAATTGATTTTGCTTGACCTTATCTTAGGACCACCACGCTGCAATTGGAATGCCGTACAACCCTGGCGGCCGTAGATCCCAGTAGTAGGTCAGAAAGACCGGGCCGGTGTGAGGACACGACGACACAATCCGCCTTGTGCTTTTCCTGCCAACTGAGGATTGCATTGGTCGAATGTCCTGACACAACATGAACATCGATCACGTCCGATCCCAGCTCTGCCGTCAAAGTATCCGCAAGCTCCTCAATTGCTTTCTTAAGCTGATCCTTCGGAAAATATGACGCCATGTAGGATGGCAGCTCTTCCATAATGGACAAGACCGAAATCCGACCACCGTCCGCCAACAGTTTTTTAGCTGCTTCTATGGATGCCGAATACTCTTTCTCATGTCCGGGAGCTACGGGGACAAGTATATGTTTGAACATCTGATATCCTCTATTTCAGCGCGTTGGGCAGCCAGGTGGCGATTTCCGGGAAGATGAAAATCAACGTGAGACCAACGAATTGAAGTACAACAAAGGGTCCAACCGAGTTGTAAACATCGCCCATACTCACGTCCTTGGGCAAAACGCCCTTGATCCAGAACAGAACGAAGCCGAATGGAGGGGTCAGATAGGCGATCTGAATGTTTACGATGAACAAAGCGCCGAACCACAGTTTGTCGATCCCTAGTTCATCAATGATCGGGATGAACAGTGGGGTGCAAAGCAGAATGATGGCCCAGTCATCCATGACCATACCCAGGATCAAGATGATCAGCATCATCATCAACAGGATGCCTGTGCTTCCGCCTGGCATGGATAGAACCAGATTGGTCAGAAGGTCCTGGCTGCCTAAGGTATTGAACACGTTGAGATAGACAGTTGCGCCAATCAAGATCCACAGGCCCATACCGCTGAGCTTTACTGTCGACACCAGCGATTCAACCAGAACTTCCTTGGTCAGTTTGCCATAGATGAAGTTGATGACGAATGCGCCCGCAGCACCAAACGCAGCAGCCTCGGCAGGCGTTGCGATGCCGCCCCAGATAACGCCCAAAACGATCACGATCAAAAGGGCAAAGGGCCAGATACTGAGCACGGCGGTAAGTTTTTCACTCACCGTGAATTTCTGATCTGCCGGCAGAGCGGGCCCAAGTTCCGGCTGAATGCGGCAACGGACACCGATGTAGATGGTATAGAACATGGCAAGCATCAGACCCGGCATCAGACCGGCCATGAACAGGTCACCGATGGATACTTTTGCCAAAAGACCATAGAAGATGAACGGAACGCTCGGCGGGATCAGCGCGCCCAGAGCGCCACCTGCCGCGATACATCCGATGGCGATCCTACGGTCATAATTGTATCGCATCATCGAGGGGTATGCGATCTGCCCCATGGTTGTCGTCGCAGGTGGCGTGATGCCAGTGATAGCTGCGAAAACGGTACAGACCTGAACCGTTCCCATCGCCAGTCCGCCATGAACATGTCCAATCAGCTTATAGACAGCGTCATAGGCGGCCTCGGCTATTCCGGAAAATCGTATCAAGGATCCCATGAACAGGAAGAGCGGCACGGTCACCAGAATCGAACTCCACGGAGTCGAATAAAAGGCACTTGGCACCGACAAGAGCGCTCGCGGTTCTATGATCATCGCGAACAGTACGGCTGTACCGCCAAGGCCAAATGAGACCGGCAAACCCATGAAAAGAATGGCGAATAGCACTATGAAGTACAGCGCTGTGATAAGTTCAAGGCTCATTTTTTGTCTTTCCTTAGCACGTGGCAGCCTAGGAACGTCGGCTAATGCGCGGTTCCAAATGCCGTATTGTTGGCGGCATTTTTCGGGGCACCGCTGGCTCGTTTAACAAGCCAGCGGTCATTTTGTGCGTCACGTATGACGAATTTTCGGTGGATTAGTTCCCTGCAGCTTTATCTTCGAGGAACTTTTTGTAGATTTCGACGCCTTTGGCGTTTCCTTTAGATGCTGCAGCAACTTGGGGCCAAACTTCTGCGATGGACTTTTCACGCATTCTTGCCACTTCTTCGTCGCTCAGCATGATCACTTCGCCACCGGCATCGCGCAGGATTTGCAGCGCTTCTTCAACGCCTTCCGCGTGCATACGGCTGGTTTCAAAGTAGGTTTCTTCGAAAATACCGTCGATTTGCTCACGCTGCCAGTCCGTCAGGGCATTCCAGCTTTGCAGGTTGATGAAGATTTCCTGGTGCTGTGCGGGGTTCCAACCCGGCATGATCGCGTAGTCGATCACTTCCTGGAAGGACATGTCGTCGATCCCACCGGTATCCCAGTAGGTGCCTTCGATCGTTCCCAGCTTGATGGCAGTATAGATTTCGCCACCGTTCATGGAAACGGGTGCACCGCCCATTGTCGAGTGGAAGATCGCCTGAGGACCACCTGCGCGCATTTTGTGGCCTTCCAGGTCTTCCATTTTTTCAACCCGGAATTTGGTGAACATCGCGTTAGGACCCTGGTTGGTCCAACCAGCCCAGTGCAGGTTACGCGCGTGTGCAGCTTCCTGAACGATATCGCCGACGCGATAATCAGGATTTCCCCACATCACTTCCCATGCTTCTTCGGTGTTGTTGGCGCCCATTGCCATACCGAAAGCCAGCATGCCTTCCGGCATGTCACCCCCATAGACGGATCCCCAGCCGGCATAGCCGTCTGTTTGACCGGCTGCGGCCGCAGAGAAGGCCTCGGCGCCGCTTACCAGTGCGCCAGCAGGCTCGACACGGATTTTAACGGTACCTTGTGTTGCTTCCTCAACGGCTTCAACCCAAGGGATCAGGCCGTTGTCCCAACCAGCGTCAGTTTGGTCAAATGCCGGCTGGAAAACCCATTCTGTTACCTCATCCGGCGGGCCGTCTGCAGCGAAAGCAACGCTTGCACTGGTGGCAAGAGCACCGGCCCAAAAGGCTGTCTTTATGGATTTTTCAAGTTTCATTTGTATCCTCCTTGTTTGTAGAGATGATTTTTTTCGTTTTGATCTTGTTCAGATTAGGACGTCGCCGAGTTTCGGCTTACGCCTCATCAGGTTCGCCGCCGAAGATTGTTTGCAAATCCACAAGAAGCTTCTTGATGACGATCAGCAGAACAAAGAATCCGGCGAGTGGGATTGCAAATTTGATTGGGTAGATCGGAATTGGCACCGATGTCGGCGTCCACTGGTTGAGCATCAGTGAAAGCGAACCCGCTTCGTATCCTTTCCAGATCAGAGTCACCAGAAAGAGGATCGCGATGGGCGCGGTTAACACATCTAGGATCGCCTTCTTTCGCGTTGTCGCATTCGCGTAGAAAAGATCAAGCTTCACAAAGCTATCATGCTGCAGCGAATAGATACCACCCACACATGCCAAAAGCACCATTGCGGCCTGCAAGGTGGTGCCGATCCATTGCGATGGGTTGTTGAGCAGGTAACGCATGAAAACGTCGGAAACACCAAACGCCATGCAGTACAAAATCAGAAACCATCCGATCCAACCTGCGAATTCGGATATGGCCCCTGTAAGAGCTTCAAGTCCTCGCATCAGCACGCTTTGTCCTCCCCGTGAAAATGCCTATTTTGAACAAGGCGTTGCAATGACTTTGCAGACCCAGCTCTGTCTTCCCTAGAGGAATATGATGCGTTCCATACGCGAGCAGGCGCAACCCCTCATTTCGCAGAAGGCTTGCATCGTCCTCCTCGGGTCAAGTTAAGATTATGCAGGCCAATAAGCGAAAGGCACAGATCGATGAAAATATGGGCACAGATCAATCCAATGCTTATCACATTGTAAAATAACAATATTATTCGATATCGACTTGAAATTAAGCGGATAATTTCAATGTCGATGGGAACAGTTAGCGCCCGTCCAACGCACATTGATTCAATGGATCGACCAGACGGTGGTTCTTCGTCGTCCTGATGCATTCCAAAGATGAGATTCAGAAAAGCACTAGGATGCTACACAGATTTTGCGTAGGCACGTGTTAGTGTTTTCACGAGGCCTTTGGGATCAACTTCAAATAATAGAACCTCGCCGGGATAGGATGTGGCGCCTCAATGTCTCAATGCGAGAATTTTAAGAATGGCTGCTCACTCCCAGCCTAGGCTCAGACAACTTTTCCACCGTTAACATTGAATTCAGCCCCCGTGCGAATTCCGGATGGCCATCTGGTTGTCATGGTTTTGAGTCGGGTATTGAATCGCACCCCTTCCATGCCGTGGATGTGATGGTCGCCGAACAAGGACCGCTTCCACCCTCCGAAAGAGTGATAAGCGACCGGAACCGGGATTGGCACATTTACTCCGACCATACCTATGCGCACGCGCGCCCAGAAATCACGCGCAGCGTCACCGTCGCGGGTGAAGATCGCCGTCCCGTTTCCATATTCATGATCGTTTATCAGACCAACTGCGTCTTCGTAACTGGCGACTCGCACCACGGAAAGGACCGGTCCAAAGATTTCATCCTTGTAGATGGGCATATCAGGCGTCACTCGGTCAAACAGGCACCCGCCGATGAAATAGCCGTCTTCGTACCCCTGCAACGAGATTTCGCGCCCGTCGACAACAAGCTCGGCACCCTTTTCAAGGCCGTGTTCAATATAGGAATAGATGCGGTCGTAGCTTTGCTTGCTGATCACGGGACCAAGTTCTGAGGACGGGTCGGTAAATGGCGCAACTTTCAAAGCCCGCACCCTGGGTGCCAGTACGTCGATCAGCCGATCTGCTGTGTCTTCACCAACGGGTACGGCAACGGAAATGGCCATACATCGCTCACCCGCAGAGCCATAGGCCGACCCAATGAGCGCGTCCGAAACCTGTTCCAAATCCGCATCCGGCATAACGACCAGATGATTTTTTGCGCCGCACAACGCCTGCACGCGTTTCCCGTTCGCAGAGCCACGCGAGTATATGTAACGCCCAATTGCCGTTGAGCCGACAAAGCTGACCGCTTCAACCAATGGATGATCCAAAAGCGCATCCACGGCCACTTTGTCCCCATTCACGACGTTGAAAACGCCCGGTGGCAACCCGGCCTGCGCCAGTAATTCCGCGATGCGCATCACGACCGAGGGGTCTCTTTCGGAAGGCTTCAGCACGAAGGTATTTCCACAGGCAATGGCCACCGGATACATCCAAAGCGGGACCATGGCGGGAAAATTGAAGGGTGTTACACCTGCAACAACGCCCAAAGGCTGTCTGACAGAAAAACAATCTACGTTTGCTGCAACGGCCTCTGAATACTCGCCTTTAAGAAGCTGAGGAATCCCACACGCGAATTCGACAACCTCGATACCGCGCGCAATCTCGCCTTTTGCGTCCGGCAGAGTTTTTCCATGTTCTGACGACAGCAGTTCAGCCAGTTCATTGGTATGTTTTTTGAGAAGATCGCGAAACTCGAACATAACCATCGCGCGTTTGGCAGGCGGTGTTGCAGCCCAGCCCGGCGCCGCCTCAGCCGCTGTTCTAACGATGGTGTCTACGTCTTCGACAGAGGCCAGCGTTGCCTTTCCGGTCACCGCCCCGGTGGCCGGGTTTACAATTTCAGAAATCCTGTTGCTCGCACCTGGCCAAAATTCGTTGGATACAAAGTGCCCCAGAATATTCATCTCTCACCTCGCTACATTCGACCTGACGGACCTATGGGCGCGGTAAATCAACAAAAAAATAACTTGCTTTCGCGTGGGCAAGTGACTCGATCAGACCAGCCCGATTGGCCTTGCCCATCAATAAAGGTAAGATTGTTGGCCTGTTGGATAGACACAGATGAGTTTAAGTGTGGGCACAGCTAGAGCGCATCAATGGCGCTGCGCAAGGTGCGAAGACCCTGTTCGATATTGCCTGCCGGAACGGCGGAAATGCCAAGCCTGAAGGTTATTTCACCCTTCTTTTCATCAGAAAAACAGACGCTTGACGGCTCGATAATCACGCCCCTTTGACGTGCAGCTTCCGCGATTTGATAGGCGCTGTGCCCTTGGGTGCTGCGGAAGAAAAAGTTCGTGCTGCCATATTCGTATTGCAACTCGAAATCGGGAAACAGCTCTTGGATGACCTGCGATGCGACGTGCCAGCGTTCGTTGAAAATCCGGTGCATCTTTGCCCGGTGCGTCTCATGATGACCAAAACGCAGGAACAGAGATGCGGTGTGTTGAATGACGTGCGGTGGATGGCGGATCATCATTCCGCGCAGGGCGCGCGCTTCTTGTACCAGAGATTCCTGGGCGACCAGATAGCCCAGCCGCAGACCCGGAGCCAAGCTTTTTGAAAGGCTGCCAGTATAGATCACCCGCCCCTGAGAATGCCCACTATACAAAGGAAGCAGACTGTTCTCATCAAAGTCCATGTCACCTTCATAATCGTCTTCGATAATCAGGAAATCTTCCTTCTTTGCCATGTCCAGTAGCTGACGTTTTCGGGTCTGCGACATAGACAGAACTGTTGGCATCTGACGGTTTGGCGTCACATAGACCAGATCGCATCCGGCCAGTCTTTCATCGACAACAAGACCCTCACTGTCGACGGGGATGAACCGGACCTCATCAAAGGTCTGCTCGAATATGTTACGCGCGTCGGCATATCCTGGATCCTCAATTGCAACGACGCGGCCAAAGCCACGCAGCAAAGCCGCCACTATATAGATGGCCTGCTGCGCACCCATGGTAATCAGCACGTTTTCAGGCTTGGCGACGATGCCTCTATGCGGCAACAACCGGCTACAGATTTGTTCAACAAAGGTGTCGGAATCACGATACTGGTTGTCACCTGTCCAATTGCTGAGGTCGCGCATGTTCAACGCCAGTCGGGAACATTCACGCCATTCAGCTAAAGGAAACCTGTTCGAGGCCGCCTGGTTGCACACGAACGGGAACTGATAGTCCGGCCAATCCGCAGGCCGGGTGATACAGCCTGCTTTGGATGGCAAACGCCTTCTGGTTATTCTTTCGACGATGTTCGGGAAATTCGCGTTGATCTCTTGATCTGCCTTGGCCTGCGTCCGGTTCAGATTGAGAGAGACATAGTAGCCAGATTTTGGCTTCGAAATGATCGTACCTTCGTCAACAAGCCTGGAATATGCACCCAACACCGAGTTCACAGACACCTTGAGATCACGCGCAAGTGCTCTGCAGGAGGGCAATTTCGCTCCATTTTGCAGTACGCCGCTTGAAATCAAAAAAGCCAACTCTGCGCGTATCTGATCGCGTATACCTAATGCGTCATCGCGGTCGATGTTCATCACATTGACCAGATTTGACGCCGAACGCTGTGCATCGGATGCCTCTGGTTGATTTTTGCAAGAGAGATTTTTGCTCATCGTGAACTGGCCATTTGATAAAACACAAGACGCATGATTATTGTGATCCTGCATCCGAGTTTTGGGGGCTACGCGAATTGTGTACGTATCCCGGAATATAGAAAGCCTCTGGGCTTTCCATTCTCAAAACCGACATCCGACAAAGGGTAGCGCCTTGCCAAAGCATTGTGAAAGGTCAATCGAGCTCTGTTCAGGCTGATCAATGATGTGATTGCCCAGCTTGAAGTCAGAATTGCCCCACAAACCGCAAATCGCCGACGATAAAGAAGGGCTTGAACAAGCCTGAAACAGGTCGGCCAGTGTATTCCCGTTGTAAACTGGCAATAGCCTGAGATTGCCTGGTTCCATAAACACCCCTTTTATCGCATGCTTGCTCGGACTGTACTGCGATGGTCTCACCCTATCACTGACTACGCAAGATTCGTTCACGTGAAGATTCGCGGGTTAACATGGGGGTTTTCCCCATGTTTCTTAAGAAAAACGGTGCAGGACCTCATTCTTCGTCAGCTGTGGCTTAGTTCACCTCATCTGGCAACATCAGGGTGCTGAACTCAGAACTGCTGCCGAAGCCAAGAATTGAACGCTTCGATTTGTGGACGAACAGCAGCGCGGTGATCTTTTCTAATGAGGTAATGAGATTGCTCCAATGCTACCGCTTCGCCAGCGATACGAATGTTCTGTCCGGCCGCCATCGCCCGTGCCGCAAAACGTTCAATGACCACGGCACACCCCAAACCAGCACCAACCAATTCGATCGCGGCGGTTGAGGTGTCGGTCACCAGCCGCGCGCCAGGGCGCGTTGATTCCAGCGAAAAGGCGGAAAGGTAGCGCGCCCAATGATCGTCAAAACCCAAGATATGAATTGAGGGGTGCTGCAGTAAGTCCTTGGGCCCTTTTATCACTTCATGGGACACGGCACTGACAATCGGGACAATCGCCTCGTCCGAAAGCGGTTCCAAATTAGGGCCTGCATAGTCTTTGGACGCTAAGACGATATCAACGTCGACCGGGTGTTGTTCCGAGGAATCCTTCCAGATCGAGGTTAAAAGTTTGACGCTGGTGTCGGGATGGTCGCGCAGAAAGCCATCCAACCTTGGAGACAACCACATGATGAAGGCCATCGAGGCACGTATAGTGATCGTTGCTGCCCCGCGGGGACCAAATAGGCCGGTCGTCGACATCTCAATCGTGCCCAGTGCTTCGCGGACAGGCAGTAAGTAAGCTTTGCCCACATCGGTCAATTGCAGACTTTTGGGGCGGCGCACGAACAGCTTATCGCCCAGCTGCGCCTCAAGGGCTTTGATATGCTGGCTTACGGCAGTCTGTGTCAGGCCGATTTCTTGACTCGCAGATGTGAAGCTCAGCAATCGCGCTGCGGCTTCGAAACTCCGCAACCAGTTGAGGTTCAGATTGTGGCGCATCAGCTTTCCATAAAAATTTTTTGTTCATGGGCCCGTTTTGTTTCGTTTTATCTGATCAAGACTGCTCTGCATAGTATCGGGGTGTGCGACAGCGCACTGACCGGTTGAGTTTTCCTGAAGGAGATCATCATGACTGACACCAGCCAATCCAAACGGGATGTCGCTCTGGATTTTGTAGACCTCGACCGCTACCCGATTGCCGATCTGGACAATGGCCCGGGTGCAGAATTATTAGCCCAATGTCAGCTCAGCATCGACACCAACGGCTGGTGCAATCTGGATGGCTTTCTGCATTCCAAGGCTTTGAAACAGGTGAATTCAGAGGCAAACGCCCTGCTTCCGACGGCGGAGGTTTTGCACGTGAAGCGAAACATCTATCAGGGGGCGATTGACCCTTCGCTGCCTGACGATGATCCACGCCGAAAAGAATTCATCCATAGCGCCGTGCAGCTTGCAGATGATCAAATACCGGCAGAGTCCGGCCTCAAGCAGCTGTACCAGTCAGAAATTTTGACCGAGTTTGTGCGGCGGGTGCAGATGAAAGACCAACTGTATCGATGCGCGGATGAGTTTCAGGCGCTCAACGTCGTCGCCCTGCAACCCGGAAGCGGACATGCCTGGCACTATGATACGACCGAATGCACTGTCACGCTGTTATTGCAGGCTGCCGAAAAAGGTGGCGAGTTCACCTTTATTCCAAATTCCCGGACAGACTCGGATGAAGACCGAGAGGCGGTGGACCGCTTGTTGGATGGGGACTTGTCCCATGCCCAGACCTTCGCGCGCGGGGCGGGAACGCTGACGTTGTTCCGTGGCGGGTACTCGTTACATGGTGTGACCAAGGTTGAAGGTGACCGCCCCCGTATCACGGCCACGATGACTTATGACGAACAGCCCGACCGCGAAATCGGGGATGAGATCAACATTCGCATATACGGCAAGCGGGTGGAAAACATACTGGCAAGCCGCAAGGCCGAAACCGCGAGCTAAGGATCGAAAAGAATGAAAACCGCACTTCTGGTGATTGATGTTCAGATGGCCCTGGCGCACGAGGATGCTTTGGGCACGGAACGGTCTTGTCCCGAGGCAGAAAGCAATATTACCCAGCTGCTGGAAAAATTCCGCCGCGACGGCAGTACGGTCGTCCATATTCACCACCATGGTACGGATCCCGAGGACCCGTTTCACCCCGACGCCCCGGGGTGTGCAGTTCAACCATTCGCGGCCCCGGCGACCAATGAGCCTATCGTCGTCAAGACTGGCAGCAGCGGTTTTGTGGGAACACCATTGCAGGCAATTCTGCAAGGCGCTGGCGTCGAGCGTGTTATCCTGTGCGGTGCGACCGCCAATCATTGTGTAGAATCGACCACGCGCAGTGCAGCTGATCTTGGCTTTCAGCCAATCTATGCAGCCGATGCTGTTTGGACTTATGGGCTTACCGGCCCGGACGGAAAATCCCACAATGCCACTCAAGTTCATTCGGTTAGCATGGCAACGCTTGACGGTGAAATCGCGGATGTGAAATCCACAAACGACATTCTGGCCCAATAACACTGGCGATCAAAAAGAAGCGCTGCGTTGATTAATGATAAGTCAGAATTCAAAAGCATGATTTCTCAACACTTTTTTCGTTTTTTCCGTCGTGAAAGAAATAGCAGACTGAACCGAAACGTCCGCCGACAAATTACCTAGTCAACTAGCGCCTTTTTCAGAAACAAGCACCTCTGATCGGGCTGCGCGCCCGGGCAGTTCAGTAGATGACGTTAAGCATCAACAAGGAAACAACCAGGAACAGAATTGTCATAACCCCACCCGAGCGCACAAAATCCATAACCTTGTAACCTGCAGGGCCCATAATCAGCGCGTTGACCTGATGGGTTGGAATAATAAAGCTGTTTGAGGTCGAGATTGCTACGGTCAGTGCAAAGACAGCTGGGTTGCCTCCTGCCGCCACCGCAATCGAAATGGCAAGCGGCACAAGCAAGACAGTGGCCCCGACATTCGACATGACCAAAGAAAAGGCTGTGGCCAATATCGCGACACCAGCCTGCAGCGCCCAAATCGGCCAACCGTTTAGAATGATCATGATTTGCTGGGCAATCCATGCCGCCGTTCCGGTGTTTTGCACCGCCTGCCCAAGCGGTATGAGACAGGCCAGCAGGAATACGGTGTTCCATCCGACTGCGCGATAGGCCTCATCCACACTCAGTACACGTGTGAGCATCATTCCCGCAGCTCCGGTCAGCAGGCACAGCGACAAACGAACGTCGGTGAACAAAATCAGCGACAGGGAAATTGCGAAAAAGGCCAAGGCCCAACCGACCTTCTGCGGCCGCAATTCATCCTGCGGGAAGTCCGTTGTCACGACGACAAAATCAGGATCACGCTTAATGCGCATCAGGTTGTCCCATCGGGTATGTGCAACAAGCATGTCGCCTGCGTGAAAATCCTCGAGCCCGATCTGAGTGGAATCGTGCGTGTCGGTTTCAACATGGCTAAGCGTTTCTTCACCGCGGTGAATTGCAAGCAACGACATGCCATAGGTCTTGCGAAACAAAAGCTCGCGCGGGCATTTTCCGATCAGTTTGCTATCGGGCGTCACAACGACTTCGGCTATGCCGGCATTGGTCGGCGCAAATTCTTCAACGAAGATATCTAAATCCGGCAGAACCGTTAGACCAAATTTCAGTGCAAATTGTTCTACATCCCAGCGGTTTCCGATGATGGCCAATCTGCAAGGTGCTGCAATCTCGGCGGTCAGGACCTGAACCATCGACGTTTTGCCGCGATAGAACGTAGAGATTATGTATAGGTGTTCCTCGTGGTTGATATCAGCCAGAATGCGCCCCACCAGCGGGCTATCTTCGGGCACGATCACCTCGAAAACATCTGCCTGCAGCCCGTACACCCGTTGCAAATATTCCTGCGTACCCTGCCCTGTGCCGGTACTGTCAGATCCGGTATCGCCCGGTAATACCCACCGCCCAAGCAGCAGAAAATACGCGATCCCAGTTAAGATCAGGACCGCTCCGATTGGTGTAACCGAAAAAAGACCAAATGGTTCAATCTGCTGGTCAGCGGGCAGCCCCTTGTTTGCAGTGATGACGAGATCGTTAAGCAAAATCAGCGGTGATGAGCCCACCATTGTCATCGTGCCGCCCAAAATGGCGCAAAACCCCATGGGCATCAGCAAGCGGGACAGCGGAATTCCGGACCTAGAGGAAATTCGGCTGACCACCGGCAAGAACAATGCGGCCGCACCGACATTCTGCATAAAGGATGAAATAACGCCGACCGTGCCCGAAACAATTGGCAGCACCCGGTTCTCGGCGGTGCCGCCATATTTCAATATGACCGCCGCAACTTTGTTCATGATGCCGGTTTTATCCAGACCCGCCCCCACGATCATAACCGCGATGATGGATATCACCGCGTTGGACGCAAATCCGTCGAACAGTTGCGAAACATTGGCAAGGTTCTCAAGCCCCGGAGCGTAGCTAAGAAGGCCGACCAGAACCAAAACCAGTATCGCAGAAAGGTCTATTCTGACAATTTCCGATACGAAAAGGAAAACGGTGAAGGCCAACAAAGCGCACACCACTCCCATCTCGAACGTGAAGGTTACGTGTTCCACTATATTCACCGAGACATTGTCAATTTTGCTTTAAATTGAACAACTAAACTATCAAGCTCGCGCTGTCATGATGTTTCAGTATTTACCGGCAAAACGAAACAAAATTTCAAGGCGATGACGCCAGAAAACAGAGTGACGAGCGCCTCACGCCTCAAACATCCTAAGGAAACACTACTTATCATCCATGAATGCAACGCCCGTCCAATCGCCTGGCGGAGGGTCCGCCAGCAACGCTTTTGCTCGCTTGATCATCAAAACGGACGCAGGATCGCCCCCGCGCAAATTATCTGCGGTCTCAAAGGACGCGACCGCCTCGGACATGCGTCTGGCCCGGTAATGGGCAAGACCTGTTTCATAAGCCTCGATCCACGGTGGGGTCTCAGCGACACTGTCAGCCATGGCAATCAATTCGAAAACGACCAGTTCTCCGGACCGGCCGGCAATTTCAAGCGTATCCAGTTCCCGGACGATGATCGCATCACCTGCTTCTCGCCGTGTTTCGGGCCCAATGAGGATCGCGCTGCCATAGGCCTTGTTGGCCACCTCCAGACGGCTTGCTACGTTTACGACGTCTCCAATTGCCGTGTAGTTCAGCCGCTGTTCCGATCCGATATTCCCAACCAGAGCTTCACCACTGTTCAGACCGACCCTGACGCGCAGGGAATCGTCAGAGTCACTTCGCAAGCCAGCACTTTCGACCACGTCCACGAGTTCCAGCGCAGCACGACAGGCATCTTCAGCGTGGTCGAGATTTTCTCGCGGGGCACCCCAGAACGCCATCACCGCATCCCCGATAAACTTATCGATTGTTCCATGATGCCGTTCAATGGTCGATGACGCAGCGCTGAAGAATGGTGCCATCAACTCGACAATCTTCGGGCCATGCTTTTCGGTCAGGCCGGTGAAACCCGACACATCACAAAACAGCACAGATATCGTTTTTGTTTCCCCTCCGGGCTGCGTCTTGATACCTGCCGCCACCAGCATTCGCACAAGATCGGTCGGCACATACTTTCGAAACGCCGACAGACCCGCCGCCATGTTGGCCGTCGCCGCGGACAGGTTATTGAGCTCTTTCAGGCGCGAGGGACGCCGCGAGACCTGCTCGACATCGAAACGCTCAATTCGGCTGAGGTCTTCGGCAACGCGCGACAAAGGGTTTGCCACAACCTTGCGCATTAACCAAATGGCAAGACCGGTCGCCACAACAACCACCCCAAGCAGCGCATAAATCAGATTGACAAGCGTCCGGTCGATACCTGACAGGAAGGCGGCTTCGGGGATGACCGTGGCCACGCGCCACCCGTAAAATCCAAGCGGGGTCAGTGCCACGGCATAGGGCACGTCGTCATACACCACACGGGTCGTCAAACTGCCGGCGACATTCGGACCAGAGGTCGCCAAAAGGGTTTCCCCAGACATCTTGGCAACTTCGTACAGCTCACCTTCACCCATCCGCGCCGGGGTGACCTCATCTGCATCCGGGTCCGGTACGGCGATCACCTTGCCATCCGCGCTCAGAATATAGGCCGCGCCAAACTCACCCGGTCGCAATGATCCCAAAAAGCGCGACAGGCGATCCGTTTCAATGGCCACTGTCAACACGCCTTGGCGTCTGCGGTTCACGTCGATTGCCCCGGCAAAGGCATAGACCGTTTTGTCGCTACCCGGCAGGTCGCGCACCTCGATCCAGTCCGGCGTATCGCGATCAATGAAATTACCGTACCAGGCGTGATCGCGCGGATCATATTGGGTTGGCGAAAACGAGCGGTCTTCGAATTGGATGTCCCCGGGAATAAAAATGTAGCGGTCCTTGCGCAGGCTCCGATCCCGGATCTCGTCGTTGATTTCGATCATCTCCAGCCCACTGTCGCCTAAACGGTGGGCGGCGAAAAAGTCCCCGTCAGGCCAGCCGAAGGTAATCCACGATATGTTGGGCTGCGCCTGCAATTGCGACAGGAACACAAACTCTCGCTTGTCGGCTTGCTGTGTCTGAATCACATTCTGGACAAAGATTGTCCGGACCGCGGCCCAGGCCGCTTCGGCGGATCTTAGGGTCAATCCAACTTCAATCCGCACCGTGTTGGCGATTTGACTGTTGATCTCGGCCGCCAACATCCGACTGTTTTCCCTCGCGGTCGTCCACCACAGCGAATGCACCACAAAAGTCGACGCGCCGATTGAAAGCGCGACAAGTATTGATACGGCAATTCCTACGCTGACTCGCACTTGTGGTCCAAAACGGCTGTTGGTGGCTTAAATCTGGGGTTGATCGGCCAAATGTCAGTGGAAGATTAGAGGGTGCAATTTCTTGTTTCCAGATAGTTTCAAGGATCATGCCGATTAGTTTACCCGGTGTTGAACACAGCAAGTGAATATCTGGTCACGCCGTACGACCCACGGGTCATCTACCACAAGCGCGTGATTGCGGGAATGGAGGGTTGGCACGCCTAGCCCCCGTGTGTAACAGGGTGCATCCCGGTCGCAGCCTACCCGGGTAACAAAACAAGGGTTCAAAATATGAAAACGATCGTAATCTGCTCAGGCGGGCTGGATTCGGTGTCGCTTGTCGATAAGATGACAGGCGAAACCTATTTCCGGGCTTCGATACAGTTGGCCGAAAAATCTATTGGCAGCGGCGCGTATGAACGTCCTCTTCAGGCCGGAATGACCGTGGTGGCAGAGATGACCACAGGCGAGAATACTCTGCTCGCCTAAATGCTGAAGCCGGTGCATCAGACCGTGAACAACGCTTTTGACGAACGCTGATGGCAGGCCAGGTTACAAGCCAACAAAATGATGACGGTCTTGCAACCTGTGCGCGGATGGCTTTTCGACCAACTACTCAGGTGCGCATATTGGCTCCATTGGCATCGTAAATTGGTGCACCCAGAACCGTGGCGTCATAGAACGCGCCAAGGATTTCCACCTGTAGGATCGTTCCCGGCGCGGCATGGTCCGCGGCAACATACCCCATGGCCATCGACTCCCCGACCCGATGCGCATAGCCACCGGACGAGACATAACCAACGGCAGTTCCGTCTTTCACGATCGCCTCATCATTCGACACATCAATTCCGTCGACGTCGATTGTCATGGTCACTAGCTTCTGTTTGACGCCTTCGGCGCGGGCCGCCGCGGTCGCCGTCTTGCCGACAAACTCTTTGTTCCAATTGATGAAGGCTTCCATGCCGCTTTCGACTGCATTGAAATCCGGGCGGAATTCAAGCGTCCAGACACCCCACCCTTTCTCCAGCCGCATCGACATCAACGCGCGGGCCCCATACCAGCGATAGCCCAGATCGGCCCCGGCCTCTTCAATCGCTTCGGCCAAGCGCAACAGGTATTGCGGCTTGCAATAAATCTCATAGCCCAGTTCGCCGCTGAACGAGATGCGATTCAGGATCACCGGTACACCGGCCACAAAGGTCTGGTGAAGATCGCGGAACTTGAAGGCCTCGGCCGAGACATCCTCTCGCGTCAGCCGCGCCAACAACTCGCGGGATTTGGGGCCAGACAATGCGATTCCGTGCCAATCGTCCGACACGTTGGCATAGCTCACATCATCCGGCAGGTCCTTTTCGAACCAGCGGCGGTGCGCCTCTTGCATGGCGCCTGAACCAAACAGGATAAAGTGATCGTCGGCCAAGCAGGCCACGGTCAAATCACCAAAGAGCTTACCCTTGGGCGTCAACATCGGTGTCAGCGTCAGGCGCCCCGGTTTGGGCACATACCCGGCCAGCACGTAATCCAGATAGGCCCGCGCACCCGCGCCTTTGAATTCATGTTTGGCGAAATTGGCAATCTCGATCCCACCAACAGCCTCTTGCACCGCTTTCACCTCACGCGCGACATAGTCGTGACTGCGATTGCGCTCAAAAGTCGGGTCTTCATGCGCGTCCTCAGGACCATCGGCGAACCACAGCGCGTTTTCCAACCCAAAGCCCTGCCCCATCCGCGCGCCTTTTGCGACCAAACGATCATAAAGCGCGGTGGTTTTCTGCATCCGTCCCTTGGGTAGCGTTTCGTTCGGAAACGTCATCACGAAACGGCGTTCGTAGTTTTCCGAGGATTTGATTGTGCCCCAGTCTGGCGTTGCGAACTCGCCAAACCGCGCCACATCCATAGCCCAGACGTCGATCGAAGGCTCTCCGTCGATCATCCATTCAGCCATGGTCAGCCCCACACCGCCGCCTTGGCAAAAGCCCGCCATGACGCCCACTGCGACCCAATAATTCTTCATCCCCGGCACCGGGCCGATCATTGGGTTGCCATCGGGGCCAAAGGTGAAGGGACCATTGATCATGTCCTTGATCCCAGCCTCACCAATGGAAGGAATGCGTGCAAACGACATCTCCAGACGGTCGGCGATACGGTCAAGATCAGGTTGCAGCAGCTCATGCCCAAAATCCCACGGCGTGCCGTTCACCTTCCAAGGGGTCGATTTCGGTTCATACGTGCCCAGCAGCATCCCCTGCCGTTCCTGCCGGAAATAGATGTTGGCCTCATAGTCGATCCCGGCCGGCAGACGCCCCACCTCCCCCATGATCTCCATCCGCTCAGCAATCTGAGGGATTTTCTCGGTGATCAGATAATGGTGTTCCATTGGCTGAACCGGCAGGTGAACGCCAGACATATGCCCGACCTCGCGCGCCCACAGCCCTCCACAATTCACCACGTGTTCGGCATTGATCTGACCTTTGGGCGTGGTCAAATCCCACGAGCCATCGGGTCGCTGCGACATCGCGGTGACACCGCAATGGGTGAAATACTGCGCACCATGAACGCGCGCAGATTTGGCAAATGCATAGGTCGCTCCCGACGGGTCCAGATCGCCGTCCTGATCATCCCACAGCGCTGCATAGTAATGTTTCGGATCGACCAGCGGGTGCCGTTCGGCCAACTCGGACGGAGAAATGAACTCCTGATGCAGGCCCATATAGCGCGCCTTCGACCGCTCGCGTTTCAGATAGTCGTACCACTCCTTGGTCGAGGCCGCGTAGAACCCTCCAGTGATATGCAATCCAACCGAATGGCCCGAGGTCTCTTCAATCTCTTTATACAGATCAATGGTATAACTTTGCAGACGGCTGATATTCGGGTCCGAGCTGATCGTGTGAATCTGCCCCGCCGCGTGCCAGCTTGAACCCGAGGTCAACTCATCTCGTTCCAGAAGCACCACGTCCTTCCAGCCGAATTTGGCCAGATGAAACAGGATCGAGCAGCCAACGACACCGCCACCAATTACAACGACCTTGGCGTGGGACGGCAACGGTTTGCCGGTGGCTGTTTCGTCTTTTTGAATCTCGGGCATACGTGTTTTCCTTGGTTGACCGGCATAGGTAAAAGGTCGGGGAATTTAGTACCAGGCGTCGGGCAAGCTTTCTTTGCGTTTGGCAACGAAAGCCTCCAACTCTTCTTTCAACGCCACGTCGATGGGAGGTGCCTCATAATCTTTCAGCATCTGGTTCCAGCGTTCATAAGCCCGCGTGCGCATGTCCTTGGCACCTTCATCCTCCCAGCTTTCGACGTTTTCACTGTGGCTGAGCGCGGGTTCATAGAACGCATCCTGATAATTACGAATGGTGTGACCGCAGCCCAGGAAATGACCGCCGGGACCAACCTCCTCATAGGCGTCACTGGCCAGCGCTTCGTCTGATGTGTCCAGCCCCAGGTCCAGAACCTTTTGATAAGACCCAAGCCGGTCCGCATCCATGATCAGCTTTTCGAATCCGGCGCACAGTCCACCTTCCAGCCAACCCGCCGATTGCAGCACGAAATTCGCCCCGGCCAACATGGTCGAATGCATCGAATCCGCGCTTTCATACGCGGCTTGCGCATCCTCGATCTTGGACGCTGTCAGCGATCCGCCACAGCGCAGAGGCAGGCCCACGCGTCGCGCGAGTTGCCCGATCGCATAATTCGAGATCACCGGCTCGGGCATGCCAAAAGTCGGCGCGCCGGATTTCAGCGACATCGAAGACAGGAAGTTCCCCAGTATGAAAGGCGCACCGGGACGGATAAGCTGAATATATGCACAGACCATCATCGCCTCGGCCAATGCCTGGGCCACCGAGGCAGCGGTCGATACCGGCCCCATCGCCCCGGACAGGATGAACGGCACCACCATCATACCTTGACCCCGGCTGCTGTAGACCCGCGCGGATTCCGTCACCACCCGATCAACCAGCAGCGGTGAATTGGTGTTCACGTTGCCCATGATGACACAGTTTTCCGCCATCACATCCGCGCCAAATACGATCTCGGCCATGTCGACACTGTCCTGAGCGCGGCTCATCTCGGTAATTGCGCCCAGATGCGGTTTGTCGCTTAGCGTCATGTGGGCCAGCAACATATCCAGATGCCGCTTGCTGACTGGAACATCACACGGCTCGCAGGTCACAAAACCCCCGTGATGCAGGTTTGGGTGCAGGTAGGTAAGGCGCACCAGGTCCTCAAAGGAGTTCAGATCGCCATAACGCCGCCCACCTTTCAGATCACGCACAAAAGGGGCGCCATAGACCGGGGCGAAAACCTGATTTCGACCGCCGATGACAACCGATCGATCCCGATTGCGGGCCAACTGAGTAAACTCTCGCGGTGCCTTGGCACAAAGGGCGCGAATCCAATCTGCAGGGGCGCGCACGATATCACCGTCGACCTGTGCCCCTTCGCACTTCCATAGCGCAAGCGCCTCGGGGTCGTCACGAAAGGCGATGCCCACGTCCTGCAAAAACCAATCCACCTGACGTTCCAGACGAACGACCTGCTCCTCGTCAAGCAGATCGTAAAACGGGGCCTGGCGCTGAATAAAGGGTGAGGCGGGCACAGCGATATGTGTGTCCTGCCGTTTTCTGGATGTCCGAGCGCGCCGTGCCATTGAAACCCTCATCGCCATGTTTCTTCAAGAACCATAGCGCTCAACCACATCTCTGTGACGGTTGAAAATATTGATGTTTAGCATAATCTGAAGTTATGCAAAAACCCTGGTCCCTCCTCTCCTCACCTCGCCATCTGGTCGTCTTCGAAGCTGCCGCACGCACGGGATCATTCACCAAAGCGGCAGAGGAGTTGAATGTGCAGCAACCCGCCGTCAGTGCCTCGATCAAGCAATTAGAAACCTCACTTGGCGTCGTTTTGTTTCGGCGCAGCCATCGCAGGATCACTTTGACCAATGCAGGAAACCGTCTGTTTTCAGATGTCACCCGCGCGTTCGAGCTGCTGTCGCATTCTGCAGCTTCGATCCGGCAATTTGCCAGCAATGATCACGTGACACTCAGCGCTTCCTCGGCATTCAACAACTACTGGCTTATGCCTCGAATAGCATCGTTTCAGCAAAATCATCCCGATATTGAGCTGCGCCTGCAATCCAGCGATCGCGAGCCGGACCTGAATGTGGAAACCATCAGCCTTGCCGTGCGGTTGGGCGATGGCAATTGGCCCGATTGCGACGCGCATTTGATATCGGATGAGGTGATCTATCCCGTCGCTTCACCTCGCGTCATGGCCGCCGCCGTCACGCTCAAGAATGTGCCCGGCCTTCTGAATCAACGGCTTATTCACCTAGAGGAGCCGGTCCGTGAACGCCCCACATGGGAACAGTGGTTTCGCACCTTTGGCATCACCGAGGTCACCCCTCGTACCGGTCTGCGGCTGAACGATTATGCCTTGGTTTTGCAGGCCGCGATGGCGGGTGAGGGCTTTGCCTTTGGCTGGCATCATGTCGTAGCTCCGCTGGTGCGGCAGGGCATGCTGGCGGCGCGTCCTGAATGGGCCTGGAAAACGGGCAAAGGGTTTTATCTGGTGTGGTCCAAAACTCGCCCCCTGACACCAAAGGCCGAGATTGTGCGGGATTGGATCCTGTCTTCCCGGCAAGAGGGATAACAAGGGCGGGGCGGGCTTTAACGCCGCTCCGCGTCCCTCATTGCGCGGCTGGCTGCCACTTCAGCTCGGACACCGCTGCGGAACATCAAAAACATCATCATGGCCACCAACACAAGCAGGGGAAGAACCATCAGCTGGGTTCCGTTCATCCCCAGATAGACCGGCTTACCCAATTCCAGGCCGAACAGGTTTTGATGCAGGTTGACGTTGTAAATGTCATGATCTTCAACGTAATCAGCCGCCTCGCGCCAGGCGTCTTCATCTCCGGGTTTTAGTGTGGTTTTCTTGGTTTTCAGGACCCACTCATAGCGCAAGGACGCCTCAGCTTCGTTCCACTCGCCCTTGGTTTCAAAATCGACAAAGCGGTTTTCAAAGCTGTAACTGACCGGTTGGTTCAAGGATGCCGGCACATTGCGCATGACCACTCTGTGTACAGCGTGGATCGGATTATTAACCTGCGATTGCCCTGCCAACGCCGCGTCATCATCAAGCTCGTAAAGCTGATCCGAAACCACATAGCCAAAATGGCTCAGGTCCGCCCAAAGGCCATCTTCTTCAAACCCGTCGCGCGGCAGGGAATATCGCTGCACCAGCCGAATGACGTTGGCGTCAAGATCATCCTCAACAACCATCGCATCGGGATGCGTGGCACCGGGAAAGCGATCCGCATACCAATCTTCGTAATTCTTGTGCCGCTTTTCCTCATCCTGACGATCAAAAAGCCACCGCCTGTAATCTGCGTTCACACCGCGCCAGGTTTCGGTCACATCCAGAATGGCAGCCACCGGACCTTCATCCAACAAAGTGTACTCTTGTAGAACTTCGGACGTGGGCTCAGCTGGAAGATGCCGCACAATCTCGACCAGTTCGGTGCTGTCCGGTGACAGCGGCAGTCCCCAGGTGAAATCGGTCAGCGAAATGGCCCGGCCGACTCCGCCCTGCAACAAGTCGGTGGGGTCAACAAACCAATCGCCCTGTACATCGCGAATGCGAACAATCGCATGATCAAAAACAAAGGGCGACGGCAACATGCGTGGCAAGGCAGGTCCGATTTCATGATCCACGATGACCGCATCGGCTTGAATACCCAGATGCGCCAGCATCGAAATCAGCAACAGCGCCTTATCCTTGCAATCCCCGTAAGCTGTGGACCAGACCGTATTCGGCGTACGGGGTATCCAACCGCCTTCCCCGATGGAAACACTGAAATACCGCACACGGTCCTGAACCAGCCGCAGGGCCTGGGTCGCGCGCCATTCGGGGTCGTCCGATTGCGCCGCGATCTCTTCAAGTATCGCGATCAGATCATCGGGCAAAAGATCAGGACGAGGTCGGTAATCTGTCGCAAAGCGCTGTGCGATCTGTCCCCAATCGAGAAACGTGGACAGCTGCACCCCGTCATTCGAGACATCCCAGGCCTCTGCCGCATGCAGGTTTCCGTCTTCCTCCTCAATCTCGCCAAAGGCCCACGACAAGACCGTGCGCCCATTGGCTTCGTAGCGGTTGATCGAGAAGTCTTCGGTATGATTTAGACCAAAACGGGTCGACGCTGGCAGGTCGATGCTTATCCGCCTCTCCGTCCAACTGCTGACTCTGGGCTTGTCTGCCCAATAGTGGAACTGATCAGGAAAAACCGGTGTTGTCGCTTTTTTCGACCAGATGATCTCAAGGCCATCCCCCACGCGCAGATCGGCGATCTGGCCGAAATATTCAATATCGCCCTGCATCACGCCGGATTTGAGTTCACGCTCCAGACTCAATTCTCGAAACGGCAAGTCGAGTTGGTCAAATGTCTTTCCCTTCCGATGTATCCGCAGCCGATGCAATGTGGCGCGTTCGAAAATCGGATCCACCGTCAGGCGAACCTCACCGAAATCCTCAAGACTGGACCGGTCGTGAACAACAAAAAATCCCTGTCTGACGATTTCATACCCGGCCTCTTCGACCCGCATTTTCTCATCAAACAGGGGTTGGCTCACGGATCTGTCTGCTGCCAAAGCGGCCCCTCGATCCTGTGGCGAAACCTCTTCGTACCATGCAGGCAGGGTTGGATTTCGCAGCATCTCGGCTGCGGCGGGTTTGGATTGAAGCCAGCCGATGAATCCCAAGATCGTCACGAAAACAATCAACCAGACCACGCCGCTGATCAGGAACGACCACCACCGTTTCTTTTTTCCCTGTTTCGGTACCGTGGCGTGTCTGGCGCCATCCCATGGGCCCAACCCTCGCGATGTACGGTGGGCAGCAAATAGGTTTGTCGCCGACGGGATTTCAGGGATGACAAAAACCTGATCGTCGGTCAGCTCAACAACAGTCAGAAAATTTTCGCAGTGTACCGCGCGCACCATGTTCCAGCCGATGCGCAAAACCCTGCCTTCCCGCCAGATCTCTAATCCTGACGTGTCGCAGGTCACGGCGGTCGGTCCCCAGGCGATGCCGCGCACAAGCCCGTACCGAGCAAAGTGCAGATGCCGCAGACGGGGCAGATGCTTTCGAAAAAACGACGCATGCGCCATCAGTGCGGTGACCAACAGCACGATGCACAGCTGATTGAACAGCGGAAAACCTGCCTGCACGGTATTACCCGAAACAAGGGACCACAGGCCAAGCGCAGCAAACCCGGTGAGGATCAGGAAGGTCAAATAGTTGAAAACAGAATCCAACCTATTGGGGCATTTGGTTCCTGTTTTCTTTGCGACTCCTTTAAGCGCCTCAAACGCGTCCCGGGCCGAGATTTTCTGCACCAACGCCGCATCCGGTGCGTCTTGCAGCGCAAAACTGCCTTTGCCCGAACGGCTTTCCTGTTTGAGTTTGCGCAGCAGGTGCTGGGCATCTTGCTCGGTCGGTAAGGGGATAAAAAGCAACCGCATATCGGGGCTGCGCCAAATCACGAACCGCCCATTGCGTTTAAGTCTAGAGATATGCGCAAAATGCCAAGATTCAGTGAAATCCTTCTCTTGTGCGGTAACGTGATCTTGCTCAATCGAATAAGTCACCGCCTCGGGCACACGCTCAGTTGGAGTAAGAATAACAGGCGCGCGGCCCGTCCAGATCGCCCAGAAACTGCCTGCTTTCAACGCGCTCGACCGCGCAAAGAACAAGCATAGCAGCCCGACGAACAACGCGGTCCAAGGTTGTTCACCAGCCGCCGAAACGCCCAGATTCGAATGCCATGAAATAAAGAAAGTGCCCACGGATTCAGCAAGGAAAATGGCAGCCCAGACACTCAAGGCCAGGGCAAAAAGCATGTTCAGCGCAAACTGCTTGCGGGCCTCCAATTGGCGCAGCTCTGCCCGAACGGCGCCATTCAATTCGGTTTCAACGTTTAAAATGGGAGTTTTGACTGGTGCTGCCGAAATGTCAGGAAAAAGAGCGTTCACAATAAGAGAATCCCAAAAAACCAATACTCGCCAATAGATTGCACCATAGTGGCAGAATTATGGGTTCCCTAACATCCAAATCGCGCCCTGTTCAGGCACCCGCATTCCAGCGCGCGGCGGTGGGGGAACTCAAACGCAGGGAATCAACAGCCCGCGCAGCAATCTGATCGATCACGTCATTCAAATTTTGCGGCTTGAGGTAAAAGGCGGGCACAGGCGGCATGATCACGGCCCCCATTTCCGTTGCAGAGGTCATGTTGCGCAGATGCGCTAACGTCAACGGCGCTTCGCGGGTGAGCAGGATCAAAGGGCGGCGTTCCTTAAGCTGCACGCTGGCCGCTCGGGTCAGCAGGTTGTCGTCCAGACCCAACGAAATCGCTGCAAGCGTGCGCATCGAACAAGGCGCTACAATCATGCCCGCAACCGGGACCGAGCCGGAAGCGATACTTGCCCCCACATCGCCGGTGGCATGGTGCCGGGTCGCCAGATTGCACAGATCGTCCAACGCATCCGCGCCGCATTCCTGCGCCAACGTAAGATTGGCCGCCGGGCTGACGACCAGATCAATCTCAACTCCCAACCCCGACAAATTGCCCGCCACAGCAAGGCTTAGCGCTGCGCCCGATGCACCGGACACCCCCAATATGACACGGGCAGCGCTCATTGGCTCAGCCCCGGCATGATCCGGCCCAACAGATCAGCAGCAAAGGCCGCATCGGCATCCGAAGTTCGCATGACCTCACCCCATTCGCGCGAGGTTTCCGAACCGATCTTGGTTGTGGCATCGATGCCCATCTTGCCCGCCAATCCGGGTTGGGGCGAGGCAAAGTCGAGGTAATCCATGGCAGTATTTTCCAGCAACATCACATCGCGCACAGGGTCCATTCGGGTGGCCAGCGCCCAGGCGATGTCGTCCCAGTTGGACGGATCGATATCGTCATCCACGACCACGATCATCTTGGTATAGCTGAATTGCGGCAACATCCCCCAAAGCGCCATCATCACCCGCCGCGCCTGTCCGGGATAGCGTTTGTCTATACTGACAATCGCCATGCGATACGAACAAGCGGCAGGTGGCAGCCAGAGGTCACGCACTTCGGGAATCTGCGCTCGGATGGTCGGCAATGACAGCCGGGTGAACACTTCGCCGATGATGGCAGGTTCATCCGGGGGGCGACCGGTATAAGTGGACAGGTAGACTGGTGCTTCACGATGGGTCACGGCGGTGACATGCATCACAGGAAACGGCTCGGCCGGGTTGTAGTATCCAGTGTGGTCGCCAAACGGTCCTTCGGGGGCGGTATCGGTTGGGGAAACCCAGCCTTCCAACACAATCTCGGCGTCGGCCGGCACCAACAGTGGCACAGACTTGGCAGGTATCATCCGGGGTCGTGTGCCGTTCAGGGCACCTGCAAAACTCAACTCTGACACGGTTTCCGGCAGCGGCAACGCTGCTGACAACAGCGTTGCCGGATCAGCACCCAAAACGATGGCCACAGGCATTTTTTCACCACGCTGAACCCAGCTGCGATGATGCCCCGCCCCGCCGCGATGAGGCAGCCAGCGCATGATCAATCGGCTCCGGTTCAGAACCTGCACACGGTAGATACCAGCATTGTAGCGGCTGACATCCACGGCATCGCTGTCATACGGGCGGGTCACCACCACGGGCCATGTGATCAGTGGCCCGGCATCGCCCGGCCAATGGGTCTGTACCGGCAATGCAGACAGGTCGACATCTGTCCCGGTGTGGACAACATCCTGAACCGCCGCCGACCGAACGGTTTTTGGACGCGCTGCCAACGCCGCCTTCAACATCGGCCAGTGTGACAGGGCATCGCGCAACCCATCCGGCGGCGCGGGGCTGCGCAGCGCCGCCAGAAAGGACCCCAATTCATCCAGGCCATCTGGCGTAACGCCCAGCCCGGCGGCGACACGCCGGGCTGTGCCGAACAGGTTGACTACGACGGGAAAATCCAATCGGTCGCCCTGCGCCGTTACCGGGTGATCAAACCGCAGAACCGGCCCTTGTGCTTCCAAAACAGCGCGATGCACGGCCGTCATCTGGTGGCGCAAAGAGATGGGTTCGGACACCGCCTGGAATTGGCCGGTGCTTTCGCTCCAAACAAGAAAATCACGAAGGGTGGGAAATTTCGGTAAGGTGCGAATGGGACAGCTCCGGTAATCTGCCTTTCCCTAACAACGATTTTGTCGCGCAGAATTGACAACAGTCAATTAACGGGCACCTGCACCCGCCTACGACAGCAGGACCTGCTAAACCGCCGGAGGTCAGTTTGTCCGATCCTCACATAACAATACCGCACTGCCCCGCCCCTCTGGCGGCGGCGCTTCGACTGGTACCGCTTGCACCCCTGTCCCTGTCGCTGACGGTTTTTTCGCGCAAGATCGCCCGCACCTCACCCGGCCTGTTTCAGCGCCTCGGCGAATACAGGCAGACCGATTTTGTACTCGACCCGGTCGACCTGCCGATTGTTCTGTGTCTCAATCCCAACGATGGTCGACCAAAGGTGACCCTGACTCGCGGTCGGGGGAAAGGAGTGGCCCGGATCTCGGGTCCGCTTGCGGCCTTGCTTGGTCTGGTACACGGGGCCTTTGATGGCGATGCGCTGTTTTTCTCGCGCGATCTGGTGGTTGAGGGCGATACCGGCGCCGCCCTCGCCCTGCGCAATGCCGTGGACGATGCCGAACTGGACCTGGCGCAGGAAGCGGCCAGACTTACCGGGCCATTCGCGCGTCCGATACAGCAGCTGATTGCCCTGGCCGAGCGTCAAACCGGCCTCTGCCTGACCCGACCCGAGGACGCAGTAATATGGTGATGGAAATCGTCTGCCCGGCAGGAACGCCCGCCGCCTTGCGGGCCGCCGTTAAGGCGGGGGCACATACGGTCTATTGCGGTTTCAACGATGAAACCAACGCCCGAAACTTTCCGGGCCTCAACTTCAATCGCAGCGAAATGCGCGATGCTGTAAGTTTCGCCCATCAACACAGCTCAAAAGTGCTGGTTGCCATCAATACTTTCCCGCGCGCAGGGGATGAGGCGATCTGGCACAGCGCCGTAGCAGATGCCAAAACTTGCGGCGCAGACGCGGTGATCCTTGCCGATCTTGGACTGCTGGACCACACCGCCCGCACCCACCCTGGATTGCGACGGCACCTGTCTGTGCAGGCCGCCGCTGCCAATGCCGATGTAATCAATTTCTATGCAGACACGTTTGGCGTCAAACGTGTGGTCCTGCCACGCGTTCTGTCCGTGCCCGAGATTGCCGCCATCAATGCCGAAACCGAGGTTGAGACTGAGGTGTTCGTCTTCGGCGGCCTGTGCGTGATGGCCGAAGGGCGCTGTTCGCTCTCTTCCTATGCCACCGGGTTGTCACCAAACATGAACGGTGTCTGCTCACCCGCCAGCCATGTGGATTACTCAGAAGATCAGGGCGTTCTGGATGCGCGTCTGGGCGGTTATCTAATCCACCGGGTCGATAAGGGGGAACCGGCCCCCTACCCCACCCTGTGCAAGGGATGTTTCACCGCAGGATCCCAAACCGGACATCTGTTCGAAGATCCTGTCAGCCTGAACGCCGAGCAGTTGATCCCGCAATTGCAAAAAGCGGGCGTTACGGCGCTGAAGATCGAAGGGCGGCAACGGTCGAAATCCTATGTCGCGCAAGTGGTGCGCAATTTCCGCGCGGCGGTGGATGCGCTTGAGGCCGGGCGCCCGATGCCCGAGGGCATGCTGGCCCGCCTGTCCGAGGGGCAGGCCATGACAACCGGCGCCTACAAGAAAACATGGAGATAACGCGATGGAACTGACAGTCGGGCCCAGCCAGTTCTTCTGGCCCGCCGATTTCTGGACCGGATTTTATCAGGACCTGACCCAGTCTCCGGTCGATCGTGTGGTGATCGGCGAGCTGGTCTGTTCCAAACGCCTGCCCTTCTACCAGGACCGTATCCCCGATGCGATTGCCGCGTTGATCGAGGCCGGGAAACAGGTTTCCCTCACCAGTCTTGCGCTGATCACGCTGAAACGCGAACGCAAACTGACCGCCGAACTGGCCGAAATGGGTGTGACGGTCGAGGTCAATGATTTGACCGCCCTGGCCCATCTGCCCAAGGGCTGCGCGTTCACGGTAGGACCGCTGGTGAATGTCTACAATGAAGGCACGCTGAACTGGCTGGCGGCCCGTGGCGCAAATCGAGTCTGTCTGCCGCCGGAATTGCCCCTGGCATCAGTTGAGGCATTGACGCGGGTTGCCAATGACCTGGATATCGCGATCGAGGTCTGGGGTCACGGCCGGTTACCGCTTGCCATCTCTGGCCGCTGCTATCACGCTCGCCTACATGGGCGCACCAAGGACAACTGCCAATTCGCTTGCGAAGACGACCCCGACGGGCTCGAGGTTCTGACCGGCGACGGCAGGCCCTTCATGGCAATGAACGGGGTACAGACCTTATCCGACAGCTATGCCTGCACCGACCATCAAATTGACCAATTGCGCTGGGTCGGAGTGTCAGCCTTGCGTCTGTCGCCACAATCCAAGGGGTTTGCGAAACTTTGTATACTGTACCGCCAGCGTCTGGATCAGACCTTGCCCCAAGGCGGTGTTGCAAAAGCGATCACGACGGAGGACCCCGCCCTGCGCCTAAGCGATGGATTCTTGACCGGCGCTTGCGGGGCGGACTGGTCAGGCACTTCCTGATTCTGTGCAACACTTCTATTGCTTGGCCCGGATTGCACGACATTGTTCCTGAGCGCACGGCCGCCCTAAGCTAGCCGAGCATCCCGGACGTCATATCTGGTAAAGAAGCGGGCCGGCCCAACCTGCGACAGGTGAACCGGCCGTGCAGAACTTAGAAATGGGCCGACTTGGTCCCTTCCGGCGCGACGGGCGGTGCGAACTTTGTCAGGTCGATGCCTTCCACGGCGGATTTGTACTCTTCGATCTTCGGCGTCCGGCCCAAAATCGCTGAGAGGACAACAACCGGGGTCGATGCCAGCAAGCTCTCGCCTTTTTTGTCCGGTGCATCTGCCACGACGCGGCCCTGGAACAGGCGGGTCGACGTGGCAAGAACGGTATCACCCTTAGCGGCTTTTTCTTGGTTGCCCATGCACAGGTTACAGCCGGGGCGCTCAAGATAGAGAATATTTTCGTACTCGGTGCGCGCCTTCTGTTTCGGGAACAGGTCGTCGAATTCGAAGCCCGAGTATTTCTCGAGCACTTCCCAGTCGCCTTCTTCCTTCAACTCGTCGATGATGTTGTAAGTCGGTGCCGCAACCACCAGCGGAGCCTTGAATTCGACCTTACCGGTTTCCTTTTCCAGGTTTTTCAACATCTGGGCGACAATCTTGATGTCACCCTTATGCACCATGCACGATCCGACAAAGCCCAGATCAACATGTTTTTCGGCATTGTAATACGAGATCGGACGGATCGTATCGTGCGTGTAACGCTTTGACACGTCGGCATTGTTGACGTCCGGGTCGGCGATCATCGGCTCGACGATCTGATCCAGATCGACAACAACCTCAGCAAAGTATTTCGCGTTGTCATCGGGTGTCAGAGCAGGCTTTTCACCCGACTTGATCTCGGCAATGCGTGCATCAGCGATGTCGATCAGCTTTTGCAGCATCCCGTTTTCATGCTCCATACCCTTGTCGATCATGATCTGGATGCGCGACTTGGCCAGTTCCAGCGAACCGATCAGGGTCTCGTCATTCGAGATACAGACCGAAGCCTTGGCCTTCATCTCGGCCGTCCAGTCGGTGAAGGTGAAGGCCTGGTCTGCCAACAGCGTACCGATATGCACTTCGATCACGCGGCCCTGGAACACGTTGTCGCCATGCTGTTCCAGCATCTGCGCCTGGGTGGCATGCACCACGTCGCGGAAATCCATATGCTCAGCCATCTTACCCTTGAAGGTCACCTTGACCGATTCCGGAACCGGCATCGAGGCTTCGCCGGTGGCCAGCGCCAGTGCCACAGTGCCCGAGTCGGCACCAAAGGCCACGCCTTTGGACATCCGGGTATGGCTGTCGCCGCCAATGATCACCGACCAGTCATCCACGGTGATATCGTTCAGCACCTTGTGGATTACGTCCGTCATAGAGTGATAGACCCCTTTCGGGTCACGACCAGTGACAAGGCCGAAGTCGTTCATGAACTTCATCAGACGAGGCGTATTTGCCTGAGCTTTGGCATCCCAGACCGACGCGGTATGGCAACCCGACTGATAGGCTCCATCAACGCTGGGTGCCACGACGGTGGCGGCCATCGCCTCAAGTTCTTGCATGGTCATCAGGCCGGTGGTGTCCTGCGAACCGACGATGTTGACCTTCACACGTACGTCCGAACCGGCGTGCAGGGTCTTGCCTGGGGTTGAGCCCACGGCATTCTTGTTAAAGATTTTCTCGACCGCGGTCAGGCCCTGACCTTCGTGGCTGACTTCTTTCGACGGTGCAAACACCAAAGGTGCCTCAACACCCAGCGTCTCGGCCGCAAGTGCCTGCAGTTTCTTGCCGAAGACGATGGCGTAGGATCCGCCGGCCTTCATGAACTCTACTTTTTGCGGAGTGAAGGACGAAGGCACGTCAACCAGTTCTTCGCCATCTTCACTCAGAAGCTTTTGCGTTTTGGTGTTGATCTTCAGAACCGTGCCGGTTGCGACCGAGTACTTCTCTTCAAGGATCGGGTTGCCGTCATTGTTCAGGATCGCGTTGCCGTCTTCATCCACCTTCTTGACCCAGTTTTTCAGGTCCAGACCGATACCGCCGGTCACGCCCACGGTGGTCAGAAAAATCGGTGAAATGCCGTTGGTACCCGCAACGATCGGCGCGAAATTGACGAATGGCACGTAGGGGCTGGCCTGCTTACCGGTCCACAGCGCCACGTTGTTCACGCCCGACATCCGGGACGAGCCCACACCCATGGTGCCTTTTTCCGCGATCAGCATGACACGCTTGTCGGGGTGCTGCAGCTTCAGTGCTTCGACCTCCTGCTGCGCCTTATCCGAGATAAAGCACTTGCCGTGCAACTCCCGGTCAGCCCGCGAATGCGCCTGATTGCCCGGCGACAACAAGTCGGTCGAGATGTCACCCTCGGCCGCGACATAGGTTACGACTTCGATTTCTTCGTCGATCTCTGGCAACTTGGTAAAGAACTCTGCTTTGGCATAGCTCTCCAGAACGTCCTTCGCGATAATATTTCCAGCTTCATAGGCCGCCTTGAGACGGTCTGTATCGGCGTCGTACAAGAAGACCTGCGATTTCAGCACCTCGGCGGCCTGATCCGCAATCGAGGCATCCGAACCCAGTGCCAGGTCCAGCAGAACCTCAACCGAAGGACCACCTTTCATGTGCGACAGCAGCTCAAACGCGAAAGGAACCGAGATCTCTTCGACCTCAGCTTCGCCCAGAATAATCTCTTTCAGGAATTTGGCCTTTTCACCGGCAGCGCTGGTTGTACCAGGCAGCGTGTTATAGATGAAAAAGTTCAGCGCCCCGTCCCGGTGTTCGCTTGCCACATCCTTGATGTGGGCGACGATCTCTTTCACCAATGCGCCGTCGTCGATGGGCTTAGGATGCAGCCCTTGTCCTTTGCGGGTTTCGATCTCGCTGAGGTAATCTGTATAAAGGCTCATGGCTGTTCCGGCTGTTAGCGTTTCGTGTGGGTGCCTACCGGGTTTTCAGCGGGCTGACCACTGCCGGTATCGAATTGTATGCGGCGGTATACTAATTTTTCTAAGACTTCAAGTGACCATCTGAAAAATGCGATCACAAAGTCCGGTATGGGCCGCAGTTCAGCGGAACCAATAGTTCCACCCGTCTAAGTAGTACCCCGCCAGCACATGGGTCTGCAGCGTGTTGGGCTTGGCCGCAACGCGGTCCATATCGGCACCAAACACCTGTACGGCCTGCCAGACATCGGGTGTCTGATAACTCAGCCCATCCGGCACATCCAAACCTCGCCCCGACAGTGGCGCGAGTGAGGCCAGCACAAACCCCCGTTCCCCGAAACGGTTCTGTCGCAAATTCCTTTGAAGGACGATAAGGCAACGCAGGCGGGTTGATTATCTTACCAGTTGAACAAACTGCTGAAACAGGGAGAGTCCGGGTGTGAATTGACCTTTGCGGATCATGTTGCCCAGCTCGGTGCCAGCCAGGGCAGATGCAGCTGAATCGAAAGACTTGAAACCCACCATGGGCCTGATCCGACGTTTGATGAATCGATGTTCTTGTTCAATGATGTTGTTGAGATACTTCTGCCTCACCATCTCGATCGGTATCGGATACACGCCGTATCGGAGATAGAAGAAAACAGCGTACAAGATCACGTCTTTCGGAAAGTGCGCACCTTTGAATGAGATGGTCACGGTCTGCTCCTGTCTTATCTGAGCATGCGCTACCAAAACGACACTCAGTCTGACAGGTGGAACAAAGTTTGCGACAGAACTGTATCTTGAAGGCATCCTGAATACTCTTCGAGCCAGAGACCTGCACGATTTGACCATGTACAAGGACATTGTGAATGCGTCGATCCGTGACGAAGCAGCGGGTGCCTCAATCGAGTTGCGCTATTTCCTTGAGCGGGTGGCTGAAGAAAAGACTCAAATGATTATCAAGGCCTTCCTGAAAAGTGGCGGTCAGACGGAACACGAAGCAACGGACTTCGCTGGAGTCTTCGCCGATACGGCAGCTGAGCACGCCAAATCTGCGAGTTAATCGACCTTAACTTTCATTAGGCAGGTCATGAGCGTTGGTATCGTTCATTGCTTTTGAGCGGACATTCGTTCGAGGCGCAGCATCCGGTAGATTGTGCTCTTTCCAGACCTCGGATGCACCGCACTATCTGACTCGTGGAAAACCATCCGTACCAACAAGGCGGTCCTTAGCTACCGTTTAGTGGTGTTGCTCAATGCTGCGCCAGCAACCCACATTGCCGACCTTCGCTCTATATGCTCGAAATTGGTGGTCGCGAAACTCTAGACTGCGGGCTCACAGCGGACTTTGCAGTCGTTTTCGCGAGGCTATCGCCAGTTTCAGACGATGACACAGTCGCACATTCCCGTCAAAATAGCATCGCGAATACCACGCAGGTAAAGACCACACGAATTCGTTCTGAGAAAAAGCTTTAAGCAAGGAAATTTCGTGATTCACTATCGAAATTGCATTGCTTTTGTAACAGTAATTCTTGTTATGGGCGCGCTACTTACCGCGTTATTTGGGGGAAGCCCAACTACGTTAGTGATTGTTGCCGTTTTAGTTTTTGTGGCTTCTCTCACGATCTCGAAAACCAACCCTCTGAACGGAGAAGCCGTCGACCGAACTTACTACACATCGGCTATGTTGGGAGCTTGTCTCTATTTCTACGCGCAGTCAGTGGAGCGCACAGAGTTTCTCGGGTATCGAGACCTGGCCGAACTAAGATCTCAGCTAGAGGACTCTCAGTCGACCGTGGATCGGCTTGAGATCGATGTCGAAAATGGAACGGGCGCAGCCCGATTCATCCGAGAGAACGAAGAGCAATCAGTTCGCGAGATTAGTCGTGAAATTGCCGAGTTTCGTTCGCTTCAAATCGAGATGAACGCAGCAGAACTGGACGCATGCTTAATTGGAAGCGGCTTTGACTTTGGGGCTACCGACTTCGGCCTAGATGAGCCATCTGGTGTTGATGCAATCATTGATGACCATCAAAAAGAAATGGAGCGCGTATTTGCTCAACAAATGTGCTCTGCAGCAAGAACGAGAATCGAACAAGAGCGGGCTATTTTTGTCGAAAACTATCCGATAGCGACAAGGTTCGGCGATATCGAGCAAACCGTGCTGAAAGAGAGTGGAATATCCCAACGTTTGGTACGGCTCGGCGGGTACAGCGTGACAATAGGAACAGCGTCTGCGGTCTTTAGCGGCGAATTTTCTATGGCAGAGCACATCACTGCCCTTGAAGAGGCACAAACCGTCCTCAATCAAAAAATCGACGATGTTCGGTCCAAAAGCCGAGAAATTACCGACGAAATTGAGAAGGAGAAAGAGCGATCAGCTTCCACAATAGGACAGATCGCTCTCTTCATCTGGCCATACGTCTTGATTGCACTGCTAGGGTTAAAGCTCTCTCGCGCGCCTAGAAAGAACACGCCTCAATTGGGTTAGCATCTTACTATCCGACCTCTTCTTGGGGGGATCGATCTGATATCCGCTTCATTGCTGTGTCTTCCGCAATCGCCTATGAGCGGACCGGTATAGTCGGCCCATTGCCGACCTTGAGCACTATGTTCGAAGCTGCGTTTGCAGCCCACATTACTGCCGTTCGCTGCACGGGCAATATACAGAGCGTTATGAACTCACCAAATGCGGGACGAAGCGGGCGCTAGAGTGTCCTAGGATTAGGAGCTAAATTATCCAAGCTCAACAGCAAAACTACTCGGTCTTTCACCACTTTGACTAATAAGGCGAGGTCGATCTTAGGGCTATTCCAAATGCTCAAGAATTGGTTTCAAGCTATGAAGATAGAAAATGTTCGGCCTGTAGGCAGCGAACGTTAGCGTTTACCGCCCTACAATCAGTGATGGAGTTTACCTGCCTTGAACGGGGCTAGGCTCTCTTGGAACTGCTCGATGAACTCTAGCGTCACCAGTGACGGTTGCTTCAAAATAGGACGCACAAGGGAAAGCGTATGTGACAAGAGCGGTTGGAACGGTCGGTAGCTCAATCCCTTGTCTGCATATTGGACGGCGTCCAACTCGCTGACCACGGAAATCCCAACACCTTTTACAGCCAATTCACATGCCGCCGTGAACTGCCTGACTTCGATGTGGGAATTCAGTTTGACGTTGGCGCTTTGAAAGGCTTTTGAAAGCTGTCCAAAAAAATTGCTGTCGCGCCGTGTGTGAATAATCTTGGCGGTTGCAAGATCCGTAGGTGTCACCTCGGAGAGGTGTTCCAATTCATGTCCGGTTGGAAACACGCAAACTGTACGGACATCGATGTCTCTGCTTTCGACGGCCGGATGCCCGTTAAAGTTATCTGTGATTCCGAAATCATATTGCTCACCGATCATCCACTCGAGAATGCGTTCCGGTCTGTCAGGTTCGATCGTCATGGTTACACCTGGCCGATCTTGTAAAAACGTGGCGATGACGTTGGGCAGGTGACTGGTGGCGAACCCGGGCAAACATGCGATGCGGATGTGTCCCGCTTTGCGTTGGGTTATGTCTTGACTAACGTCCGAGATCTGCTTCATCAATTCCAAAACGCGCTCTACGCTGGGTTGCAGATAACGCACCTCCTGCGAAGGCACCAAGCGACCTTCCCTGCGATCAAAAAGTTGAAAGCCAAGCGATTTTTCCAGATCGGAAAGCAGTCGGCTGACCGCAGGTTGGCTTATCCCAAGATCCGTAGCTGCAGCAGTGACCGATCCGTTTGTGGAAACTGCCATGAGCGCCTCCAATTGGCGGATCCTCAAAGTTTGACTCATACTTTGATCCTGGTTCGTTGTTTGCTTAGCTGCTTTATAATGTAATGTTATGTTTTTCTCAAAAATTAAATGCTTGAATTATAGATTTGTAACGTTAACGTCGTGAAATCGTCATGTGTGCTGATTACGCGTTGCGGTCGGTATTCAACGAAGCATCAACACTGATGCATGGGAGGAATCATGAATAAGCAATTTCTCGGCGCTCTCGCCGTAACTACTGCGTTGTCCCCCGTGGCGGCGATGGCCCAAACTGAAGTTCAGTTCTGGCACGCCTTCACCGGCCGACTGGGTGAGCTTGTTAAAGCGCAGGTTGAAGAGTTCAACGCCGGCCAGGATGAGTTCGTCGTGGTCGAAAGCCACAAAGGCAATTACTCGGAAACTCTGAACGCGGGTATTGCGGCTTTCCGCGCCGGTGAGCAGCCCCACATTCTAATGGTTTTCGAAGTGGGCACGGCAACGATGATGTCAGCCGAAGGTGCGATCAAACCCGTCTATGAAGTGATGGCTGAAAGCGGCGCGTCGTTTGATCCTGACGCGTACATTGGCGCTGTCAAAGGGTACTATACTACAACGGACGGAGAAATGCTCTCACTGCCTTTCAACTCGTCCACCCCGGTTCTGTGGGTCAATCGCGATGCCTTCGAAGCGGCGGGTGTTGATCCGGACACAGATCTATCGACCTGGGAAAAGGTTGGCGATGTACTTGAGCAGCTTAAGGCTGGCGGCGAGGACTGCCCGCTGGTGACTGCATGGCAAAGCTGGATTCACCTCGAGAACCTGTCGGCCTATCACGACGTTCCGTTCGCATCGCAGGACAACGGTTTTGCCGGTCTGGATACCGAGCTGATGCTGAACGGTGCGGCGCAGGTCGCACACCTGACAGCAATGGGTGACTGGGCCAAGGATGGCAAGTTCATCTATACCGGACGCAGAAATGAAGGTGGTGCAAACTTCCGGGCTGGCGAATGCGCATTGTTTACCGAAAGTTCGGCCGGTTACGCTGGCATCAGCTCCGAAGCCGAGTTCGAATTCGATGTTCGCCCGCTGCCCTATTGGGAAGGCGTCACAAGCGAGCCGCAGAACACGATTATCGGCGGTGCGTCCCTTTGGGTGATGGAAGGTCATGACGCCGAGGAATACAAAGGCGTCGGCGAATTCCTCAGCTTCCTGTCGTCTTCGGACGTTCAGGCGGCGTGGCACCAGAACACCGGTTATCTTCCGATCACGGCCGAAGCAGGTGAAGCCACGCGTGCCGCAGGCTTTTACGACGAAAACCCGGGAACCGATATCGCTGTGATCCAGATGACGGCGAAAGAGCCCACCGCAAATTCGAAAGGTCTGCGTTTGGGATCGTTTGATCAGATTCGCGGCATCATCGACGAAGAGCTTGAGGCCGTTTGGTCCGGCGAGAAAACCGCTCAGGAAGCGATGGACAGCGCGAAAGAGCGAGGTGACGCTCTGCTGCGCCGGTTCGAATCCGCCAATCAATAAGTCGTAACTCGATGCGGGCCTGTTTCGGGCCCGCATTTTCTATATTCGGTGGATTATCGGGATGGAAAAACGCGTCACCTTTCGCGGCTGGCTGTTGCCATTGGCGCTAATCGCCCCGCAAGTCATCATTTCCGCTGTATTTTTTTTCTATCCGGCGGGGCAGGCTGTTTGGCAATCTCTATTCATACCTGACCCCTTTGGGCTGTCGTCCCAATTCGTGGGTCTCGGTAACTTTGAATTCCTGCTGAGCGATAAATTCTACCGAGCCTCTTTCGTGACGACAGCGGTGTTTTCAACGCTTGTCACTCTCTGCTCGATGATCCCGGCGTTGTTTCTGGCGGTCATCGCGGACCGCCTGATCAAAGGATCGGGCGTTTACCGGACGCTACTGATCTGGCCCTACGCCGTTGCCCCCGCTGTTGCAGGCGTGCTGTGGCTGTTCATGTTCAACACACGCGTCGGCGTCGTCTCGTGGTACCTCGGCCAACTCGGCTATGACTGGAACCATGTCCTGAACGGAACCGAGGCCATGGGGCTGGTTGTTGTCGCCTCGGCCTGGGGGCGCATCAGCTATAACTTCCTGTTTTTCTTCGCGGCATTGCAGTCAGTTCCAAGGTCCGTGATTGAGGCCGCTGCGATCGACGGCGCGCGTTTCTGGCGCCGGTTCTTCACCATAGTGCTGCCGCTCTTGTCACCCACCGCGTTCTTCCTGCTGGTGGTTAATGTTGTCTACGCCTTCTTTGAAACCTTCGGCGTTATCCACACGATTACCGGTGGTGGACCACAACAGGCAACAACCATTCTGGTCTACAAGGTCTTCTCGGATGGGTTCGTGGGACAGGATCTGGGTTCGTCTTCGGCGCAATCGGTCATCCTGCTGATCGTCGTCGGCCTGCTGACGGTCATCCAATTCAAATACGTGGAAAAAAGGGTGCACTACTGATGGCAGCCCAACAACACGGAATGGTCGAAAAACGCGGGATGGGCATCTGGCTGACCCATGCCATGATGATCCTCGGGGTGTTGATCATCTTTTTCCCGATCTGGCTGGCCTTTGTCGCGTCGACCGTAACCCAACCGGAAATCGTGACACCGCCCATGCCGTTGGTGCCGGGTGATCAGTTCTGGGAAAACTACAAGGCCGCGCTGTTTTCCGGCGTGAATGTCCCGGTTGCAACGATGCTGTTCAACAGTTTGGTGATGGCCATCGGGATTGCCGTTGGCAAAATAGTCATCTCGCTGCTGTCAGCCTTTGCGATTGTCTATTTCCGTTTTCCCGGGCGGACGACATTCTTTTGGCTGATCTTCCTGACGCTTATGCTACCGGTCGAGGTGCGTATCGTTCCAACGTTCGAAGTTGTTGCCGGGTTCGGTATGCTCAACAGCTATTACGGTTTGATCTTCCCTCTTATCGCTTCGGCCACGGCAACATTTCTTTTCCGGCAGTTCTTTCTGACGATCCCGGATGAACTGGCCGAAGCCGCCCGCGTGGACGGGGCCCGGCCGATGCGGTTCTTCATCGATATCGTGGTGCCGATGAGCCGGACCAATATCGCAGCGTTGTTCGTGATCCTGTTCATCTATGGGTGGAACCAATATCTCTGGCCGCTTTTGATAACCACCGACCCTGAAATGAACACCATTGTGATGGGTATCAAACAGATGTTCCCTTCTGGCGATGATGTGGCCGAATGGCCTGTCATCATGGCCACATCCATTCTGGCGATGATCCCGCCAGTCATCGTGGTGGTGTCGATGCAAAAGCTCTTTGTCCGCGGCCTTGTCGATAGCGAGAAGTAAGAAATGGCAACAGTAACCCTTGAGAACGTCAAAAAGAGCTTTGGCCCGACGGACGTCATCCATGGCATCGATATCGACATTGCGGATGGTGAGTTCATCGTGATCGTTGGCCCATCAGGATGTGGAAAGTCCACACTTCTGCGCATGGTTGCGGGCCTTGAAACCGTGACGGACGGTGAAGTTCGAATTGGCGAAGAACGGGCCAACGAGAAAGAGCCGATGGATCGCGACATCGCCATGGTGTTCCAGAACTATGCGCTTTATCCGCATATGTCGGTACGTCAGAACATGGGTTACGGGCTGAAGATCGCCGGGTTGCCCAAAGATCAAATCGATCAAAAAGTGACCGAGGCAGCAAAGCTGTTGCAGTTGGAACCTTTGCTGGACCGCAAGCCCAGACAGCTATCAGGCGGTCAGCGTCAAAGGGTGGCGATGGGTCGGGCCATTGTCCGCGAGCCGGCAGTTTTCCTGTTTGATGAGCCGCTTTCGAACCTAGATGCCAAGCTGCGGGTTCAGATGCGTCTAGAAATTCGCGAACTCCAGGAAAAGCTGGGGATCACGGCGCTCTATGTGACCCACGATCAGGTCGAGGCCATGACGATGGCCGACAGGATGATCGTGATGAATGGTGGCATCGCCGAGCAGATTGGAACGCCGTTAGAGGTCTACGAAACACCGAGAACTCTGTTCGCGGCACAGTTCATTGGCAGCCCTGCGATGAATGTGTTTGACGCCCAGCGTGAAAACGGGACGATCAAGATCGGTGAAATTGCGGTCGGCCGATCTGCAGGTCCTGATACCGCGCTGAAGCTGGGGATACGCCCAGAGCATCTGCTGTTGGATGATAATGGTCCGCTAGAATCTGCGATTCAGATGGCAGAACCGTTGGGGGCCAACACTTTGTTGCACGGTCAACTAGCGAGAGTCGGCGGAGCGATCACGATAAGCCTTCCGGGAGTCCATCCGATCGAAGGCCGGCATCCGAACATGCGGTTCTCGGTCGCTCCAGAGCACATGCATCTGTTTGACCAATCAACCGGTGAAAGGCTGGGCGGTTAATGACGTTTCCTCAAGTCGAAGCCTTCCGTGGTGGCGAAAACCTGATCCGGATCGTGGGCCATCGAGGGGCAAGAGGCGTTTTGCCCGAAAACAGCATGATTGGTTTTGATTTCTCGCTGTCTATCGGTGTCCCGCTTCTTGAGTTTGATGTTGTCCTGACGGCGGATGACGTGCCGGTCATAACCCATAATCATCGTCTGCACGCCCCGAGCTTTCGCGGCGCAGATGGCCTTTTTCTGACCGGGGAGGAACCCAAGGTTTCGTCACTGACTTTCGAAAAGATTCAGCAATTCGATATTGGACGGTTAGACGGGCATTCTGCCTATGGCCAACGCTTTCCAGACCAAGCCCAATTGGAAGGCGTTCGAGTCCCAAGGCTGATGGACTTGCTAGATTTGGTAAGTGAACCAAAATACGGCGATGCCTATCTGATGCTCGAACTGAAGTCGGATCCTGACGTGGCCGATGATCCGCTTCATAGGGAGAACTTTGTCGGGCGAGTTCTACAGGAAGTTCGCGGCAAAGGTCTTTCGTCGCGCGCGGTACTGCACAGTTTTGACTGGAACCTTCTGGAGGAATGTCAGCGAAAAGCTCCTGATATGCCGTCTTCTTACCTTACACAGCTTCCAGATAACGCGGATGATGTTGGGGAGGATTCCTCGAAAGCGGTTTGCCCTGACTTTCGTGGTCGTTGTGATGAAATTCCCGATTTGGTTAAGCAAGCTGGCGGTTCGCTTTGGTGCCCGTACTACGCGGATGTAACGGCTGAAAATGTGGCGCGCGCAAAAGATCTGGGCCTATGTGTTGCCGTTTGGACGGTCAATGAGCACGAGGAAATAGACAGGATGATCGACCTGCGCGTGGATGCAATCGTATCTGATTACCCTGGGCGGGTTCAAAGGCATCTGTCGGATTTAGGCATGGGTTGGCATATCGACAACCAGTGAATACTGCATTGCTAATTCGTGACGTTTTTTATGTTTCTTCCAGTCGCAATCGGAAAGGGTTGGTCACATCTTCACTTCAACCTCCTGTGTAGGGCGAGAAGCATAACGGCTCAGCGTACTAAACAAGCTGCAGCATTGCCTCTGCAATTGTTCGGCGGTCGCCCCAAAGTACTCCTTATCACGTCGCGTTACACAGGACGCTGGATCATGCCCAAGGGCTGGCCGATGGACGGTGAGCAAGACTGGCGCACGGTAGAAATTGAAGCGCTGGCGGAGGCTGGTGTGGAAGATACAGTTTCTCGCAAGCCGATCGGTGAGTTGAGAACGCTAAGACTTTTAACGACGGTACCAGTGTCCAAGTGAAAGCCACCGTCTACCCGCTCTACATCGATAAGGTGAAGCGCCGGTGGAAGGAAAGCCACGAAAGAATAAGGCACTGGCTTTCACCGAAAGGAACTGCGAAAGCACTCAAACAGCCAGAGTTGGAAGACTTGCTCTTAGACCTAAAAAACAATCCAAGAAAGAACAGATCAATACCCGCAATCGCAGCGGCTTGAGGCGATCAACCCCTGGCCAGCTTCGCGTACCCGTCTCTGGTCTGTGGCGTTTTAATGCCCAACAAACTACCTGCGAGCTGTGTTTTCAGTATCTGCGCAGTTCCACCACCGATGGTAAACATGCGCACGTCGCGATACATGCGCTCGATTGGCTCCTGCGCGCCGTATCCGCGCGCACCGAATATCTGCAAGGAGTCGTTGACGACTTTGATCGCCTGTTCAGACGCAAAGGCTTTTGCCCTGGCTGCCATTGCCATGTCGGGAAACCCAGTCGAACCAAGGGATCCAGCGGCTTCATGCAACATCAGACGGGACGCATGGACCGCCGTGTCCATGTCTGCAAACATCCATTGAAGACCCTGAAACTCCTGCAACGGGCGGCCGAATTGATGACGCTCACGCAGGTATCTTTTTGAGTGCTCCAGCGCACCGGCTGCAATTCCCATGGCTACCGTTCCCGCCCCGACACGCTGGCTGTTATAAGCGGTCATCAGATCGGCAAAGCCACGTTTTATTCCCGATGGGGTGACCAGCGCGAAACGCTCATCAACTTCCAGATCAGTAAAACGAAGCTCAGTTTCGGGCATTCCGCAAAGCCCCATGGTCCGTTCGCGACCGACCACATCGAACCCTTTGGGGGCGATACCGTTTTCAGGATCGTAGTGAACCAGAAAACCGGTGATCCCCAGATCGGTTCCGTCCTCATCCAGAACACGCGCAAAAATTAGGTAAAGCTTCGAAACGCCGCCGCCCGTGATCCAGTGTTTGCTGCCGTTGATCAGATATTTCCCGCCAACACGCCGGGCCGTTGTCTGCATCTCGGTCGCCGCGCTGCCGGCGTTGGGTTCAGTTATACAGATCGCGGGCTTGTCCCCGGACAGGACAAGCGGGGCCACAAAATCCCGTTGCTCATCTGTGCCATAGGTCATGATCGCGCTGATGCCGCCCATATTGGCCTCGACGACGATCCTGGCACTCAACGCGCAGGCTTTGGCGATTTCTTCGACGGCCAAAACCACGTCAAGGTATGAGGCGCCGAGCCCTCCGAACCTGGGCGGGATTGTCATGCCCATAAGCCCTGCGTCAGTCAGTTCACGTACATTTTCCCAACAATAGGTGCGAGTTTCGTCCCAGTGACCGGCCCGTTCCGCAAATCCTGGAGCAAGTTCGCGGGCGATTTCCTGATACGTCTTTGTTCCCTGGTCAAGCATTGGGTCATCCTCTCTATTCACAATTATGTGAGAGCTCGCATGTTATTTTCAATCGAATTTACTTTGCCTTTAAATTAAGTTTTATTGAATTTATGCAGATTTCAGCTTTTGAAACACTGGTTGCGATTGCGCAGCACAGCTCATTTTCTCGAACCGCAGAAGTGCGCAACATGACACTGTCTGCTGTCAGCATGCAGATGAAATCGCTGGAAGAAGAGCTTGGCACAGCGTTGTTCGACCGCCGGTATCGGCCGCCCAAACTGACGCCTCTCGGAGTGAGGGTTGCTCAGGACGCCAAGACAATAGTTGATGCCTACTCAGTTCTGAAATCAAGATGTGTGCCTACCGATCAACTTACCGGAACGTACCGGGTCGGGTTTGTCCCTTCTGCTGCTGCTCGCATTCTGCCCCTGTTTCTTGGAACGGCAGAACAGCTGGCTCCAAAAGCAATGTTGAGAACCAGCACCGGATTGTCAGAGACTTTGTGCGAACAGGTCCGGAACGGTCAACTGGATGCCGCAATCGTAACTGAAATCGCAGACGCGACATTTGATCTTTCCTGCGAAACCGTGATCCGTGAGGAAATGGTGATCGCGGCACCGCTGGACAGCAAGGTAAAAGGACTAAGCGGACTTTCCGGATCACACCCTTTTTTGCATTTCATTCCGTCGTCGGGCATTGGCAAGCTGATCGCCCAATACCGTGATCAGATGCAATTGAAGTCGAAGGAAGTGATTATCCTTGATAGTATCGAAGCCATCGTAAACTGCGTTAAAAACGGCATCGGATACGCGCTTTTACCAAAAACAGACGTATTGCGGTATGGCGCTGAACAGGTTCTTGTCCTGCCGTGTAAGCCGCAACCGTTGTTTCGCAACATCTCACTGGTGACACGCGAAGACGCCCTGACTGAAATATGGCGCTCAAAGCTGAAGACATTGCTTGAGGCCAGCATAACCGGTCTGGAAAACGCGGAAATCTAAGTTGCTTAAATCGTTTGGTGGATCGCCCGCAACGCGGTCCATATCGGCACCAAACACCTGTACGGCCGCCAGACTTCGGGTGTCAGATAACTCAGCCCATCCGGCACATCCAAACCTCGCCCCGACAGTGGCACGGGTGAGGCCAGCACAAACCGCCGTTCCCCGAAACGGTTCTGTCGCAAATTCCTTTGAAGGACGAGAAGGCAACGCAGGCGGGTTGATTATCCTACCAGTTGAACAAACTGCTGAAACGGGGAGAGTTCGGGTGTGAATTGACCTTTGCGGATCATGTTGACCAACTCGATGCCAGCCAGGGCAGATGCAGCTGAATCGAAAGACTTGAAACCCAACATGGGCCTGATCCGACGTTTGATGAATCGATGTTCTTGTTCAATGATGTTGTTGAGATACTTCTGCCTCACCATCTCGATCGGTATCGGATCACCAAAGCCTTTCAGCATCTTGTTTATAGCTTTGATGCCAGCAGTGTTGGCGCCGCTTTTGTCGATGACAATCTTCCGTGCAAACCGTTCATCTCAAGCGCACAAGCGAAGAACTTCGTTGCAGCAGCTTTATTCCGGCGTTCGGATAGCATGAGATCCAGGGTTTTGCCGTGTTTGTCGATGGCGCCATAGAGGTAAACCCACTCACCCTTCACTTTAACATAGGTCTCATCCATGCGCCGCGAACGGTCGGTAGGACGCTTCTTGTGCCGCCAAGCATCAGCTACAAGACCGGCATATCGGCTCACCCAACGATTCAGTGTCGCGTGATCCAGTTCAACGCCTCTTTCCGCCATGATTTCCTCCAGATCCCGATTTGACACGCCGTATCGGAGATAGAAGAAAACAGCGTACAAGATCACGTCCTTCGGAAAGTGCGCACCTTTGAATGAGATGGTCATGGTCTTCTCTTGTCCTTTCTGAGCATGCGCTACCAAAACGACACTCAGTCTGACAGGTGGAACAAAGTTTGCGACAAAACCAACTTGCGCAACACCTTATAACTGTCCTGCGCGTCCAGCTCTGATCCGCAAAATTCGCAGATTTGGACCATTACCCGACCACCGCCAAAAAACGTCCAGCCCGGCACCGCAAGAGGTGCAATTGATCGAGGTAAGCTCGGGCGACCTTGTCACGTCTGCTGTATCTTTATGCCAAACGGATCGAACCACCGCCCCTGAAACCACATCGACCCTGCCCCCCAAAATTCGCCCGACAGCAATCTGTTGTCTTCGCCCGTGGCATTGGCGAAGTCATAAGTCTCACCCACTTGCAGTTCCTCGTCGACCTGCCCTCGCTGTGCAATACACTCGGCTTGTTCCACTTCGCTGACCGTGTAGGTGTTGTTTTCATACTCCAGCGTCTCGCCCGGTTTGAAAGGCGGTCGGAACTTTGGCATCCGTCTGTCGGAAATGCTAATCTGTTCGACCACGTCACCCTCATCCACCGAAACCCGGGAGATCGCGCCTTTCTGAGACGTCCCGCAGAACTCGTCCCAGAACCCGCGACCATAGGAATAGCGCGCGTGTCCAAGAATCTGGATCGCTTTTCGCCCCAGCTAGACCGTGCCCCTGATCCCGAACAACAGCGGCGCTGTCATGCATGACACCCCGATCGCCCGCAAGCGCAATATGGTCCCCTTTTAAAAACAGTGTCGTGCCACAGGATGAGCAGGTTACAACCTTGGCCGCGTCCAATAAGATCGGGCACAAAGACCCGCAATTGGGACAATTGAAATCTTTCATACCCTCAGGTCTTTCAAAGCAGTCGAAAATTCAAGCGTCAGTAATCCTGTCTATTCAGCGGTTTCAAAGCGCAGACGGCGCACCGAGGGGTCAACCCGGCCGTAGGCGGCCAACAACCGCGCGGACCATTTTTGGGCGATGTAATCCGCCATGAACCGCGACGGTGCCATCAGGGTGACGACCCCCCCTGCCCTATCAGCCTCTGTCAGATGTCGGAACCAACTCGCCCATAGTTCAGGATCGCGCCCGTGCAATATGGCTTGCACCTGCGTCCAGACCCCCTCGTCCGACGGTTCAAATGGTGCAGGTTTAACTTTGAAAGGGACGATATTTGTGTCTGGTTCGGAATCATCCGACATTCGGGCCTGAAAATCGGACCCGATGGTGGGCCAGATGTCCGAAGTATCAAGCATCACCTGCTTCAGGTCCAGCTCATACACCGCAACTCGCCCGCGCGCAGCGGCTCGCTTGACCGCAATCCAGCCCATCGACCGCAGTTTTGCCATTTCACGTTTCACCGTGCGTTCGTTTACGGACCACAGACGCGCGATCTCTTCCCGCCCGATCGACAACTCATTGTTGCGCCAGTTATACCGGGTGGTGATCAAGGCAATGATGCGTAAAATGCTGCGCTGGCGATGTTTGTCGCCAGACAGGGCGTAAACTGTCAACGCTGATAGAATGTCGTATTTTATGGCAGGCGCATTTCGCCCTACCGGTTTTGCAACCTGCATTCCTATTCTCACCGCTCTGTCTGCCTCAGACGGGTTATACCGCCAATGATACGCTGTTTGCCAACGCTTTTCATCTTGATGACCTGATTAGCGTCCAAACCGACGATTCTGTCAAGCGGAGTCTGATCTTGGATCGCTGCGGCCCCCAATCCAATTCAAATTAAAAATGAAAATAGGTGAAGTATTGGTGATGGGGGGCATCCAAGGTGTCCCCTTAATATCTACTTTTGACCCCCTATATGGGGCATTTCAGTGCTTAGCGCCCCCCTAAATCTTGGATCGCTGCCCTGGAAACCATAGGGGTCGAATCGGATGCCAGTCGAATCGGATCATGCGGTGTAGCGCCTTGTTTTCTTACCCGTGGGTAAGATTGCGCTCTTATCATATTTTCTTTTGCGTAAAGCGCAAATCAAGCGTAAATAGTAAAAACGTATAAAATAGCGTCCAAAAGAATGAGACTTGAGGCATGTACACGCACGAAGACCTGAACGCATTGCGCAATCAGTCCCTCAAATTGCAGGGCTGGATCCGCCAACAGACCTTCAGCCCTGAGATGGAAAAGACCCTCCGCCGCTTTTCAAGCTGGGAGGTGTCCGAACTGATCTTTCGCGTCAACCAGTCGACCTTTCGCGGCAAGCTGGCGGCGGACCCGTCCCTGCCCAGTGGTGAGGTTGAGCCGGATGGCCGCCAGCGTTGGTTCAGCCTGGAAGAGGTAAACGAGCTGCGCCGCCGCCTTAAGGTGAACCGCAAATCCCTGATGCCACCCCGCCCCGTGGGCAAGCGCGCCATCCGGGCGGCGGTGGCCAATTTCAAGGGCGGCGCGGGCAAGTCGACCGTTGCTTTGCATCTGGCCCATGCCGCGGCGCTGGATGGGTACCGGGTGCTGGTGGTGGATTTCGACCCGCAGGCAACGCTGAGCCACTCGATGGGTTTGACCGACGTGACCGAAGATTTCACCGTCTGGGGCATCATGGCCCGAGATTTGATCCGTGAGACCGAGCGGATGAACAACCGCCCTGCTGCCGCCGAATCCGGCACCACCCTGCCCCACCGTGAATTGCCACCCTCGATTACCGATATGGGGCTGGGCGATTTGCGCATTGCGGATTTCATCAAGCAAAGCTCTTGGTCGACTATTGACGTCATCCCGTCCTGTGCCAACGCCGCCTTCGTTGAATTTGCTTCCGCGCAGTATCGGCACCTGAACCCCGAGTGGTCTTTCTTTGCCGCCGTATCGCGCTATCTGGATCAGATCCCGGATGATGCATACGACCTGATCCTATTCGATTGCCCCCCGGCGATTGGGTACCAATCCATGAACGCCGTTTTTGCAGCTGACATGCTCTATGTCCCCTCTGGTCCCGGCTACTGGGAATATGACTCGACCACGTCGTTCATCGGTCAGCTGGCCGAGGCGTTGGAAGACCTCGCTTATGGTTTCGACAAGACCTTACCCACGGGTAAGATCGGCTTGCCCAAAACCTTTTGTGAGCTGCGCTTTCTGCTGACACGTTACGAGCCGGGCAATGCCCTGCACCTGGCGATGTTCGATGCGTTTAGGAAAGTGTTTGGTGACCACGTGGCCGAACACCCGGTTGAGATGACCCGTGCAGTCGAGCAATCCGGCCGCTTCTTAAGTTCTGTCTATGAGATGGATTACCGAGAGATGACGCGCGAAACCTGGCGCCGCGCGCGCTCGACCTTTGACAATGTATATGAAGAATTCCGGGACGTGATGCTATCGGCCTGGGAAAAGCTGGAGGATGACGCATGAGCCGCAAACGCAGAATGTTTGACATCGACATGCCGGCCATGGATGACATTCCGGTCGGCAAGGTTCCGGACAAGGTGCTGGAAAAGCGGCGCGGACCGATGGCCACCGCAATATCGGAAAACGCGGACGCGTTGCGCGACCAGCAATCGACCGAAGAAACCATTCGTGCCGAAAATGATCGTCTGGCGCATGAGCTGGTCCGGTTGCGGTCGGATGGCTTGGTGACCGAACATATAGTCTTGTCAGAAGTGGTCACCGAAAAACTGACACGTGACCGCAAGCCCGGCCCCGATCCGGAGTTGGAGGAATTGAAGGCCTCGATCCGGGATATCGGATTGTCAAATCCCATCCGATTGGAACGCCGTGCGGATGGCCGGTTCGACCTTATACAGGGCATGCGCCGCCTGTCGGCCTATCGCGCGTTGCATGAGGAAACGGGGGATGAGCTTTATGCGCGTATTCCAGCGGGTATCTCTGAAGCGGCAGACCTGAACGACAGCTACCGTCGCATGGTAGATGAAAACTTGATCCGCAAAGATATCTCGTTTGCTGAGATGGGTGCATTGGCCAGAGCGTATGCCGAAGACCCGTCAAACGATTGTGCTGACGTAGACAAGGCCGTTGCGGTCCTGTTCAAATCCGCCAGCTATACCAAGCGCAGCTATATTCGCGCGTTCGCCAGTTTGCTGATGATGCTGGACAAGGTGCTGATGCACCCCAATGAAATTCCGCGTAATTTGGGGGTCGAATTAAAGCGAAAATTTGACGCCAATCCCGGATTGGTTCGACAGGTCAGCACCGCAATCATGAGCGAACCGGATCGCGACGGCCCGCGCGAAATTGCCATTTTGCGGACGTTTATAGAAGCAGATAGCACCGCGACGAAAAAGCCTGAACCGTCAGGTGCTGGTAGAACGCGCCGGGCAAAAACCACATTTCAGGTGTCGGGGCGGGCAGGGGTCGCGAAATGCTCGGCCTCGAGCGGGCGGATCGAGTTGCGCTATGATCTGGACTTTACACGGGTTGATCGGGCCAAGCTGGAACAAGCGATTGCCACCTTGATCGACGATTTGCAGGAAGAAGATGATCTTACCCACGGGTAAGGTTCACACCTGAATTCTTGGGCAAGTAAACGCCGGGTCGAAACCCGGCGTTTCTTTTTTGCCGTGTCTCCCCAACAGATCTGTTGCCAGGTTTTCCGCAGTGTCTACATCATCATAGTATTTCTGAGCCTAAGCCTAAGCCTAAGCCTAAGCCCAAGCCTAAGCCTAAGCCTGAGCCACGGACCGGCGTAAGGACTGCCGCATGGCGGCCTGGATCGGCGCGCCGTCCAGCGCGACTTGGGTCAGAAAGCCCGAGCGCAGCCGGTGGGGTAAGGCGCACCCCTCAGACAGCCCGGCCAACGCCAGTCGGTGTTTGACGATCTACGCGATCGCATCCGGGGAGAGCCGGCGTTTCAAAACCTGGTCAGCCTAAGAGACGGGCCGTAACAAGTGGCCGGCGGTTGTTCGGGAATGTCACGGGTGATCTGACGGTCGGATTGTGGGGCAGGGGGCCGGGCAGCGGCGCGGCGCGCTTTGGCGCGCACCTGATTCATCTGGGTGTGATCGAGTATTTAGGCTAGCGCCGTGGCGTTGCTTTCTGTCTAGTCCAGCACGGTGCCGAAGCGGGCCGCTTTCCAGGCGGTGATGTAGAGTAAGTCCCGCTCATAAACCCGCAACGTGTTGGACAGAGTTCCGCGAACATAGAGAGCGTTCAGCGTCTCCTGATCTGCAGGTGACAGAGCAGGGGAGGAGGCAGGGAGATAGGACACGGGGTCTGTCATGGGTGTATTCTGATCTCATTTCCGGACAATATCTATCAATCCCGAAAAGCGATACTCATCGAGTTTGGCGGTCGGATTATGATTAAGTAAAAGTAATGTGCAAAAACGTTAAATTTTGCGTATAAAACAACCGTGAGGTAATCCAGGCTATAAAAATAGTGATACTGCTGAACCTACTGTGAAAGGAAACCCAAGGGTTTGGTGGGGGCTCTGTTGCAAATTTTTCGCGATCAACGCCCAGACGATCCGTGCCATTTTGTTAGCCAGTGCTTCCCTAACCAACAGGGATGACTTGCGCTCCAACATTCTTGCGGGCCAGGAATCCGGGACGACGCCTTTGTGTTCTGCCCATCTAACCACGACGCTGACGCCAATAATAAAGAGGCGTGGCAACGTCCGGTTTCGGCCGCCGGAAAGCAAAGTGTAATTTGGGCTGATCTGTGACGGTTAGCCCTGATGTCCTTTTAAAGGATCAACGGATTGTCTTCGATATCTACGGTGGCCAGCGCGTTCCATTTCAATTGGCTCGGTCGGAATTTTGGTCCGAAGGCAGATGCGACGCAAAAGAACCCCGCAGTGCCTGCGCCAACAAGGGTGTAGTCATGCGGTGCATTTACGCCTGATCTGGCTTTGCCGGAGCCACGTAAGGTAGACGCGCCCGCGCCTTGGTGTCTGCCGCCCCTGCATTGCGGATGTAGCGTTCACCATCATCGTGGCGAACTGTATGAACATATGTCGGATCCCCACCTGTCACGTTGTGAATTGCAAGCCTGCGAACCTGGCTGGCGCGAATGGTTGTCTTTAATTCCTCCGGATTCCAACCATCGAACAAGATAGCCTCAAGCTCGGCCCGGATCTCGGTGCAGTCACGATCGTTCGCGCGGTTTCTCACCTCGGTGGGATCTTCGTCGATATTATAGAGCAATGTGTCTTCACCTTCGAGCCACATGAGCTTCCACGGCCCTTTTTTAACCATTCGGCTGGGCCCGGTTGAACCATCGGCCGCAAACTCCGAGATCGCGACATCCGACAGTGTAGATGTGTCTCCGTTCAGGGCAGGGACCAGGGATTGGCCATCTATGGGCGACGCAAAATCCTGGAACGCGCCGTCAGCGGCAAGGTCTGTGAGTGTTGGTAGAAGATCGATCAGTGAGATGTTTTTTTTCACCCGCGCTGGTTTGAACCGATTTGGCGCGTAGACGATGAAAGGTACACTGGCGGCCCATTCAAAAAAGTGTTGTTTGAACCACATGCCACGCTCGCCCATCATCTCACCATGATCGGCGGTCAGGATAATGATGGTGTTTTCCATCTGACCCGTCTTTTCCAGAACTTCCACAAGGTGGCCGACTTTATCATCGATATACGAGATCATGCCGTAATACCCATGGCGTGCCATTCGACGATCTTCGGGGGTGACGGTAAATTCGTGGCGCGACTGGCAATAATGTAAGTTGCGGCTGAGGTGATCCATCTCGTTTAGCTCAAGTGGTGGCACTGCTGGATACTCGATCTCATCATGGTCGTAGAGATCCCAGTATTCCTGTCCGATCACGAACGGAGAGTGGGGTGAGGTAAAGGAAACGGTCAACATAAAGGGCCGGTCATCGCCCGTGCGCGCCAGGTCATACAGCGCCTGAATGCCGTGATATTCGACCTCGTCATCGTAATCCATCTGCATGGTGCGCACTGCCGGGCCGCTTTCCAGAATGGGTGCCATGGTCAGGTTCGTGGGCTTGTATTCACGCCCTTTGGACCAATCCACGGTCCAGGCAAAGTTCGCCGGGTAGATTTCTGTCGTATGGCGTTTGTGATATCCATGCAGCTGATCGGGGCCGACAAAGTGCATCTTGCCGGACATTTCAACCCGGTAATCCATACTGCGCAAGTAATGGGCAAATGTTGGAATATCGGCGTGGAATTCGTTGGCATTGTCATACATGCCAATGGAGAAAGGCAGCTTTCCGGCATGCATCGACGCGCGGGACGGACCACACATGGGCAAGTTACAATAACAGTTTTCAAACACGACACCTGCCTGCGCAAGGCGGTCGATGTTTGGCGCCTTCACCGTCTTGTTTCCGTATGTTTTCAACGCATTTGCTGCAAGCTGGTCGGCCTGAATAAAAAGGATGTTCGGACGTGCCATTGTGGGTTCCCAAATGTGAAAGAAAATTGTCCCGGGCGGCCAAGGGGAGGAGCGGCCGCCCGGGACGCCGAGCTGCTTATTGAATTACCATTCCCAGCTTTTCGGCGGTGTCACTGAAGGTTTTGACCTGACTCTCGACAAACGATTTTGTTTCGTCTGGCGACAGAACAATAGGGACCGAGCCCAGCTTTTCAGTCGTATCAATCCAGCTTGCATCGGCGGAAATCGCGCCCAGCACTTCGACCCATTTTGCGACAACGTCCTCCGGCAGATCTTTTGGGCCCCATACGCCTGTCCAACCGACGACATTTTCCAGATTTGGATGACCAAGCTCCTGCGCGGTCGGGGTGTCTGGTATGGCTGAGAACCGTTCAGGCGTGGTGGTCAGCAATGGGCGAATTTGATCGCTCTCAATTGCGCCGGACAGACCTGAAAGGTTGTGAAAGATCAAATCGGCGTGCCCGCCGACAACGGCAGCGGTCGCCTTTCCGCCCCCTTTGAAGGGCACATGGATCAGGGCTTCGGAATCCACCCCAAGATCATCCAGCATGATCAGCATGGCCATATGCAACAAAGTGCCAACTCCGGCAGACGCATAAGAAAGGCGCTCGCCCCCCTCGATTGCTGCTTTCAGTTCGTCAAAGTTCTGGTACGGCGAGTCTGCACTTACGCCCAAGACAAACGGGTTCTTTTCAATCAGGCCGAGAAAGGTAAAGTCGTCCCACTTGTACGGTATTGTGCGGTTGATCGCAGGAACCGTGGCCTGAGAGCCCACTCGCGCCATAAGCAAAGTGTAGCCGTCCGGGCGTGATTTTGCGACCTGAGTCGAGCCAACGACTCCGCCAGCGCCGGTTTTGTTGACGACCAGAATGTTCTCACCCAGATACTCGGGGGCTTCTGTACTCATAGTGCGGGCGGCCAGATCAGCGGCACCGCCGGGGCCGTACGGAACGACCAAAGTTACTGGCTTGCTTGGATATTCCTGCGCAGATGCCACAGTTGGGATTGCGAGCAGGGCAAGGCAGCTCAGCGTAGCGACTAATGTATTTTTCAGTTTCATTTTATAGCGTCTCCCTGAATCGAATGAATTGACCTTAATAAATTACTTGCAGTAAGTAAATAATTAAGTCAATATGAAATGGGAGGCTCAAAATGGCAGGTTCATCACTGGAAGAAATCGGGCGCGGAAACCGGCAAAGGGTTCTGAGTGAGATATTGGGGTCTGGTACAATTTCCCGGTCGCAAATTGCCGACAAGCTGGAATTGAACGCGGCAAGCGTGTCCCGGATCACGCGCGAACTTATCGAGGCGCGCTTGGTGCAGGAAGTCGGCGACGCCAAATCCGAGGGGCGGCGGGGACCGCGCACCAAGAGACTGTCTGTCGACCGCACTGGTGGATACGTTATCGGAATAGGTATCAACGCCTATCAGCAGGTCGTTACACTGGCCGATCTTTCAAACAACAGAATTGCGTCCTGGGATGCTGGTGGTGAAGGTTTGTCCGAAGGCGAAGGCTTTCTGAAGACATGCTGTGATCATGCCCGAAAGCTCATTGAACAACATGTTCCTGACAGAGACAGGTTGTTTGGTGTTGGGCTTACGATTGCAGGAAATCTGGACAAGGCGCGTGGCACCGTCATTTCGGCCCCGACACTTGGGTGGGATGACGAAGTGGGTGTTCGGGATCTGGTCCAGAAAGAGCTTGGAGTTCCGGTTGCGCTGGAAACACCGAGCGCTGCAATCTGTCAATCCGAGGCTGCATTTGGGGCCGCACGCAACATTGAAAACGTGGTAGTGATCTACTGCGCGCTTGGCTTTGGTATCGGACTTCAGATCAATGGGCAGCCCTATAGTGGGATCAGTCGGGTTGGTGGTGTTCTGACCGAAGCTAAGACCACCGACGGCTTGGGGTCCAATCTGCCCGTGACGTTGTCAGATTTGTGCGGCGGGAAAGCGCTGTTGCAGAAATTACTTTCTTCGGACGTTTTCAATGCGCTTTCCGATCGGGATAGGGCGCGAAAAATCTGGGAGGTCGTTTCGGGGGCGGACGAAACGGACGGCGATTACAGATCGGTTTTGGAAGAATTTGGCGCACGGACAGCGAACTGCTTTTCGCTAAGTTTGACGGTTTTGCAGCCAGAACTGGTGTTGCTTGCAGGGCCGCTGGCCCAATCGCCCATCTACCTTGAAGCGTTTCGAAAGCAGATCGACACCCTCAAGTCGGATCTGCAGCAACCAATCAAGATCAAGTCCAGCGAGATGACGCATATGGGCGCGGCTCGGCTGTTATCGCTCAGCGAAAACATCGCAAACGCTGAGTTGGATTTGAATTTGCTGAAGGGAGGAAACTGACCGTGGAGCCATCAAAACGGAGAGATTTTTTCGCGGGGGCATTGTTCCTGGTCCTTGGGATTCTGACAATCGTAATACTCATACCGTCAGGGGTGGATTCTCCGGGCAATGTCGAGATCTCGGCGTTGTCACCCCAGTTCTGGCCTCGCGTCATTGCTTTCGCCGTTGTTTTTGTCGCGCTGAGTTTGGTGGCGGAATCATACTTCCTCAAAACACCCGAGGTGGATGCGGATGAGGACGCGGAAGCAGATGCAATCTACAAGTTGGAGACGCTGCCGGGAACGCTACGAACGGTAATTCTGATCTTTGCACTTTTCCTGTTTTACTTTGCGCTTACGACGCTGGGCGTGGTTGCCAGCTCGATTGTTTTGATGCTTGCCATGATGCTCTTTTTTGGTGAGCGAAAATGGTACTACATCGTTCCAATCAGCATCCTTCTTCCTATTCTTCTTTATCTGTTCTTTTTGCACGTCGCAGGTGTGCCAATGCCCCTTGGCATATTCGAAACGTTTAGCTGAGTAGGAGCTGAACATGATCGAGAATATTTCCACTGCCTTTCAGCTTTTCCTGAGTTTCGAAAACATTCTGGTGATTGGCATCGGCGTTCTGATTGGAACCATCATCGGTGCGATACCGGGGATGACAACCCCAATGGGCGTAGCTCTGGCGCTGCCGTTTACGTTCACCATGCAGCCAGTGACCGGCATCCTGCTACTGCTTGGAGTGTATAAGGGCGGCCTTTATGGCGGGTCTTTGACGGCGATCCTCATCAAGACACCCGGAACCCCGGCGGCGTCCTGTACCATTTTGGATGGTTATCCGCTGGCACAGAAGGGTCAAGCACGAAAGGCGTTGGACATAGCGCTTTATGCATCTTGTGTGGCTGATCTGATCTCGAACATAGCGCTGATCATGTTCGCCGGTTTTCTGGCGACATTCGCATTGCGTTTTGGTCCACCGGAGTTTTTCACGCTGATCGTTTTTTCTTTGACAATCATCGCAGGTGTTGCAGGACCCAGCTTGACCAAAGGTATCTTGTCTGCGTGCCTGGGTTTGATGTTGGCCACTGTCGGGCTTGATCTGATCTACGGCACGAACCGGTTCATCTTTGGAAACTACGAGCTGATGTCCGGTCTGAACTTTATTCCTGTTCTGATCGGCCTGTTCGCCATCCCCGAAATCTTGGATCGCGCGACGCGGCGCGCAAGGCCACCCGGGGCACAGCGTCAGGAATTGGGGAGTGGTGCAAGCTTTGCCGATTTCCGCAAGACGCTGAAATCGGTGGTCCGTGGGAGTTTCATCGGTGTGATATTGGGGGCAATTCCTGGCATCGGCGGTGCCCCGGCCGCCTTTCTGAGCTATAGCGAAGCACGCAGAAACTCGAAAAACCCCGAAAACTTCGGCAAGGGTGAGCCTGAAGGCGTCGCTGCGGCCGAGGCTGGGAACAATGGTGTAGCCGGGGCGACAATGATCCCGCTGCTGGCTTTGGGCGTACCCGGTGACGTGATCACGGCGGTAATTCTGGGCGCATTCATGATCCATGGGTTGCGTCCGGGCCCCATTCTTTTCGCGGAAAACCTGCCAATGATCTATGCGCTGTTCATGGGTATCCTGCTTAGCTCGGCCTATTTGTTCATCGTGGGCAAGGTCGCGATCAAGACCTTCAGCCGCGTCGCGCTGATCCCGAACCGCATTCTGTACCCGATCGTGTTTACACTGTGTGTTTATGGTGCCTATGCGGTGAACAACAACCTGTTCGATATCTTGGTAATGCTGTGCATGGGTCTTGTTGGATTCGCCATGATGCGGCTTGATATCCCGGTCGCGCCGTTTTTGATCGCTTTCGTTCTAGGACCGCTTCTTGAGGACAACTTCCGTCAATCACTGTTGTTGTCTGATGGGAGTCTTTCAATTTTTGCCAGAAACGCGATTTGCTGGTTGTTCTGGCTGCTGACAGCGTTGTCGATCTTTGTACTGATCCGATCCCGCATTCGTGCCTCACGCACAGGGCAGGCATCGGTTCTGACCACTGGCGGATAATCCCGAGATACAAGGAAGACATCATGGTTAATACGGGAAAGGCCGGTCTGGGCCTCTTTGTCTACAGCTTTGCGGTGATCTCGGACACCCATGTCAATCCAGACGAAGATCGCTGCAACTCGCCCTTTCCCGTGAACGCCCGCGCCAATCGCCGGTTTCGCTATGTAGTTGCGGATATCAACCGCAGAGAGGTGGACTTTGTTGTCCACCTCGGTGATCTGCTTCACCCCGTGCCTGACACTGGAGAGCTGTTTGCGCGGGCCGCTGAAGCTTACCGCGCAATTGTGTCGAACCTGACGATGCCAATCCATGTGCTGCCGGGAAACCACGATATCGGCGACACGCCAATCAGTGGCGGGCCAGCAAGCCCCACCACGCCCAAAATGATCGAAGCGTGGGAAAAGGAGTTTGGCGCCCAATACCACAGCTTCGAAAAGGGTGGGGTGCGTTTTCTTCTGCTGAACGCGCAATTGATCAATTCCGGGCTGCAAGATGAAGTGGATCAAAGACGTTGGGTTGAAAACGAGCTTGCCGCGGCGCAAGGGCAGCGGGTCATGCTCATGCTGCACCATCCAGCCTATCTGTGTTATCCCGACGAACTTGATCACTATGACAATACTGATCAGCCGGGTAGGGGATGGCTGTTGGGGCTGCTCGAAAAGCATGGGATCGAGGCCATGTTTTCAGGTCACGCCCACAACTTCTGGTACGATCGTTACGGCGAGACGGATTTTTACCTGGCGCCAGCGACCAGCTTTGTCCGGCAGGACTATTCAGAAATGCTGAGGGCAATTCCACCGGAAGGCAGTGAATTCGGTCGCAATGACGCTGCAAAACTGGGCTATTTTTTGGTGAGTGTTTATGAAAACGGCCACGTCACGAAGTTTGTGCGTACCAACGGAGCAGAGCTGGCACCCGGTGAAAAACCAACCGGCGATCTGCAGCCTTTGGCCCCTGACCCAAGGGAAAACACCCGGCCACTGATAGGCTTTGACCTTCGTAAGAATTGGGCGGAGATATCAGAGGTGCCTCCCAGCGGTGGCTTGGACGAATTCGATCGCAAACCGGTTCGCAATGACTATCATCTTCTGGCGCTGCAAGAGATGGGCATCCGGGACGTGCGTCTCCCTCTGCATGATCTTCTGGACCCTGTGCGCCGCGCCCGGATCGGCCTTCTGAAACATCTTGGATTTCGCATCACGCTGTTTGGTTACAGTATTCCTGAAAACCACCTGAATTTGATCGCGTCCGTCGCTGACAACTTGTTTGATTGGGAGATCACGTTGAATTGGCGCGACGTGGAGGGATCTGTTGATGCGCTGTCTAATGCATACGAAAAAACCGGCTTGCCGATCTACATTTCCCGGATGCGCACGAAAGAGGATATCAAAGCTGATGGTACGTATTTTCATGTGATTAATCACGGGTTCGATACACATGACAGGCACCAGATAGAAATTCTCGCGACCCTTCCGAATTCCTGCGGACTTGCGGGTGCTGTGTTCCGGCTGGGCAACACCGAGCCGGTTGCGGATAGATTAGAAGCCGCAGATCGGGTGGTTACGCCCCACGGCTTGAAAGCATCGGTGCATCTGCGCGTCGCCGGAGACAACCCTGCCATTCCCCATAGGGATGATGACGCGACCAACGCCCGGGTCCTTGAGGCAATGGGAACCAGCGCAATGCTTAAAAACACGCGGGTGTTTTGCGATACCCTTGCCGATGTCGATCGTGGTTACTTTGTGCGCAACGGTGCGATTGATCGATACAATAACCCGCGCCTCCTTTTGGAAACTGTCCGCGTGCGTCATGTCGGCAATAAATGAACGCGTATACGGCTGGCAAAGCAGCTGCACTTATTCAAACCTAACTACCCTACGGGTCAAACAATAGGGCGCGTCAGTTGGATTGGCACTGAACCAATTCGAGCATGCATTTTCGATTCAACCAACGCCCTTTGACCTGAAAGGGAGATACCTTGCAGTGAATGGAGCCAGAACCGGGATATACAGGGCCGTCACTTATCCTGAGGCAGCCGGATAATTGCCATTTTATCCTGTGTCATGTCGTGCATCGTGTATCTGATCCCGCCGGTGTTGTAACCGGATTGGCGGCGGCCTGCGAAGGGCATCCAGTCAACCCGAAAGGCCGTATGGTCATTGACCATGACCGCCGTGGCATCCAGCGTGCGTACCGCCGTCAGCGCGCGATCCAGTGACTGGGTGAAAACCGCAGACTGGAAGGCGAAAGGCAATGTGTTCGCGGCCTCAACTGCGCCATCGAAAGTGTCATAGCCATAAACACAGATAACGGGTCCGAAAATTTCCAGCGTCGAGACTTTGGCATCCGCCGGAGGGTTCAGCAATACGGTGGGCGCGTAGGTTGTCGGCCCCAACCGTTTACCGCCGGTCAGAACGCGTGCGCCGCCAGCGATTGCCTCGTCTACCCATTCTGCAACCCTGTCAACTTCGCCCGGACGGATCAGTGGACCGCAATCAACCGTTTCATCAGTGGCGTTTCCAACCTTTAGCTGAGATGCAGCCTCGGCCAGTTGCGTGGCGACCTCTTCGGCCATATCCATTGGCGCAAAGACCCGCTGTGTCGAAACGCAAACCTGCCCGGAATGGTAAAACCCGCCCTTCGACAAAACCGGGATCATTGCGTCCAGATTGGCATCGGTGTCCACAATCACCGGTGCGGCACCGCCATGTTCCAATGCGCAGCGTGTACCCGGTGCTAGTTTGGATCGCAGCATCCACCCCACACGGGCTGATCCGATGAAGGTAAAGAAAGCCGTGCGCGGGTCGGTGATCAACTGTTCCGCCACTGCATTGTCGCAGGCTACAAAATGAAGGAAATCCTGCGGCAGGCCAGCCTCGTGCAGCATGTCGACAAAGACCTTGCAGGACAAAGGCGTGTCGAGGGCCGGCTTCACCAGCACCGGGCACCCGGTTGCCACAGCAGGGGCGACCTGATGCACAATCAGGTTCAGCGGGTGATTGAACGCGCTGGCGGCCACAACCACCCCGATGGGTTCGCGGGTCGTAAATGCCAAGCGCCCGGCTCCGGCGGCGGTCAGGTCCATCGGGATTTCGCGCCCGGACATCTGCCCGATCTCGTGGATGCACAAACCCACCCCATCTATGGCGCGCGTCACTTCGACCCGCGCATCAATCAAGGGTTTGCCACCTTCATCGGCGATCAGATGCGCCAATTCGTCGAACCGGGCCCGCATCAGAGCAGCGGTTTTTTCCAGAATTTCAATCCGATGATAAGCGGGCAACCACGCGGACCTGTCCCGGAACAGAGAGTGAGCTCGATCCAGCATCGGCTCGACCTCGTCCCATGTTCGCAGGTCAATCGCGCCTATTTTCTCAAGGCTGAATGGGTTCACGACATCCAGGCTGGTACTCATATCAGGCATACCTTGGCTTCCAGTTCTTCGATCAGGACGCGCTGGTTTTCGCTGTAATCGACAGGTACGTCGATCAGATGCACGCCACCCGATGCAAAGGCGACCTCGAATGTCGGAACCAAGTCTTCGGTGCGTTCGACGCGGTGGCCGGTTGCGCCATAGCTGTTGGCGTATTGCACAAAATCGGGATTGTTGAATTCCAATCCCCAATCGTCAAACCCTGCATGAGCCTGTTTCCAGCGGATCATTCCGTAAGAGCTATCATTCAGCACGGTCACCACCAAGTTCAACCCCAGCCGCACGGCGGTTTCCAGTTCTTGACTGTTCATCATGAATCCACCATCGCCACAGATCGCCATGACCCGGCGGCCAGGATACTGCATCGCCGCCATCATCGCCGAGGGCAACCCCGCCCCCATCGTCGCCAGCGCGTTGTCCAGTAGCACGGTGTTGGGCTCATAAGCTTTATAGTTTCGGGCATACCAGATCTTGTAGATGCCGTTGTCCAGCGCGATTATGTCGCTGTCACCCATCACCTTGCGGGTGTCGGCAACGATACGCTGCGGGATGATCGGAAAGCGCGGATCATCGGCCCCTTCGGATGTGTGTTTTTCCGTCTCTTCGCGCACAAGCCGGAAATAGCTGTCATCAAACTCCAGCGGACCGTCGAGGATTTCGGCCAGGCGCGTGATTGATTTGGCCAGATCGCCGACAACCTCGATCTGCGGGAAATAGACCTGATCGACCTGCGCCGCCTTGTAGTTCACATGAATGACCTTGGTGCCGCCCTCTTCCATAAAGAAAGGAGGCTTTTCCACGACATCATGGCCGACATTGATGATCAGGTCGGCCCGGTCGATGGCGCAGTGCAGATAGTCGCCGTCGCTTAACGCAGCCGTTCCCATGAACAGCTCAGACCGTTCATCAATGACACCTTTGCCCATTTGTGTGTCAAAGAACGGGATCTGAGTGTCTGCCACAAACCGGCTGAGCGCTTTGCGCGCGTCCTTGCGATTGGCCCCGGCCCCCAGCAAAAGCAGGGGCATCTTTGCCGATCGGATCAGTTCAGCGGCTTCCTGCAAAACCGTATGATCCGCCACAGCATAGTGGCGCGGATGAGGCTGCAGAACTGGTGCGTCGGTGGCTTCAGCCGCAATATCTTCTGGCAGTTCCAGCAATACCGCGCCGGGGCGCTCTTCCTCGGCCACGCGGAACGCCTCGCGGATCAGGGCAGGGATCGTGTTGCCATGCACGATCTGCTTAGACATCTTGCAGATCGGGTCAAACAGGCCCACTACATCAATGATCTGGAATTGCCCCTGTTTGGATTTCTTGATCGGTTTTTGCCCGGTGATCATAATCAGGGGCATCCCCCCCAAATGGGCATATGCAGCCGGAGTTGCGAAGTTTGTCGCCCCCGGTCCCAGCGTCGCCATGCAGACACCTGCCTTGCCGGTCAAACGGCCATAGGTGGCCGCCATAAAGGCAGCGCCCTGTTCGTGGCGCGTCAACACCAATTCGATGGATGACGTGCGCAAGGATTCAAGAACATCAAGGTTTTCTTCGCCAGGCACAGCAAAAACTCGGGTGACCCCTTCGGCTTTGAGGGCGGCAACAAGCAGGTCAGAGGCTTTGGTCGGAGTAGATTTGGCAGACATGGAAACACTCACCTAAATGGGGTTTGAAGGGAACTATAGACAGCAATTGCGAGTTATTCAGCCGCCGCCACATGTTGCGGTTCGGGATAAAGCTCGCTCATCGGTAAAGAGCGGCCGTTTTCCAATACCAACCGCGCGTGGTGTCGCCTGAGAAGTCGGGGTTCAGCCACACCGCAGCTATGGGCGATAATGCCGATCTCTTTCTTCATGTTCATTGCATAGCTGGCCACGCGTTCTGATTTATTGACCGGGTCCAAACCGAATTGCAGCTTGGGATTGTGGGTGGTGATCCCCGTTGGGCAGGTGTTTTTGTTGCACTGCAATGCCTGAATGCAGCCCAGGGCAAACATGAACCCGCGGGCCGAGTTGACAAAATCGGCCCCTGCGCAATAGGCCCAGGCCACTTCGGACGGGTTGATCATCTTGCCGCTGGCGCAGACCTTGACCCGGTCGCGCAGACCATGCGCGTTCAGCACATCAATGACCAGAGGCAAGCTTTCGCGTATCGGCATCCCCATATTGTCGATCAGGCTCATGGGGGCTGCGCCTGTGCCACCATCGGCGCTGTCGATGGTCACGAAATCCGGGGCGCTTTCAACACCGCGCCGCAGAATTTCAGCACAGAGGTCTTCAAAGAATCCTTGCGCGCCGATCACCGCCTTGAAGCCCACCGGCTTGCCAGTAACTTCCCGCACAAAGGCGATCATGTCCAGCAGATCGTTAACGCTGTCAATATCAGGATGCCGGTTCGGGCTGATCGCGTCCTGCCCGGGTTCGATCCCCCGGATTTCGGCAATCTCTTCGGTGACTTTGACGCCGGGCAGAATACCGCCTTTGCCGGGTTTTGCCCCCTGACTTAATTTGATCTCGAACATCTTGACGGCATCATGCGCCGCAACCTCGCGCAGCTTGTCCTCGTCAAACCCGCCTTCGGGTTTACGAACGCCGAATTTGCCGGTTCCGATCTGAAAGACGATGTCGGCGCCGCCTTCCAGATGATATGGCGACAGCCCGCCTTCGCCCGTGTTCATCCAGATCCCCGCTTTTTTTGCACCCAAAGACAGGGCACGCACCGCCGGGATTGAGATGGCTCCATAACTCATGCCCGAGATGTTGAAAATCGAACTGGTCTTATAGGAATGACGCGCAAAAGGTCCGATTTCGACCTCGGCGGGTTCCTCGGCGTCTTTCTCCAGCGTTGGAAATGGACAGTTGGCGAAGAACACGGTTCCCGACGGCTTCAAATCCCGGCTTGATCCGAAGGCGACAGTGGAATCCACATCCTTGGCCGCCCGGTAAACCCAGGATCGTTCCGCCCGGTTGAACGGCATCTCCTCTCGGTCCAGTGCAAAGAAATACTGCCGCAGAAACTCACCGACATGTTCGAACCCGTAACGGAACCGCGCAATGACCGGGTAGTTGCGGCGCAGCGTGCTTTCGGTTTGCGTCCGGTCGCGAACATATAAAACCACAACCCAAAGCGCCGCCAGGCCGACACAAAGGACAAAAGAGTACGTAAGTATTTCAAGCAATTGAAAGGCTGCTCCTGAAAACTCTGCCATATTCATGTCGAAGCGGGCTCCCGTAGTTGTTTCACTGACCTGCTTTGCCGCAAGGTAACCTCACGCGGCGTTCACAACACTTAAAGGCGCCGATCCGAGTGAACTAGTAAGCCTGCGCGCGATTTGGATCACACCCGCTGACAAGCGCGAGACAGAATTTTCCGTATCTGTGAGGTCATTGAAACAAATTGGATTGTTGGTGGAATAATGCGCATCCCTCAGCAGGCCGGGCAAAAGCTTTAGTCTTGCCCGGGTTGGGTGGTCGGCGGCCTTAGAAAGCTACCTCTGGTTTCTTGCCGTTCTGAATAAAAGCAGGAACACGAAAACGGAACCAATCGAGGTGGTAACGATCCCAACGGGCAGTTCTTGCGGAGCCAGCAATAGGCGGCTGAGAATATCTGAACCTGTCAGCAAGGCCGCCCCGACAATCGCTGCGGTGGGTAATAGATGCCGGTGCAACGGCCCTGCGATCCCACGGGCGATATGAGGGACCATCAAGCCGACGAAACCGATCACGCCAGCCACCGAGACGAACACAGCTGTTGCGAGGGCCGCGACAAAGAACATGCTGAACCGCAGCCCCTGCACCGGCACGCCCAGCGTTGCAGCTGTCAGGTCTCCGGTCAGCAATGCGTCTAGCCAGCGGGCGCGATAGAGCGCGTAGGCCAGAATAAGCAGCAATCCTGCGCAGACCAGCGGGAACGTCTCCCACCGGGCTAGGCCCAGACCGCCCAGCATCCAGAAGATCACCGAATGCGCGGCGCGGCTGTCGCCTGCGAAGATCAAATAATTGGTGATGGCAGAGAACAAGAAGGACACGGCCAAACCGGCCAATATCAGTTTCTCGGGTGCGCTGGTGCGCAACCCGTGAACCAGCGCCAGCACGATACCCGACGCTACAAGTCCTCCGCAGAACGCGGCCAGAGGTAAGGTCCAAAAGCCCAGAATATCCCCGGTCACTGTGATGACGAACACGGCACCTGCCGCCGCGCCCGAGGACAGGCCAAACAAAAACGGGTCGGCCAAATCGTTGCGTGTAGTGGTTTGCAAAACCACACCGACAATGCCCAGACCAGCCCCGATCACGGCCGCGAACAAGGCGCGCGGCAGGCGCAGATCAAAGACGATCCGGTGCAGCGGTGACATCTCTCCTTCGCTCAGGCCCGTTCCCAGCAAGATCGCCGTGACCGTGTCCGCGACAGGGATGGATGTGGTGCCATAGATGGTGGACATCAGTAAGAGGGCGGCCAATACGGCCGCCCCCAGCACAAGTGTCAGGCCCAGTCGGCCCATATCAGTTGAGGCCTGGATGCATGGCCTGGGCCATTTTCGAAATCGCTTTGATATTTGCCGGTCCGGGGGTCAATTCCTCGTACCGCAGACCGATCCAGCGCTCGTTTTTCACGGCTTCGGTCTGTGACATCACTGGATGTTCCTGTAGAAATTTGAACGTGTCCGCAGCGCCATTGCCTGTCTGATAATCAAGCAGCACAAGGAATTCCGGGTTTGCGGCGGCGACCGCCTCCCACGAGGTTCGACCCCAGCTTGTTTCCATGTCGTGGGTCACGTTTTCACCACCCGCGGCAGCAATCATAGCATCGGGGATGGCGAACTTACCTGCGGTGAAGGGTGCGTCCGCCGGGCCGTCCAGCAAGAAAACGCGGGGTTTCGCCAGGTCGGCAGTCTGCGCTTCGATCGCTGAGAGTTCGTCTTTCCAGCCCGTGACCAGCGCCTCGGCCTTGTCTTCGACGTGCATGACCTGACCCAGGCGCAGGACGTCATTGAACAGAAGATCCATGCTGGCTTTGGGGCGAGCCTTGTCCAGATGCACACAGCTTTCGGTCAAGATCATGGTTTTGATACCAAAGGGCTCCAGCGTATCCGGGGTCACATCTCCGCCCGGTTTCATGCCGTAATACCAGCCAGCAAAGAACAGGTCGGGTTCCACGGCAACAAGGTTTTCGACCGTTGGGTATTTCGGTGCCAGTTCGGGGATATCGCCGCGCAGGGTGTCGAATTCCGGGCTGGTTTTGTACCAGCCGGTGATGCCGGTCAGACCGACGATCTTGTCCTGCAGGCCCAACGCGAAGGCCATATCGGTCATGTTCATGTCATGCACAACCAGACGCTCGGGCTGGGCTTCGAACACCAGCGGCGCTCCGCAGTTGTCGACGGTGACCTCGTGGGCGGACGCGCCGCCTGCCATGGCTGTGACCAGCGCCACGGACCAGATGTGTTTCATTGGGGAATGTTCCTTGGTTTAGGTTGAGATTGTGGATTTTCGGATATCCAGCGCTGGAATCACGCGGCCATCGTGGTGAAAACACAGGTATTCAACGCCAAAAGTATCGCGGACCCGCTCGGGGGTCAGCACTTCGGCCACAGGGCCAAATCCCGTCAGCCGCGTTGATTTCATCAGCGCCACGTGGGTGGCGAATTCCGGGATCATGACAAGATCATGGACAATCATCACAACCGTGATGCCGAGTTCGGCGACCAGAGACAGCATCCGACCCTTGGCATCCGGATCGAGATGGTTGGTCGGCTCATCCAGGAACAACAACGATGGGTTCTGTGCCAGTGCCCGGGCGATATGCGCGCGTTGACGTTCGCCCCCGGACAGTACCGCCATGCGCTTGTCTGCCAGCGCGCCAAGGTCGGTCAGCTCAAGGATTCTGTTAAGTTCTCTGGCATGTTCATCCGCCGAACGGTCGGCCCAGATCGGAATCTGGCCCATGGCAACATAGTCCCGCAACAACAGCCTGCCATCCGGTTGTTCTTGCTGGCCCACAACAGCGATCATGCGGGCGCGTTCCATTGCGGGCATATTTTTCAGGCTGCGTTCCTTGACCAATACATTGCCCAATACAATCTCAGCCGCCCCGCACAGAAGGTTCAAAAGCGTGGTTTTTCCCGCCCCATTTGGACCGGCAATTGCCAGTATCGCGCCCTCGGCCAATTCAAACGAGACACCTTGCAGAAGAACGTCACCATTGAGCGCATAAAATTCGAGATCACGCGCAACCAGAAAAGATGAGGTCGTCATGATGGCTCCTCCAATTGAATTCGAGGCAAACGAGAAAGGGTTTTTGTAAATAGTGGTTGCGGCCGGGCCGTCGCGTTGGTCCAACCGTCTGCGACGTTGCGGTACTGATGTGCGAATTCCGCCAGCGCGTCGACATCTTCGGCAGTTTCAATATCGCCGAATAGGTAGTGTGCTTTGCCGACAGCCTGAAATCCGACGGCCGTTGGTCGCGCGCAGCCCGCCATGCAGGTAACGGTGCGCACTGCGAACCCGGTTGGCAACCTGCCGATCAACGCATTGCGCATGACATCAACAGACAATGCGCCGGTACAGGTCGAGCAGATCAGAAGGAAATGGTCAGGTGTTTCCGGCATAGTCCGCTCCGCTTGAAGCCAAGCGCGGACAGAAGGTGCCGATCATGTACACACGTTTCAGACGTGCCATCAAAGCCTCCTTCCAGGACGCCCCGCCCCGGGTTGGTTGAACATGTGATGGCAGGTCTCCTGACTTGCGGGTCGATGCTTGGCCATCCTTCCCGGCCCGATGACCAGTGGATTTTGGCGTTGCTCACCGCTTACAGTTGCGGGGGCAGTCACGGATTTGGCGCCAAAGTGGCGAACCGCACCGTATTCCCTTTTCATCCCTTGGGCGTACCATCGGGAACCATCTGGCCCTTGCTTGTCTTAGACTGGGGGCCGTGTCAATCACGATTTGAAACAACAACTTTTCGATCGGAACTCAAACGCTCAGGGTTTCGAAGTCTGCCGCATGCGTTTTCGCTGTAAGTGCGGCACCCAGTGCCGCATGGGTCGCGACAGCATACTGTGTTAGAGGTGGCATTTTTTCCTTCATGTTTGAGAATTTAATTTGAAAACAGTCGATTGCCGGTCGCGCGCGAGCGTTCGGGCTTCGGCCCGGCTGAGTGACACGAGCGTTTCTTCTGATGAAAGCCCCTTGGCCCGCGATTTTGACCAGATGCGGCGCGCGGATACCGGGGACCATGGCAATGCCGCTTCTGACAACCACTGTCGCAACGGGGCTGGCAGGCCGTCAAACACATCCATCGGATTGGTTGATCGATGCTTGCGGCGCAAGCTGCATTGCCCGAGGTTACGTCTCATGCTTAGGTTTCCGGATTTTCCACTGGGTCCAAAACCAAGACGAGACGGGATTCACTGGTACCTTCGATCGGAGGCGAGCGATGCACCACACCTGACGATGGTCGCTCGGGCCAGAGTGTTCCCCGTAGCAGGATCGGAGCGCCGGTCTGAACGGTAAACACAAGCGCGGGATCGTTTCCATCAGTCGAGGTGCCGTATTGTGTTCCAGTGCCACGATAGGTGCAGACCAACCGGGCGGTGACAGCATCGGTATGAAATTTACGGCAAGCATTGGTGGTGACAACATCCAGCCGCAGTCGCAGGAAGTTGGCGTTCATCAGCTCGCAGAACATGTCGGCCAGAGAAGTGATATCATCCTGAAGCCACGCTCTTTCAGTCCCGTTAGGCATACCGGAGATATCGCAGAGTTGCCCCACGGTCGTCTTAACGGCGCTTGGTGGAAGAATGACTCGCCCACTTGGCAAAGCCTTGGGATCAAGTTGGTCAAGCCAGCTTTGCATATCCGGCGGGGTTCGCCGGCGCCAAATCAAAGCGGCACAGTTTGGCTGTGCAAAAGTGCGGAGTGCCGCCGGATCATCTGCGAAGCTCACACCGGTGACGTTGTCTTTCACGGGCTTTCTAACGAAGTTCATGCTGCATCCTCTGCCCGGCGCCAAATCGGGAAGGGGTCCGGCAGTTCCGGCAAATTGTCGGGCCCTGCCGCCGAAACTGCTGGAATAAGGCAATTGTCCAATCGTGCCTTCAAACTTTGCCAGACGATCCCGGCACCGATGAAAACGATCTCTTGACGGCGGTCGCCCCACGGCTCTTGCCAGTGGGCCTGCATATAGGCGCGGGCGCTGTCATGTGCGGGGCGTCGCTCTTCGGGAACTGATGCCCACCAGGTGCCGAGTGGTTTGACGCTGGACAATGCGCCGGCGAGTGAAAATTCAGCCACCCAGTTGGGGCGTGTCGAAATCCAAAAGTGGCCTTTGGCCCGGATCACCCCTGGCAGATCACCGTTGAGAACGTCTAAAATGCGTTCGGGAACGAACGGAAGTCGCGCCCGGTAAACGTATGACGCAACCCCGTATTCCTCAGTCTCAGGCACATGGTCGGCAAAGCCATACAGCTCCTTTGCCCACATCGGGTGTTCATGGGCTTGCTCGAAGTCAAACAGGCCGGTGTCCAGGATCTTTTCTGCGGCAACTTCCGAATGGTTGGTCTCGATGATCTCGGCATCTGCATTCAGACTGCGGATGATCTTGCGTGCCGCATCAACTTTTTCTGACCCCGCATCTTCAACCTTGTTCAGGATCACTACATCAGAGAATTCTATTTGATCCGTAAGCAAGTGGACCAGAGTTCGCTCGTCTTCCTCTCCCATCGTTTCGCCTCGGTCTCTTAGGAAATCGTGGGACGAGAAATCGTTCAGCAAGTTCACCGCATCGACAACCGTTACCATGGTGTCGAGCCGCGCCACGTCCGACAAGCTGTCGCCCGCTTCATCCCGGAAATCGAAAGTTGCTGCCACAGGCAATGGTTCGGAAATACCTGTGGATTCAATAAGCAGGTAGTCAAAACGTCCTTCCGCAGCGAGGCGCCGGACTTCCTCCAGAAGATCGTCCCGAAGGGTACAACAGATGCAGCCATTCGACATTTCTACCAGAGTTTCATCCGTCCGGCTGAGTTCGGTATCGGCCCGTACCAGATCGGCGTCGATATTCACCTCGGACATATCGTTGACGATGACCGCGACCCGACGCCCTTCGCGGTTGTTCAGGACTCGGTTCAAAAGGGTGGTCTTGCCCGCCCCTAAGAAGCCGGAAAGGACGGTGACAGGAAGTCGGGTATCTGACATGGGTTGCTCCGATGGTGCCTTGAGAGTCACGTAACTTACGCAGTTACTAGACGAATGCAACAGTTATTGTTACTTGTGATATCTGCCTGGAGAAGAACGACAAATGAAGCGCAATAGCCGCCTATCCCTCGCCCTGCACACGCTCGGCCACATGGCCGGAGATCCGAATCGTAAGCGTACATCTGCCGATATCGCCGAGCATTCAGGGACGAACCCGGTGGTGGTACGCCGCGTCTTGGGACGGCTTCGTGACGCGGGTCTGTTAACTTCGGAAAAAGGCCACGCAGGAGGGTGGAGTCTGGCACGCGAACCAGACAGCATAACCCTGGCGGATGTGTATCTTGCGTTGGACGAAAGTCTGATCGCCTCTGGCAGAGAAGACCATGCCCCCAAATGTTCAGTGGAACATGCTTTGCACCGTCGCGTTTCGAGTATCATGAAGGAGATCGAGCAAAGCCTAGTCGACCGTCTCGGCGAGACAACCATCTCCGAAGTCAGAGGCAAGTAATACCTGATCAAGTATCGCGGCAAGTTTCTCTTCATTCTCACCACATCGTTTGACGCTATGGGTGCAACATTCCTGTTGTTTAAGGGGTGCACCAACTGGGGTGGTGATATGTCCTTTGGTAAGGCTCAGCTTTAACTTCAGGCTTGTTGGATCTGCCTCATGACCATAAGACGGGTGGACCGCGTTTCTCACAGCCCACGGGGAACATGTTGCAAAGCCCTAGGAGTACACAATGAAATCAATATTGACGGCTGCGTCGATGACCTTGCTTATCACAACCGCGCTGTACGCCGAGGAAAAGGTCTATGTTTACAATTGGGCTGACTATATCGACGAGGCTCTGCTGCAAAAATTCACCACCGAAACGGGGGTCGAAGTCGTCTACGATAACTTCGATTCCAATGACTTGCTTGAAACCAAAATGCTTGCAGGCAAGTCTGGTTATGACGTTGTGTTTCCCTCGGGCACGTTTTTGCAACGTCAGATAGAAGCCGGTGTCTTCCAACCGCTGGACAAAGCCCAACTGCCCAACTCGGTTAACCTGTGGGATGCTATCGAACAACGAACCGCGACCTTCGATCCGGAAAATAGCTACTCAGTAAACTATATGTGGGGTTCAACGGGCATTGCTGTGAATGTCGAAAAAGTTCGCGAGGCGCTTGGTGACGATATCCCACTGGATTCGATGGAGCTGCTGTTTAACCCGGATTACGTGTCCAAGCTGTCCGATTGTGGCGTGAATTTTCTGGATGCTCCTTCCGAGCTTATCCCCGCTGCCCTGACCTATATCGGAGAGGATCCGAATACGCGCGATCTCGATGTTATCGCCAAAGCTGAACCGGTTCTTAACGCGGTTCGTCCTTATGTCAGGAAATTCAATTCGACAGGCTATATCTCGGACCTTGCGACCGGTGAAGTGTGCGTTTCAATGGCCTGGTCAGGTGATGGCCTGCAAGCCCGAAGCCGGGCCGCCGAATCCGGAAACGGGATTGTAATTGAGTATAGCGCTTTCCGAGAAGGTTCGGGCATGTGGTTCGACCAGATCGCGATCCCTGCGGATGCCCCTCATCCGGAACTGGCCCATAAGTTCATCAACTTCCTGATGGAGCCAGAAAACGCGGCCGCAATTTCAAACTATGTTTGGTATGCAAACGGAAACCTTGCGTCGCAAGAGTTTCTGAACGAAGCGATATTAAATGATCCGGGCCTCTATCCGTCTGAAGAAGGGATGAAGAACCTCTATATGAAGATGCCTTGGGACGCAGAGATGCAGCGTTTCGTGACGCGCATGTGGACGCGGGTTAAATCTGGCGTGTAGGTCGCCTTTTGACGCTAACCTATTCGTCTAAGAAGCACAAAACGACTGATACGTGCAAAATGTTGGGGCTGGGAAAAGCTTACCTTGCCCCAATGCACTTTGCAGAAGGCCCCAGCCGGTGTCGTAGGTCGCAGTCTGTGCTTTTTTCACATTTGACCCCGGCTGACGACGCAATAAGACTTAGCTTCAAAGCGGAAACCAAGGGTTTGAAAAGGGATCGCGTCCAAACAGCTAATTTGGGGCAGGAAAAGTCAGATGACGCCGAATGATGGCAGCGCGAGTACGTTAGAAAAAATCCTGTGCGCAATCGCCGTGGGTTTGGATCGGCAAGCAGAGACTTCGCCTGAATACCCAAATTCAAACCTTTCCAGCCCAGATTTCGGTTACCAGGTACGACAAAACCAGATTTGCGCAGTAGGTTGGTTGCTATTTTTGTTTGGCGCAACACCGCGCAGAAGGTTGGGCCGACTTGTTCTGAAATCAATGCGGGATGTGGGTCTTGCAAAAGTCCCCCGTTGGAAATTGTCACAGGCAATTGACGATGCAGCGGGCTCGTTGAACGACCAATACCCAAATGTGGTGAACAAGGCGATTGTCGGCACGCCGGATGATAATTCCGATCGTATTGTGCAGAGAGTTCAAAGCCTTATTGGCTTGCGCGCCTTCGACAGCGCGCGCAAATTGTTGACGCAAAGTAAAACCGAACTGCGTGAGAAATATGAACCGCTTCGGACACGCTTAATCAGGCACGAGACTGGGGATCCATTTTCGGAATGCGGTCACAGGCTGGCGGGCCGTCCTGGCGAAGCTTCGGTTGGAGAACCCGGCTCTGAACAACCTTTTGAAACGGAGTGGCGAACAGCCAACCAGGAAATTGTGAATGCCCTTTTGGCCAACGAAGAAGGGAACACTTCAGATATCGATGCGTTGCTTTGCGACATTTCTAATGATCCCCTGCGCGCCCTGTCATTGGTTGTTTTTCTGAACGATGGTTTGGATGCCAGCTACAAATCCACGCTGATTTTTTATGCATCGCCCCTTCCACCAATGGCGCGTTTCGTGATTTTTTCACACTGGCATTGGGTCGATGAAAAGCATCTGGTTAACGCGCTAGATGAGGCAATCTCAGACGGTAAAACCTATCATGTCGAAGCATCGCTTACTCGCGCGATGTCGGGTCGAATATCTCCGCCAAGAAAGAACGCGGCCAAGAAGCGGTTGTTCGGCAAACTGTTACGACTTGCGAGGGGTTGGGTGTCGTTTGGAAATGATCCATTGATTGAGGTGGCGAAAACTCAGGGTGTGCGCGTGGTTGGTCCAGAATCAATGCCCACCGCATTTCCAGCAGATCAGGACTATGCAACCTCGTCGAAAGGGGTAGCATACGGTGTCGGCTCTTCGCTTACCGATCGGGCAAAATCCTGGCTGGAAAAAAATGCTGAAAACGCCAACGGGATCGTAGTGTACTCGCCTCACTCTCAGAACCTGACTTTCGCTTCAAGACGTTTGCAAGTCGCATTGGCGGGAATGGGGAAGCCGGTACAAACACTTGTCGAGGTTGCACCCGAAGTTGGCGACCCTGCTGAACCCTCGGACTTTCTGACCGCCGCGCGTCGCGAAGGCTACGACATCACTTTATCGGGTCGGCGGGTGACGAAACGCAATTCCTACTCAAACCGATACCTGGACCATTTGCGGGCGGGCGGAGTGCTTCAAATATACTTCGACGGAGAAAGAGCCCCCGGCAAACGGTTGTTGGTACCGTGGCTTTTACGCCCCGGCAAACTGCCCGGATTTCCGGCGCAACTTGCGATTTCCAGCGGTGCGGATGTCTGCTTTGCTGCGACATGGATTGACGAGGATGGCGTGCCGGTCATTGACCTCGTTCCGCTCAAACTGCCGCCTCGTTCGGGTTCAAATCTGGTTCAGCGGTTGTGGCTTACCCAGCAACTGGCGCGCACTTGCCGAAGCTTTGTTTTGGCACAGAAAATGCCGGTTCAGCGGCATTTGATCGCCGCTTACGGAGGAGCAATGCCAAGGCGCGAACTGGTTGATCTGGAAACCTGGACGCGCAGCGACACGGTGCGCCGTAGTAAGTTGTGTTGGCTATCCAATCATGACCCGGACCATGTCGCTATTCGAACAGTGTCTGGGTTTATCACCTATGGGGTTTTGGCAAGCCTGTGTTTGCGCATGTCCAGCATGTTGTTGCATTTTCAGGATACTGCCCCCAATCACTCAGACCCCGAGCGTAAATTTGGGTGCCAACACCGGGTTTTGTGCCTGCTACCGGCCAGCCCTGCGGCAATTGTGACGCAACTGGCCTCGACGGCAATCGGAAGTCTGCTTTGCGTGGGTCTACCAGAGGACTCAGACGAACAGCTTGTGGGTCGCCTGAAAGCGTTTGACCCTGATTTGGTTCTTGTCACGTTTTCACTTTGGAGTCGTTTGATAGCTTCAAACCCAGAGCTTGAGAATGTGAACGCTGTGATCATCGGCGACGATTGCGACGCAGCTACTCTGGACTTTCTTTTAGACAGTTTTTCCGAAGCCTCGGCTTTGCCGCCCCTTGATCTTCGGTGTCCCGCCTATGTTGTTTACACGTCTGGCAGCTCGGGCGAGCCCAAAGGTGTTGTCCTGGCAGCGGGCATGGCCTCGCGGATGCGGGTGTTCGATTATGATCAGCCGCAAACTTTGCTGACAGTTGTGCGTTGGGACACGGCAACTGCGCTGGAAACACTGCCTGCTTTTGTGGGGGGGCACACGATTGTTCTGCCTCCAATCACCGGGTTTTCCGATCTAAAGCAGCTTTGTGATCTTATGATCGCAACGTCCACCACAGCTTTGTCCGCACCGTGCAGCGTATTGCACGGTATGTTGCAAAACCCCGACTTCTCACCCGAGTTTTTGCCCGGATTGTTCATCTTTTACCCCTGGGGGGAACCGAGTCGCGCGCGTCTCATCGGGGATATAGTAAAGCGTTTTCCCAAAGCTGAACTAAACGCGACCTACGGCGCTTCGGAGTTTATTGAAGTTTCACATGGAAAGCTTCCCGCCGAAGGTTTTGCCAAGTATCAGGGATCTCCGGGTGGAATGTTCTTGGCTGGTGCAAAAGCAGTCAATGCAGACGGTCACGACTTGCAACCCGGCGAAATTGGCCGGGTCAAGGCCGTTGGCTACGACCGGACCCTGGGCAATTTCAAGAATTTGCAGGCAGGTAAGCCGGTTTTTGATCCACTCAAGGATCCCATTCTTCTTGATGATTGGGTGACCATTCTGCCTGACGGGAGTTTAGATGTATTGGGAAGAGTGGACGATGTGGTTAACATCCGGGGGCGTAGACTGTCGCTGAATGCCGTTACCGAAATCGCAGAAAACGTAGCAGGGATCGAGCGGGCCTTTGTCACCGTCGCGCAAATTCGCGAGGCAGATGCGGTTGCCATTGCCATTGAAACCAAACGCAAGGATGTCGACATTCTGGAAAAGGAATTGCGGCAGGCCATTACCGAAAATTTCTTTCCCGCCGCCGCGCCATTGAGATTTGTACACACAGAGGAACTGCCGCGTCTTCCCAGTGGGAAATTGGATCGTAAAAAGTTTCGATCAATATTGGAAAACGGGGGGACAGACACATCTGGTTTGCCAACGCGGCAACCGAAGGCTGCTACTGTGTCTGAGTCACCTCTGTCCCCAATGCTTGAGGTGTTGCGAAACTTCGCAGATCACGAGGGGTTGGTCCCGCGCGCAGGTTTTGATCCCGACAACACACACCCGTTTCTCGATTCCATCCTTAGCCTGATACTTATGCTGAGCATTGAAGAGAAGTTTGGAAATATCCCACCCGCAAACGTCTTTGATCGTCAGGAATCAGCAACCTGGCGCGAGCTTGCAGAAGCTCTTGGACCGAAAGCCTGTGTTAACTCGCGGTCTGAAAACTGATGTTCCTAGGGTCGGACTTTATTGACGCAGCGCCTGAAACAGTTTGAGGGTCAATAGCCTGCCAGGAATGTTGGAAGGTTCCGGCCCAGAGGAGTGTTTTGGAGGCGCTTGCCAAAAACACGCCCGTCGGTGTTGTGGCACAGGATTGTGGGTACGGCAGTACCAGCGCCTTTTCCGCTACATTCCGCGAAGTTTTCAATGTCGGCCCGACAGAGGTACTGAACGTCAACAGCAAAGCTGCCCCGAGAGAACGGTTCCCCGATCAGAACACTCCGACATAGCTGAGTTAGAAAACACCACTGAATTTTGACCAGGTCGACGAGGAACCACTGAAATTGAAACAGGCCTTTAGATCACGCGCTGCTCCACCATCTTCTTTTGGTTCTTGCTGGGGCAATGCGATCTCTCGAAAACTGACTATCGAAACTCAACGATCAGATTTGGTTACGCCACTCGTTTTGAGTGACCGGGCCATGTCGCTCAAGATTCGGTAAACCTCCCCAGCATCAGGGTGCCAGTCCGCAACATCTTCGCCCTGCGAGGTGACAACTTCATCGTCTCCTCTGGCTGCTGGACCGGTCAACGCGCGTCGGGGGCCCAGGGCAATGACGTTCTGAGCAGTGCTTTCCATCAGTTTGGCGTTCAGTTGCGCGATAACATCTTCCGAAACGCCGGCCACCGTCCATGCTTCTTGCGCAATTGCTTGTAATACTACGGCAAAATTGTTCGAAATCACAGCCCCGGCGTGATAAAGAATTTTGGCGTCGGAACGGATCGAAAAACATTCAGCGCCAAGATTGCCCAACAAGGGCCGAAGGAATTCAAGGGCGTCGGTGTCTCCTTCCAGCCCACATAGCGCACCCTTGAACTGATCCATTGCCTTGTCAGGATCTGCAAAGGACAGAACCGGATGGACACTTGCCAGACGCCAGTTCAGTCCGCGCAGCCGAGCCATTTCATCGGCCGCAAAATACCCGCTGCAGTGAAAGGCGATGGGTGGTTTTTGTGTGCCATCTGTCGGGGAAAGCGTTGTTGCCAGATCAGAGGCAACCGCTGCTATCTGAGTATCAGGGACAGCGATGACCCAAAGGTCGGCGGGGCGTAAATCGGAAATGCTTTGCACGGCATGACCGGCGTTTGCCCTCTCAACGGCTTCCTGAGCGGAAGCGAAACGCGCGCTCAGGACGTCTTGAATTTGGCAATATGGTAATGAGTTCAACAGGCTCAGGAAGGTCTGGCCGACCCGGCCTGCGCCGATCAGGTTTGCTTTGATCTGGTCCATATCCACTCGGTCCAATGCGTAAATCCGATAGGTGCAATATGCCACGTGGTTTCCCTGTCCGCCTCAAAGATTTTGGAACCGCGCAGTTTTACATTCAGGGCTTGCAGCGACAGATGGTGGTTGCCGCAATCGATCATCCGTCAGGAAGGATCAGACATGTCACAGATGATTTTTGCGATTGTAAAAATTTGCAAAACCCTGATCGACATCCATTAATTGCGAAATATGGGAACAGCTATGAAAATACTTGGCTTCTACTTGAACAGTGCGAATGTCGCCGTTGGCTAGATGCGACTAGCCCCAAGTTGAAAAGCGCGCAGGGCTATCTTTAGACAACGGTCGACAAATTCGCTGATCCACTAGACTTTGTTATCGCGCAGTTTTGCTCTGGCCCGAGCCAGATGTTCGGCAATCCACGGGATCGATTGTTGTGACCCACCAACAACCAGCAGCGGAATATTCGGCTGCGCTGCCTTGGGCAACAGATCGCATTTTCCTTAGGCAAAGATGTGTGGCCCATCCTCATGATCTGAAAGCGCTACGAGGGTTTTTGATCCGACAGCAGACGGCGTTTTTCAGCCATTGCTTCCCTGCGGCTGCGTTCGATCCCCAACCTAAAGGACTCCTCGACGAAATCGATGTGGTCGGTTGCGGCCTTTTCTGCACGTTCCTCGTCGCCGTCGATTACGGCCCGGCCAAGCTCCATATGTTGATCCAGCAGCTTCTTGCCGGTGCCATCGATCGTCTTAAGAAAGTCGCGATTGTAGAATACACCCTTGCGCGTAAGTTTGTAGATTGAAGCCATGATATGGATCAGTGTTGCGTTCTGGCTGGCGTCGACGATTGCAGAGTGCAGCGCAAAATCTGCCTCTTGAGAAGCTTTGGTGTCGTTTTCACGCCAGGCGCGTTCATTTTCGACCAAAATCTCGGCAATCCTCTCTTGATCTGCTTTTGTCGCGCGGCGCGCTGCAAGGCGGGCGGCAAAGCCTTCCTGTTCGCGCCGATATTCCAGATAATCGAAAAAGGCGGGCTCATGTCTCTCATAAAGTGCGAGTAGTGCCGGCATCATGGCCTGACCTGTCAGAGCCGCGACAAAGGTTCCTTCACCATGTTGCGTCGTGACCAAGCCGCGCTCTTCCAGAACAGACAGAGCCTCGCGCAGTTTCGGGCGCGAAACGCGCAGCATCTCCGCGAGGTCTCGTTCCGAAGGCAGTTTGCGACCCTGTTTCAGGATGCCCGAGGCGATCAAATCTTCGATCTGAGACACAACAGCCTCGGCCAGTGATTCGTGTCCAACCGGTTCAAATATCGCTGTGGGGCTCATGGTGCTGTGCCTCTGTTCGATGTCTTAAGTAAAGATCACTGGTAAATAAATATAACCATAATCTGTTTAGATTCAAGCAGTGAGATCCGGAAGATCGCCGTATAACAGGTGACTGTTTTTGAACGTAATTTGATCGATTTTCTTTTCTTCTTTGCGAGTGACGTATGTAGCTGAGGTGACTGCGTTGTTACGTCGGCTGAATTCCATTGGTAAATAAAGTTGTTGACTGGTTTTTATTGGTAAAGTTAGTTTACCACCGGAATGGTGTGGGAGGGACCTGCGCCGCTGATCGGGACAATGTTCCGACCTACCCTGGAGGAGAATTCATGAAGAAGACCCTGACGAGCCTCGCCGTAGCTGCCAGCCTGCTGGCCGCACCTGCAGTTGCCGCAGACAAACTGTTGCTGAAAACCCCGATTGCCTTTTCGACCGAGCTGCCGGGCCTGGGTTCACCGATCCCGCGCGTTGCCGAACAGCTTGAGTTGATGTCGGGCGGTACGTTGAAGATGAAAGTCTACGAGCCGGGCAAACTGGTTCCGCCGTTTGAAATTCTGGACGCTGTATCTACCGGCAAGATCAATTCTGGCTACACTACGGCCGGATATTGGGCAGGCAAAATTCCTGCCGCGCCGCTGTTCTCGGCCGTTCCTTTTGGCCCCGAGGCGGGCGAATACATGGCTTGGCTGTATTACGGCAACGGCCTGACTCTTTACCAAGAGATGTATGATCAGGCGGGCTTCAACGTCAAAGTCCTGCCCTGCGCGATCATTGCGCCTGAAACTTCGGGCTGGTTCGCATCCGAGATCAATTCACCCGAAGACCTGAACGGCCTGAAGATGCGTTTCTTTGGTCTGGGTGGAAAAGTGATGCAGAAACTGGGCGTGGCGACCTCGCTGCTGCCAGGTGGTGAGATCTTCCCTGCGCTGGAAAAAGGCGCGATCGACGCGACCGAATTTTCGATGCCTGCCATCGACGCGCGTCTGGGGTTCCACAAGCTGGTGAAATACAACTACTTCCCCGGCTGGCATCAGCAGGCAACTGTGTTCGAACTGCTGATCAACAAGGACGTCTGGAACGAAACCAGCGACCAGCACAAAGCGATCATTGAAAGCGCCTGTAAAGCTTCGATGGCGGACAGCTTTGCCGAAGGCGAAGCCATTCAGCACGCTGCGCTGATCGACAATATTGAAAACAACGGTGTCACCATCAAACAGTGGTCGCCTGAGATGCTGGATACCTTCCGCACAACTTGGGATGAGGTTGCAGCAGAAGAAGCTGCTAACGACGCCTTCTTCGCACAGGTACTGGCCGACATGAACGAGTTCCGCGACGGCTATGACCTCTGGAAAACGAACGCGTTCCTCCCTCGTCAGTAGTCTCTCTTGCTGACGCAACCGGGGCGGCGGTATCCGTCGCTCCGGTTCTTATTTCCTGATCTTCGGAATTTCTATCCTTTCACTGCCCGCGCGTCGGGCTGCTGAGCGAGGTATGACCATGACCACACAGAACAACCTTACCGATCCGGTCGAAGCCTACGAAGGCATCCTGGAACACCCCGAAACCGACCGTCAGAAGATTGCGGTCGCGATAGACGCAAGCGTCAAGGCTGTCGGCCATGTGGTCATGTGGGCAAATGTCCTGCTGATGGGGGCAATTTTCACCCAGGTCGCTCTGCGCTATTTGCTCAGCCAGAACTACCCCAAGTTGGACGAGATCCAGTGGCATTTCTACGGCATCGTGACGATGATCGGCATCTCTTATGCTTTGATCACCGACAGTCACGTGCGCGTCGATGTTCTGCACATGCAGCTGTCACGCCGGGCGCAGCGAGTCATCGAGGTGATCGGTATTCTTACCCTGTTGACCCCGTTCATCTATCTGATGATCGATCAGGGGTACGACTATTTCTACGAAAGCTTCCGGGTCAATGAACGCTCGGACAGCCCAACCGGCCTGCCTGCCCGCTGGGCTTTCAAGGCAGTAATCCCGATCAGCTTTGTTCTTCTAGCACTGGCGGCGCTTGCGCGACTGATCCACGATGGGCACGCGCTTTTGTATGGACCGGCCTCAGAGCGCGAAGGTGCATCTTTGCGTCGTATCCTGCTGGTTCTGGCCGTGTTTGCCGCTGTTTGCGTCGGCTTGACCTTCCTCGTGGAAACTACCGAGGAAAAGCTTGTCATCGCCATGTTCCTGACCTTCATCGCGCTGTTGTTTACCGGGTACCCGGTAGCCTGGGTTCTGGCGGGTGTCGGCGTTGCCTATTGTGGTCTGGCCTATCTGTTCGACAACGATCTGATGCTGTGGACCGGGTTGGAGAGCACCTTTACAGGGCTCGACTATCTGACGCTTGGTGCGGTTGTGAACCGGGTCTATGCGACGATGTCCAATGCGGTTCTGGTGGCCCTGCCGATGTTTATTTTCATGGGTCTGATGCTGGACGAATCCGGTGTTGCGGAACGTCTGATGTCCTCGATGCAGCGCCTGTTTGGTACAGTGCGTGGAGGATTGGCCATCACCGTTACCCTGATCGGTATCATTCTGGCGGCCTCGACCGGTATCATCGGTGCATCTGTGGTGTTGCTGGGCGTGCTGTCCCTGCCGTCGATGATGCAACAGAAATACCAGCCGACGCTTGCGGCGGGCGTGGTCTCGGCATCCGGTACGCTGGGTATTCTGATCCCGCCCTCAATCATGCTGGTGATCATGGCCGACCAGATGGCGCTGTCGGTGGGTGACCTGTTCATGGCCGCGGTCTTCCCGGGTGTGATCATTGGTGGCCTTTACCTGACATACATCTTCATACTAGCACTGGTGAAACGTGACGCGGCCCCCGTGCCTGAAGGCGCGAAGGCCCCCGACTGGGCTGCGGTCAAAGACGTAATGATCGCCGTCATCCCGACGCTAATGCTGATCCTTGCGGTTCTGGGTTCGATCTTTGCTGGTTTGACCACTCCGACCGAAGCCTCTGGCATCGGCGCACTGGGCGCGACGCTGTTGGCCCTGGGCTATCGCAAGCTTACCTTCCACAAGTTGTGGAACGTGCTGGTGTCGACCTTCAATACCACCGCCTACATCTTTGCCATCTTCCTTGGTGCAACCGTGTTTTCGTATGTCCTGCGGGAACTGGGCGGCGACGAGTTGATTGAACATGTGGTGCAATCCACCGGATTCAATGCAAACGGTACCATCCTCTTTATCCTGTTCATCGTCTTCCTGCTGGGGTTTGTGTTGGACTGGATCGAAATCACGCTGATCGTGCTGCCCCTGATGCGCCCCATCGTGAACGGCCTTGGCATCGACATCCCGGGCTTTGGCGTTTTGGACGAACCCGCGCTGGTGTGGTTCGTGATCCTGGTCGCGGTGACGCTGCAAACCAGCTTCCTGACACCGCCCGTGGGTTTCGCGCTGTTCTATCTAAAAGGCGTTTGCCCGCCCGAGATCAAGCTGATGCACATCTACAAGGGGATCATTCCCTTTGTGCTGCTGCAGCTTACCGGCCTGGCCCTGGTCTTCTTATGGCCGACCCTTGCCACCTGGTTGCCTTCGGTCGCCTATTAAGGAGTTCGCGTGATGCGTCTGAGCCAATGCCACAACTTTCATGACTTTCGGCGGCTGGCCAAAAAGCGGCTGCCGGGGCCCATCTTCAACTATATCGATGGCGGTGCGGATGACGAGGTGACGTATCGCGAGAATACAAACGCGTTTGACCGCTGCGATCTGCTGCCCTCGGTTCTACGCGGGGTATCGGATGTTGATATGTCCGTCACAGTGATGGGTCAAAAGCTGGACATGCCCGTCTATTGTTCGCCCACGGCACTGCAGCGCCTGTTCCACCATCAGGGCGAACGCGCGGTGGCCGCAGCGGCCGAGAAATACGGCACCATGTTTGGCGTATCGTCACTGGGCACCGTATCGCTTGAAGAGCTGCGGCAAAAGCACAAGAACCCGCAAGTCTATCAATTCTATTTCCACAAGGACCGCGGCCTGAACGCCGCCATGATGCAGCGCGCCAAAGAGGCCGGTGTCGAAGTCATGATGCTGACCGTCGACAGCATCACCGGCGGCAATCGCGAGCGTGACCTGCGCACCGGCTTTTCGATCCCGTTCCGGCTGACGTTGGGGGGTATGATCCAGTTCGCAATCAAGCCGATGTGGGGGATCAACTATGTGACCCACGAGAAATTCCGCCTGCCGCAGTTAGAGGAACATGTAGACATGGGTGGAGGTGCCAGTTCGATCGGCGGGTATTTCACCGACATGCTGGATCCGTCGATGACCTGGAATGACGTCGCTCAGATGGTGCGGGATTGGGACGGTCAATTCTGCCTGAAAGGGATCATGACCGTTGAAGACGCGCGTCGCGCGGCTGAGATCGGATGCACCGGGATTATCCTGTCAAACCATGGCGGTCGTCAGTTGGACGGCTCGCGCACGCCGTTCGACCAACTGGCCGAGATCGTCGATGCGGTCGGTGACAAGCTGGACGTGATGATGGACAGCGGTATCCAGCGCGGAACCCATGTGTTGAAGGCGCTGTCGCTGGGGGCAAAGGCCGTTGGGGTAGGGCGTCACTATTTGTATCCGCTTGCCGCTGCGGGGCAGGCAGGTGTCGAACGCGCGTTGGGATTGATGCGGGCCGAGATTGAACGCGATATGAAACTGATGGGTGTGACACGTATCGACCAGTTGAACCGCAATAATGTCCGGTTCAAGGACACTGCGCCCACTTTGAATGTGCAAAGGGACGCAGCATGACCAATGAGGACCTGATCGGGACGTTCCGCGCCATCGTCGGCTCTCGCCATGTCCTGACCGACAAACGCGCGACGGAACGGTTTTGCCGCGGCTTTCGCTCGGGTGAGGGCGAGGCATTGTGTGTCATCCGACCGGGTACGCTGTTGGAACAGTGGAGGGTGCTGCAAGCCTGCGTCGCGGCGGATAAAATCGTCATCATGCAAGCGGCCAACACCGGCCTGACCGAGGGCTCGACCCCGTCCGGCCACTATGACCGAGATGTGGTCCTGATAAACACTCGCCGGATGGACACCCTGGTTCCGTTGAATGACGGCGCGCAGATTGTCAGCTTTCCGGGTGCCACACTTTTCGCACTGGAAAAACTGTTGGCTCCGCTGGGACGCGAGCCGCATTCGGTAATTGGGTCGTCCTGTATCGGGGCGTCGATTGTTGGTGGGGTCTGCAACAACTCGGGAGGTTCCTTGGTCGAACGCGGCCCAGTTTACACCGAACTTTCGGTCTATGCCCGGATCACCGAACAGGGTGATCTAGAGTTGGTCAATCATCTGGGTATTGATCTGGGCGAGACGCCCGAAGAAATTCTGACCAATCTGGACGCCGGAACCTTCAACCGGACACTAGAATCCTCTAATAAACGCGCCTCGGCCAGTGACTATGCGCTGATCGTGCGCGATGTGGATGCTCAAACGCCTGCGCGGTTCAACGCCGACAAGGGAAAACTGTTCGAATCCGCCGGGTCTGCTGGAAAGTTGGCCGTATTCGCCGTGCGCCTTGATACCTTTCCCAAGAACGATGCTGAGAAGGTGTTTTACATCGGTGCCAACGATCCCGGTGATCTGGCCGCCCTACGCCGCCACATTCTGTCCGAGTTTAAAGTCTTGCCAGTGTCCGCAGAATACATGCACCGCGACGTGTTCGATATTACTGCGCGCTATGGCAAGGACACGGTCGTGATGATCGATAAGCTAGGCACTGACCGCCTGCCGATGTTTTTTGCCATGAAAGGGGCTGTGGATGCGCGGTTGCGACGGGTTCCGTTCCTGCGCAATTTTACCGACCGCTTCATGCAAATGGCAGTGGCGCTGTGGCCACGAGTTCTGCCCAAAAGAATGCTGGGTTTCCGCGACCGATTTGAACATCACCTGATCCTTAAAATGAAGGATGCCGGGATAGATGAAGCGGCCAATTGGTTGCCCGGATTTCTGGAAGATCGTGACGCCGATTTCTTTGAATGCACAGCGCGTGAGGCCAAGATTGCGGGGCTTCACCGTTTCGCCGCTGCGGGGGCGGCCGTGCGCTACATGGCCATCCACGCAGATGAGGTCGAGGACATTATCGCCTTGGACGTCGCCCTGCGTCGCAATGATCAGGATTGGCTGGAAAACCTACCACCCGAGATCAATGATCAGCTTGTCCACAAGCTCTATTATGGACATTTCATGTGCCACGTGATGCATCAGGACTATGTGGTTCGAAAAGGTGCGGAGCCTAAAGCATTGAAGGCGGCGATGCTCAAATTGTTTGACGAACGGGGCGCGGAATATCCGGCCGAACACAATGTGGGCCACTTATATGCCGCAAAACCCGATCTGGCGGCACATTACAAATGCTGCGATCCGACCAATTCGTTCAACCCTGGAATTGGAAAGATGTCCAAAGCGCGAAGCTATGCCGGGCCCACACCCGAATAGCGGACATTGATTGGTGCGCCCTCTGCCGCAGACCCAACAGTGTTGGGCAGCCTTCTGGTGATACGGGTGTAGGGGATTTTTTCCAGGTCGCAGAGAAAGGTACCTGGTGAAGAAACCGCAAAAACCTCTTCTGCAATAGGTTCGAAATCTGCCCGGAAATGGGCTGTACTCTTCACGCAAATCACGGAATAACTCGTTGGGTTTAATCCGATATGCGTGAAATGTGCGCGATCCAGACATTGGTTGCGTATGCTTGTGACGACAAGATCAATCTCGGCCTTGTGCCCAACCAACCGAAGGGCCGCCGTCTTGCCGAGCGTGGCAACGCCACCACCATACATTTCACCGCTATAGCGACATGTGCCGTCACCCAATGCCAGAACTTCAAATTCTGCCGTGACCGGAACGTCACCCGCCAAGTTGGATTTCGCACCAATTGCCAGTTTGGCCAATGCACCTTCACCCGCCGCATGGGCTTGTTCTGCGCTTACCGGATCATTGAATAGGCCCATCAAAACGCTTGTGGCTTCACCCTCAATCAGGGCTGCCAGTAACCCAGTGGTGTCAGACGTCCCTCCTGCACCGGCGTTGTCCTGAACATCAGCCAAAACAACCGGCTTTTCCCGTCTTTGGCGGCCTGTCAAAACAGCCTCTTCCAGAGAAAGCATGGAGCAATCAAGGTGTGCTTCCTGGGTCAAAAACAAGTCGACGATCTCTTCAACGGCAGCGGCCGCTTCCTTCGCCGTGGCTGCGTAGGCAATGCAGGATGGGCCGGTGTCGGGAAAATCCGCCGCCGTAAAACCAAGCGCGATTTCTGCCAGTACATCCTGCTGCTCGAATCTTGCTGGCAATTGATAGATTTCGTCGAATGGCGCAGAACCGGTATATTGTGCATGCAGCGGAATGAGATACGGCACCGCTTGAAACGCTTTGCACAGTGGTTCACCTGCCAGCAATCGCTGCAGTACAGGAACACACCTTGCCCCTGTTTCTGCCATATCCAAATGAGGGTAGGTGCGAAAGATCGACAGGTAATCTGCGTGTTCAACCATCTGAGCAGAGATGTTGGCATGCAGGTCCAAACTTGCAACCACTGGAATTTCGGGGCCTACGAGATTGCGGACGCGACGCAAAACCTCTCCTTCACCGTCAGCCAAGCTTTCGGTGACCATCGCGCCGTGCAGATCAAAATACACGCCGTCAATCTGACCCGCAGCGCGGATTCCATCCAATAACATCCCGCAAATCGTTTCGAATGCGTGATCGGTTACATGAGCGGACGGCTCTGCCGAACACCACAGTATCGGCACAACTTCAAACCCTGCTGCTGCAGCAGCTTCTGCAAAACCTGCGGCGGGTAGGTTCATGCCAGCCGTTTCCGAGATAACCTGCACACCGTGCAGCATACTAGGCCAGGAATCCGCCATCTCAAACTCGGCCAGACCAGCCTTTGTCACACCATAGCAATTGGTTTCATGCTGAAACCCAGCGATCGCGATACGCTTGGCCGTCATTATATATGCTCGACTTCTTGCTCGGTGGGCAGTGTTGAAAATACAATTTGACCGTTGCGAATTGTTTCCAGCACCTGTGTGTCTGTCAGGTGATCCGGGGCGTGCAGAGGGTTGCGCGAAAGAATGGCGAAATCAGCGACCTTACCCGGCTCGATAGACCCGCGCTGATCCTCTTTAAAGACTTGCCAAGCCGCGTCGATAGTTTGTGCGCGTAAGGCCGACAGAGCGCTGATCTTTTGATCCTCGCCAAGCACACGGCCCGAAGCGGTTTTGCGATTTACCGCGCAATGGGCCAAGTGGATCGGCCGTGTTGGCGTGACCGAGGCGTCATTGTGGATCGTGTATCGCACGCCGAACTTTTCCGCTGACGCCGCAGGGGAAATCCGTTCAGACCGCTCGGGCCCCAGGAAGGTGTCAAAGTGGCGATCCCCCCAAAAATACACATGAGCGGGAAAGAAGCTGACGGTCAGGTCAAGCAGGGCCATACGCCTTAGCTGATCATCTCGCAGGGCTTGACCATGGATAATGGTATGGCGATGATCTGCGCGGGGGTGCGCCTGCAGGGCTTTATCAACCGCATCAATGAACATCTCGGCGCCGGCATCGCCATTGCAGTGGCAATGAATTTGCAGACCTTTTTCATGAAGCTTGCGAACGTCAGCATCCAGCTGTTTTTGCGAGGTGTAAACCATTCCGCATGGATGATCCGAATCTATCGGTCGATAATAGGGGGCCGACAGATAGGCGGTCTGCAACTGAAACGCCCCATCCGTGAACAGCTTGCGCGGACCAAGAGTGAAATGTGGATTGCCGGGCCAATACGCGCCGATCCAATGCGTGCTTAGTTCGGGCTCCAGGCTTGCGATGGGTAAAAGCTCAATGTCTATTCCCGGGTCCTGATCTGCGGGCAAACTGGCAAAGTGATCCAGCATGGCCTGCGACGTCCAAGCATTCTGCGCATAGGTCACGCCGTGGGCCAGGTATTCGTCACGACAAGCATCAAAGCCCTGCCAGAATCTTTCCCGGTTAATAAGGAAATCCGTGTCGCCCATCTCACCCATGGCCGATAGCCCTTCGATCAAACCTGTTAGGGCGCCGGTATCAGGATCACGACCAAAGCGGCCACCTTCCGGGTCAGGTGTTTGACGGTTTATCCCGCGCCTCTCGAGTGCAACAGAATTTGCCGCCCCGTTGTGACCCGACGCATGGATAACCCAGATGGGATGGCGTAATGATACGTCGTCCAACTCGGCCCGTGTGGGCATTCGGCCTTCTAGAATGGACGTGTTGTCGAACGACACCCCCATGACCCATTCACCCTCGGGCGTTGCGTCGGCTTTCTCTCGAAGTCTGTCCAGCGCTTGAGCCATTTGTGTGCAATCCCCCAATGGGGGCGGGGACAGGTCAACACGGAACAGTCGGATAAACCCCGGATCCGGGAAGTGCCCGTGTGGGTCGATAAACGCAGGCATCAGAGTGCGCCCTTGCAGGTTATGCTCTTGAACATCAGAAGGCATGCGCGCGCGCAGGTCAGCCTCGGCCCCCACTGCCTGAATTCTGCTTCCTTCGGTCAGAACAGCCTCTGGTGAAGAGTTCTGCGCGTCCATCGTCAGGACAGTGCCGTTATAATAGAGTGTGCTTGGCATTGGATTTCCTACTACGACAGCGGGGCCAGACAACGCAGGCCGTGGCCTTCGCCCACTTCCCATTCTGGTGTCTGGGTGCAGATATCCTTGGCAAAAGGACAGCGCTCGCGGAATTCGCACCCGGAAGGGCGCTTGAGCAGGCTGGGGGGTTCACCTTTAAGAGCGATCCGTTCCAATCGCGCATCCGGGTCGGGCTCTGGATTGGCACTCAGAAGACAGCGCGTATAAGGATGGCGCGGGTCGTTGAAAATCGTCTCGGTTGTGCCTTCTTCGACCAATCGGCCCAGATACATTATGCCCATCCTGTCGGCCACGTGGCGCACGACGCTGAGGTTATGTGTGATGATAACCATCGCCAAACCCAGCCTTTCGCGCAGGTCATTGAGCAGGTTCAGCAATTCGCCCTGCACCGACACATCAAGGCCAGCGGTTGGTTCATCCGCCAGGATCAGCTTGGGCTCCAGCGCCAACGCACGGGCCACGCCCACACGCCGTGCCTGACCGCCAGACAGCTGGTAAGGATAACGATCCGCAAAATGCGTGGGCAGGTTGACCATTTCCAGCAGGCGCTTGGCCTCGGCATCCAGATCGCGGTCTTTCATGCCCTGAATGCGATAGGGTTCTGTGATCAGGCTGCGGATCGTCAAGCGTGGGGACAGGCTTCCGACTGGGTCCTGAAACATCATTGCCATGTCCTTGCGAAGCGGACGCATGACCTTTTCCGGCGCGCCTCGAATTTCCTGGCCTTCGAAAGTGACCGAACCATCCTGCGCCGGGGCAAGTCCCGCAATGGCGCGAATAACCGTCGTTTTGCCAGAGCCACTTTCACCAACCAGCGCGTAGGTCTCGCCGGGTTCTACGGTAAAGCTGACGCCCGCCAGAACATTGACCGGTCCATAGCTGGTTTTAAGGTCCACGACGTTCAGCAAGCTCATGTTGTGGCCTCCTCATGGTTCAGCCAGCACGCAGCATGATGGCCTTCTTTTAGTTGATCCAAAGGGGGTACCTCACTCGCGCAGCGTGCCATCGCTTGATCGCAACGATCTCTGAAAATGCAGCCACCTGGCAGGTTGGCCAGATCGGGCACCTCGCCGGGGATGGTCGGCAATATGCGGGCGCGCTCTTTGATGTGACCGGGGTCGCATTCGATCAGACGGCGGGTGTAGGGGTGTTTGGGGTTGTGGAAAATCTCACGCACATCCCCGCTTTCGACGACCGCGCCAGCATACATCACAACTACCCGGTCGCAGAGTTCCGCAATCACGCCCAGATGGTGCGAGATAAACAGGATGGCACAGTGAAATTCGCGTTGTAGTTCTTGCAGGCGCTCAATGATCTGCACCTCAAGCGTCGCATCCAGCGCCGTAGTCGGCTCATCTGCGATCAAAAGATCAGGTTCGGACATCAACGCCATCGCAATCGCGATCCGCTGACGCATCCCGCCCGAGAACTCATGAGGATATTGTTTCAATCGCGCTTCGGGATCGGGAATGCCAACGGCACCCAGCATCTTGGCTGCGTGGGCCAGTTTGTCTGCTTTGGATTGCTTGGATCGGTGCTGAATGTCCAGCATCTGCTGCCCGATAGTCAGAACCGGATTATGCGTTTGCATCGGATCCTGAAAGACAATGGATATATCCGCCCCACGCAGGTCACGCATCTGACGCTCAGAGGCTTGCAGCAAATCCTGCCCCTTGAACCTAACCTCTCCTTCGCGGAAGCGCGTATTGGGCGCGGTCAAACGCAGGATGGATGAAATCAAGGTGGATTTGCCACAACCGGATTCCCCAACAATGCCGACAATTTCACCCTTGTTGACGTTGAAAGTGATATCGCGCAGGGCCTTCAGGTCGCCGCGTCCTGTTTCGTAGTCGACGCTGAGGTGGTCGATTTCCAGAAGTATATCGGTCATCTCTGTTTCCTCAGTTTCGGGTCAACCACGTCGCGCAGGCTTTCACCCAGGAAGGTGAACCCAAGCGTTGCCAGAATGATTGGCAGGCCGCCGCCCACTACCAGCCAAGGCGTCTGGCGGATCAGGGAATAACCGTCCTTCAGTAACGCTCCCCAGCTGGGGGTTGGGGGTTTGACACCCAGTCCCAAGAAGGAGAGGCCAGCCTCAAGCGCGATAACTGTGGGGATGTCCATCGCCGCCAGTACCGCCAGAACGCCAATGATGTTAGGCAGCATATGCACACCCAAGATGCGCGCCATGCTGGCCCCCATCGAGCGTTCGGCCAGTATGAACTCGGAGTTGCGCAGCGTCAGCGTCTGGGTTCGCGCCACCCGCCCATAGGTCGGGATCGAGGTCGCCATGACCACAAAAACCACGGTCTGAAGGCTCGGCCCGACGAGGGCCACAACAGCAAGCGCGAACATCACGGTCGGAAAGGACCGAATGGTATCGAAAAACAGCATCAAAAGATTGTCGAGCCATTTCGGGCCGTACCCTGCAATCATACCCAGCGTCAGGCCAATCGCCATGGCACCAAACACAGCAGGCAAAGCCACCTTGAGCGCGACTTGGCCTCCGGCAATCACACGCGAAAACGTATCGCGACCCAGCTGGTCGGTCCCCAGCAAGTGCGCCGCGGACGGTCCTTGCATGCGGGACTTGATATCCATCGCAATCGGGTCATAGGGCACGATCCAGGCCGCGAATATCGCGCAGAACACGATGATGCCAACGATGATCAAACCCATTAGGCCAAGCGGGTCGCGAGCGACACCGACTATGATCTGGCCCAATTCAGAACGAGATTTTTCCATAACTCCCCCTCCTCAATGAGCCGTCCGCGCACGTGGATCGAGCAACGCATTGATCAGATCAGCCAATGCGGTCGACACCACGAACAGCGCGGTGGATACGAGGACCGAACCCATGACAATCGGGTAGTTGCGGGTCGTGATGCTATCGATCACCAACTTTCCCAGCCCGGGGCGGGCAAAGACGATTTCTGCAAAAACGGCCGAGCTGAGAAGAAAGCCCATCCCGACCCCAATCACGGTAACCACTGGCAGTATGGCAATACGCAACGCGTAAACCATGACCACGCGACGTTCGGCGATACCAAAGGCCCGGGCCGTGCGTACATGGCTTTCGCCCATAACTTCCAGCATCGAAGCCCGCACAAGCCTGGCAATATAGCCAACCCAGCTGAGCCCTATGGCAAAGGCCGGCAGGACCAGATGGTCCAGTCGATCCCAGAACCCTTCGCCCGCGCCAATGGCAGGGAACCATTGCAGATGCACGGCAAAAACAAGCAGCGCCAACAGTGCAACAACAAAGGCCGGCGCGGCAACAAAGCTGACGGATACTGCAGCAGCGATCCGGTCGATCAAGGTGTTAGGATGCGCAGCCGCATAGGCACCAAGCGCAATGCCCAAGCTTGCAGACCACAGGATAGACGCAAAGATCAGCTCCAGAGTGAAAGGCAATTGCTGAAACACAATCTCGGTCACGGAACGGCCCGAGAAGACGTCAGTGCCAAGGTCACCCTGCAGGAGGTTTCCATAGAAGATCAAAAGTTGTTTCCAGATCGGTTGATCAAGCCCCAGCGCCGCAGTTAGCTGAGCCTGAAGCTCGGGCGTGGCGCGCGGGCCCAGCATGATCTGGACCGGATCACCTGGCACGGCGCGGATCATCAGGAACATGACGGTCACCGCCACGAAGAGGATAAGCAGCGACAGCCCGAAACGACGGGTTGCGAAATTCAGCATGGCCAACTGGCTCCTTGCGGCTTGGTGGCTTTGTTTTTGGTACGGCGAGCGTTACGCGCCCGCCGTACCTCGGTCGACCTGGGGAGATCAGGTCGCCTTGCCGAAATAGCGAAGCAGGGACAGGCCATCCGGCCGAAGCGCAGGAATGACACGTGCGCTGTGGATGACCGGTGTCGCCTCGTGGGTGATAAAGCGATAGGCACCGCTATCTTCCATCAAGTCCTGCGCGCGCTGATACATTTCAGCCCGTTTTGCGATATCCGTTTCCGCAGCCGCGGCTTCATGGATTTCGTTGAATTCAGGACTATTGAAACGCTCCCAGTTCCACTTGCCAATCTGTTCGGGCGTAAACCACGACGTCGCATAGTACGGATCAGGGGTCATGGAATAGCGATTCAGTACAAGCTGAAGGTTCTCATTGTCGCCAGACGCCCAGAACGCCCCGGATTCTAGAACATTCACCTCAACCGTGATCCCGATCTGCGCCAGTGTCGCCTGAATGATCTGGGCGGTTGTCGTAAAGGTCGTCTTGTTCAGTGTATCGAGGGTCAGCGTAACATTGGTTTCACCGGATTCCGCCAGCAACTGCGCCGCTTTTTCAAAATTCGCCTCGGGTGGCACAAGCGAAGAAGGTCGATGCCCTGCAAGACCAGGTGCAATGATGCCGGTCGATGGATCAGCGGCACCAAAATAGGCGGCCTCTAGAATGCTGGGTACATCCACCGCGTGCTGGATCGCCTGCCGCAGCTTTTGATTTTGCAGCTTCGGATGCTCGACGTTCATTCCCAACCAGACATAATAAAGCGAGGGTTTTTCAACCAGCGATCCGCCATTCGGAACACCGGCGCGGTACCGCTCGACCGAGCCCAGCGACACACGGGTTACATCCAGCTCACCTGCCTCAAACGCAATCTCGGCTGTGTTTTCATCGTCAATTGGATAAATCTCGACAGTATCCCAGGTCGGTGCATCCCCTTTCCAATCAGGGTTGCGCTTAAGAACCGTCTTTTCCTTGGGTGACCAACTGTCCCGCAGATACGGCCCGGACTCTGCAACCGGATCAGCCCCGATCCGGCCACCGGCGGCTTCGACTGCCGCTTTTGAGACGATGTTTCCGGTGATATAGGGCAGGGCGATCGACCAGATCGGTGCGAACGGCTTGTTCAGAACAATTGTCCCTTCGCGTTCACCAGTTACTTCAACATGGCTGAATGGCCCCAAGTCGGGCTTGTTCGGACTGTCGGTCGCGTCGTCCACGACCCGTTCCATGCTGAATTTGACATCCTCGGCGGTCATGGCACCAAAACCCTTGGTGAACCCGATATCGTCACGTAGTGCGAATTTGATGTGGGTCGGATCAACCTGCTCAATCATCGTTGCGGCATCCAGCTGCCAGCCCCATTCCTCGCCCGGTTTGTACTGGATCAGCTTGTTGTAGATCGAAGCATGTACTTCCTCTTCAACAACACCAACGGAATGGGCCGGATCCATGTTCTGTGCATCACCATAAGCCCGCACACGCAAAACACCGTCATCTGCTGCAAACGCACGGTCCGCCCACCCCATCGGAAGCGCGGTTGCGGCCCCAAGCGCGGTTGCGCCTTTCAGAAACCCTCGGCGACCGACATTGGCCTTTGTCCATTCGATCTTCATAGTATCCTCCCTTGGATTAATTCACAGAAGCCCGCGCGGAACGGTTTCCGACCATTCCTTTGTCAGAACTTCGATTTCGTCGGCGCCTTCGGTGGCGCGTAGTTTGCGGTAGAGATAGAAATTTTGCGCATCGCAGGTCATGCGGCACTCGGTCGAGATGGCCACCTGCCAATCCGCCCGCTCAAAGGTAAAATTCCAGGCGGTCTCGAAGACGGCGGTGGCGGGATCATCGGGGTGGATACCGTAGTGCATTCGCACATCGCTGCCGACAATCAGATCATGATAAGGATCGCGCGTCTTGCCGTAGTCATCGAACGTTTCCAGAACCACTCGACCATCGTCGGTCATCATGCGTTCGGAATGGGCTGAAGGTGGACGCAAAGGTTCAGCTTCCAGAACCGGATATGTCTGTGCCGGTCCCGGTTCCGAGGCATGAATTTCGCGTGTGACCTCGCGCACCGGCAGATGCAGGGCGCAATCTTGCAAGTGCAATGTCACCTCGGCAGAATTCGGCGCCGGCCAGACGATCGGCCAGTAAGATGTAGACAGGGCCAGCCGCAACACATGGCCCCCGCGTAAGTGATGCGCGCATTCATTCAGGGCTATCTCGGCCTCGTAAATCTGACCTGGCTCCAGCGTTTGCGGCGTCTCATGACTGTGGTAGTGGCATAGGTTCAAAGACCGATAGCTGATCCGCTGCGATACACCCTCGGGCGAGACGTCGCATAACCGCGCGACCAATTGTGCCACAGGTTGATCCACTGAAAATTGAAACTTCAGCTTTGCGCGCCCCAGCAACTCTAACGGAGCTTGCAGCGGTGCGCTGTCAAAACAAACCGACAGGGCATCGTCCCTGACTTGGTCGCCCGCAAGTTCGTTGTCGATCCGCATGCCGGCACAGAAATACCCGCCATCGGCACCAATATTGCAGGGCGACGCGATAGCGACCGTGCCAGCCGTAGACTCCTGCGAAAAACCGCCCTTTGTCAGATGCCAGACCTGTTTAGAGACATGAGGCGAAGGCCATGTCGCCTCAGCGATCCAACGACCTTGCCGAGGGCTGTTATGCGCTGTTGGGTTGAAGTGTTCCTGCATATAGGTCCGATACGCAGGCAAATCCTCGGCGCCATTTTCTTGCCCTTTCAGCCAGCGATCAAACCAGCCGATGACTTCTGAGTGAAAATCCGCCGGATCAAGTTTCGAGATATGCGCGTAGCGATGTTCCCAAGGTCCAATGACGGCTTTGGCGGGCACGGTTAGGTTCGCGACCAAAGCCGGGGGTGCATTGACATAAGCATCTGCCCAGCCAGTGATTGCCAATACAGGGGTCTGGATCGCGGCCCAATCCTCGCAAATTGAGCCGTGCTTCCAGAAAGAGTCCCGTGTCGGATGACGCAACCAATCCACCGCAGAGAATGGGACGTTTTGCAGTCGGGCAAGCCAATCCTCTCGCCAATCCGCACAAAGCTCAGGATCAGCAGGGCGGGTCAGGTACGCAAACATCTGACTGCCCCAGTTCATATTGTCACTTAGCAGGCATCCACCCATAAAATGGATGTCATCCGCATAGCGATCCACAGTCGAAGCGACACTGACCACGGCTTTCAACGCAGGTGGTTGTCGAAAGGCCAGTTGCAGACCGTTAAACCCGCCCCACGATATTCCAATCATCCCGACAAACCCGTCACACCAATCCTGCGCGGCAATCCAGGCTATGATCTCCTCGCCATCACGCAGTTCCTGCTCGGAATACTCGTCGTCGAACTGCCCTTCGCTGTCTCCGGTCCCAGCAATGTCGACGCGGATGCAGGCATAGCCCGCCTCTGCAAATACGGTGTGTGTCGTTTCATCTCTTGGCGCAGTGCCATCGCGTTTGCGATATGGCAGGTATTCCAGAATGGCCGGGGCCGGATCTGTTTCGGGTAACCAGATCCGCGCGGCAAGCCGCCGCCCGTCCGCAAGGGTGATCCATGTGTTTTCGATGGTTTCGATTGGCATCTGAGACTTATCTGTTGTGGGCCGATACCGAAGAAGAAACCGATTTGCAGACAAAACAAATTGTGCGATCTTATGCGGGTTGACGCTATTTGCAGTGATATCGCGTCAGAATGCGAAAGGTTTTGCCTGTGTCTGAGAATTTTTCTGCCAACCTGCGGTCGTTATGCGCAGAACATGGGAACATTTCGCAGATTTGTCGTGATATCGGCGTCAACAGACAGCAATTCAATCGTTATTTGAATGGTTCCAGTCTGCCTTCCGCGTACAACATGCGTCGCATTGCGCGTCATTTCGACCTGACAGAAGCCGATTTATTCGCTGAAACCGGCGTCTTCGAACTGATGCTAAAAGGCACCCTGTCGCATACCGGAACAACGCCAACGGATGCTTTTTTGGAACCTTTTCGAGGTCAACAGAAAAACCTCAGGCGGTATGTAGGGTTCTATCATTCCTATTTCTGCACACCTTCATGGGAAGGAAAAATCTTTTGTTCATTGATCCGAATTCAGGAAGTTGATGGGCTGTTCACGATCCGCTCCCGAGAAATTGCTACGTCTCCAGACAAAAGTACGCACCAGATTTCACGCTATGCTGGTTTGGTGACAATGCGCGGAAACAGGATATTCGTGGCCGAGCACGAGCTTACGCGCGAAGGTAGCGTTGCCAATACGATTTTGTATTCCGCACACCGTCAACAGCTGAAATATCTGCGAGGCATGACAATGGGCGTCGCATGGCGCCCTTACCCGCATCCCTACGCTGCCAAGGCAATCTGGAAACGATTGCACGAGCGTGTAACCGCCCGTGAGGCAATTGCTGCTTGTGGAATCTATCCTGCCCAAAGCAATAGGATTGATCCAACCGTCAGAAAGCACCTTCACGAGGCTTGAGGCGGTCGCTGAACCCGAAAACTAGTTTTTTTTGTGATCGTTCGTTGCGGAGCGCGAACTCTACAGCCTTGAACTTTTAACGCAACTTTATTGAAACGATCTGGGCGCGATAGCTGGGTCATTGCTGTCTACTGCCACTCAGAATACGTAACCAAAGGCTTCGATGTCTTTGGCGTAGGTGCGATGAACAAGATCCCGCGTCTGAGGTGTAAAGGCCTCTCTATAGGAATGAGTATTCCTTGACGTGTTAAACCGCGGCAATTGGCATTCTATGCCCACCTGTTCGCAAATTTCCTGAAAGCTGTCTTCGATCGTTTCGAACCGACCTACATATTTCACTAATTTCTGCCCGCTCCTGTTGAAGACGAACTCTGACTGAAATGGGATGTTGCCCCGCCCGCAATGCCATTCTGCAAATGCAGAAAAATCACCTAGGGACTTCGCGAATGAATGGTTCCAATGGCGAGGGTTTGACAAAGTATAGCTATAGGTAGAAAAAAGCCGATCCCAAGGGTTTCTAACAAATGTAAAAGAAAACAGGTCGTCAAAAATTTCTTGACCTAGCTTGTCTACGACTTCGTCAATCCGAACGTGGTCTTTGAACGGTTGAGCCACTGTTCGAAGTCCCGTTCTTTCGTGAAGCTTTGTGTGTATTTTCAGTTGCTGCCTATAGGGCAACAAGGGCGATAACATTCTTTGCACAGGCCCCGCGGCAAAAGGCATCAAGGCATTGGCGACCGATTGGCCAGCTGCTTTGGGAATGTGGATAAAAATAAACTTATGCCTGCGAGAAAGTATCATTGCTTCTCCTTGAAAATTTCTTAAACTTGGCCGCAACCAAGTATCCTTTTCCCGGTGCGCTGCATTCGCAATCTCGTCTCAGGTTTCAGATTTTCCAATTAGTTGTGGTCAAATATGGTGTCAGCTGCCGAGGCACTGTGTTGACATTTCAGGTCCTTTTGCCAAGGTCAACTGCTTTGTCTATGGCCGCATAGCGGGTTGTGTTTATAAAGATTTGTAAAGGGTCTGGGGCGGGCACTGACTTACCCAAAGGACTGTGAATTGAGCAGTTTATACGCAAGCATTGGCTCAAAATATCGGCGGTCAAGTATCTGACAGAGGCGCACCATACAGCTGCGACCGCGGTGCTGTTTGGTTTGCTGTCCGATTTTTCCAGGGCAATATGTGTTGACATGCATGCGGAAAAATCCAAAAAAACATCGCCCATAAGAAACAGATTTGCGCCACGAAACTGAATTCGTTTCTCACCCAAATCATTAAGGTAAAAAAGAAGACTGCGGAAAATGCGATTGCGTGGGTCGAAATATTTGGCGTCCGAATATTATAGTGCATTCTGGTAAGTATCCGACCTAAGATTGCATGTCCCGCTGCGATCCCGAAAACATGGAAGTTCAAATACATCTCTGAAATCGCCATGAATCCGGGGCCACCTTTGCGGCTTGGGATAAGATACTGGTGAATTTGATTGCTGTTATTTGGCGCAGCTCCTGAGTTGAAGGGGATCGCCGCTAGAATATTGCTCAAGTAATCACTGCCAAGCCGCAGCATTTCACCATCCGCTACACGCATCCGTGTCCCCATAAGGGTCATGAGCGAGGGCGAAAAAGGACCAAGCGAAGTTAGTAGCGTGCTATCTGCAAATTTCTCTTTTGTTCCTGACAGATTTCGTGCGGTCTCCAACATGAGACTGAGGGACCAGTCTGCAGCAGCTAGCCCTCTCATTACCTCCATTAAGGGGACAAAGACCATGACGGCACACGCAACGATGAGCAGCTTAACCGGGGTGACATTACGGCAAATCGCCTGATGAATGATCAACCAACCTGCAAAACACGCAAGCAGTGTTCCTCGATCCCCTGCAACCAAGAGAATGCTCATTAAGCCGAGAAATAAAAAATCTGACCAACCGAGACGCCGAACTCGGCTTTTGATCATTGCGTTGCACGTCAAGGCGGCGATGGGCAGAAACCACGTCATCGAAGCAATGAAAAGCCTACTTTGAGAGCCACCCGTTCTTGCGTCGGAGTAGTCATGATAGTTGCCCGAAAGCATCGGTTTCAAACCAGCCCCTCTTGCGGTGTCCAAAGCGATGATCAGAAACGAAAGGCCAATCAAACAAAGCGCTAAAAGTGTGGTAGTGACCTCAACCCGCCTTCTGTTTGCAGGCAGCTTTGTCCTGTTGAAACCTGTTCGCCGGGAACAGGTCAGAACACCCCAAGAAAAGGCTGCGACGGCGATCATGATTAGTGGCAAGCAACCGGTTAGATAGCCGTAGTCAATCGCCCTGAAATAAACCAAACCCACAGGACCAAGTTCAAGAAAAAGAATGTACGGCCCCAAAAGGTAGAGCGATAAAGAAGAGAGATAAAGGAAAGGCATGGATACGATTCCGACCCCCGGCGTCAGCGCCAAAACAACCAGATGAACGAAAAATACCGCAATGCATATCCAAGCTAGAACTGGCAAATAGACGGGATCAATATCCGGTCCCCACAATAGGGCCGCGGCGCTCCAGAAAACGACTTCGCAAGCAAAAAATACTACAAGCGTTTTCATATACACTTTCTCAGCGCATCTCTTTTGCTAAACTTTGCAGCTACGTGGGATTGATCAGGCCCGAGCCAGCCGCTGTCACGCAAGCCATGACACGTTAACTCGATGTGTTCAATCAAGTTGCTGTCCCCTTTGATCAGGTCCTGAGCTGTTTCTCAAACCGTGCAATGCACTCCTGATTTTGCAGACCAGTCCAATAGAAGTTCCCGCGGAATAGAATAGTACTACAATAGCCGAGAGGCGCACGTCCCCGATCAAGCCGGCGACGATCAGTCCGGCTGACAGACACAACAACATGAGGATGTTGTAGTTTCTTACAAACCGTTCCGCGTGAAGCAAGACAGCCGTAAGCTGCCCAGGCCCAGCTGCCGCGCGACACAGTTGAGCGAACGCAATGGTCACAAAAACCCAAAGCAAGAGATCTTGATCCGCAAGATCTGCCACCGGTCCAAGCCCGAAATACCCAAGGACCAGCAAAAGGATTGCTACACCAACTGCTGCTAGAACACTGATAAAAAGAGAAAACAGGATTGCGATTCTGTAATCGTGGCGAATTGCGCTGGGTTTATTGGCTTTGACGTGGCGATTGATCCTTGCGCCAAAGACCGCTCTTGCTGCTTTGACTCCAAAATTTAATGGGCCCGCCAGCCGTATTGCAATCGCGAGATACGCCAAAGTGTCGGGTGTTAGAAAGAACCCCGAAACAAAAATTGGCAAGTGATTTCCAACACTGCGAGACAGGGACACCTGAAAATGTGCTCCGTTCGTCTTTACCAATCCCGCCCCCCGCCAATTGCGCGCGGCCTGCAAGGTAAGTGGGCACAAGTAATAGATCGAAGCAAAAGCCGTACAAACTACAAAGATCAGCAAATAAAAAATTGGTTCCTTAACCTCTGCCACCCACAGCAAAATAAAGCCACCGAACAACGCGATGGGCCTAAGGAAGTCACGGGCGAACTGTGCTCGCACGCCGCGCTCGGCGGCACGTAAGATCGCGTCAGAAATGTTCAGTGCTGTCAACGCAAAGGCCGCTGGTGCAATCCAAGCCAGCTCATTGCTTGTAACCAACGAGGTTGCAAAGGCAATTGTGAGTGTTACCAATGCCCCAAGCAGATAGAATAAATAGGTATTGGCCATCTCAGAAGGCGCCTTGACCTTAGCAAGGTCGAACGGAGCATGCTTTTTAATAAGTGTCGTGGGTTGGCCGCGTTGCAAAACCAAGCTGCCGATACCCGCAGCCGAAATGATCCAGATATATCGCCCATAACCATCCGCACCCAAGGCCGAAGTAAGTAGGATCACAGTCGCCAGCGCGAACGCTGCTCCAAGGGCCTGTAGAACAACTATTGATGAAAGCGCTCTCAGCATGGCCATTTCAATGCGGCTGCCTGCTCAAACAGTTCCAGCGCTTCTAGGTAACGCGGCGAGGCTAATATCTGATCATAGTATTTTTGTTTCAAACGATCTTTCTCGGTATTGGGCAATGAACTGCGTGATTTTTCTTTTCGTTTGTCCTGCGTCGCCTTTTCGATCAACTCAGTTGTTACGGTGACATCATGACCAATTTTCTGCAAAATAGCCGATGAAATGTTCGCGGCATCTTCAATCACATCATCGAAAGTAACGATATGAATCTGAGGCGCGGAAATGTGTGCCAAAGTGGTTTGTGCGAACCCGATATACTGCTTTAGGCTGTCTGCTACCTCCAAATCTGGCTCACGTACTAGATAGGATGCTATGCAGTCCAAAGGGTGCCGGAACAGGATAAAACACGGTATATCGTATCGTGCGGCCATGCTGATTTGTTGCGGACGATGAACATGGTTTGCTATCCGCAGGCCCTTTGGCCCGGCAGCGCGCACTATGCGGTGCAGATATGTGTTAGCCGATCGCGGGTAACCTTCTATGACAAGATCGCTTTTTGGTGTCACCCAAATATGGCGTCCCAATTGTGCATTGCGCAGGGTTGCTGCCGCTGCAAAAAGGATAGGTTTATCAAGAAAATTCATGGTACCCGCTTCGTATTACGGTTGGGTCGTGTGACCCACAATTGGCTTAAGAGCTGGCCAAGGTCATTTTGTAAAGTAGGCGATCACCAGGAGCGGTCTTGGAAGTGGCCCGCCTGGCATCAAAGGATCCGATAAAATTGGGTGTGCCGAACATTTCAGCGCGCACATACCCTTGTTCCGCACCACGCGGCACGAATCCAAGATCAAGATCGCTATCCAAGTTATCCAGGCGCTCTTGTTTGACATGAAAATAAGGTAGCTTTGTCGTCCAGCGCCTGTGGCGAAGATTCACCCGAAGATACGCAAGTAGCAGACGCCAACGAGAGACATAAGGTAGTTGATGGCGTTGATTGTACCCCTGCATTGATGTGGCCCAGGTAGAGAAGGAACGTTGTGTATGTATAACCACAACCTCGCAACCAAGCGCGAGGTATCGCTCAATCCCTTTGTCTGTTTTCGAACAATCGACCATCCCGTTTCCAACAATTTTTGCTTGCCGGATTAGAGACTCGTATGGAACTAAATCGATTTCAGAAACGACCAGCGACCAGAAAGAATCTGACCGGATTTCTGCGTTCTTACGCTCGCGCTCTTCTGGGCGCGCCCACCGTCCGCCACTCTTTTCAAAGCCGGCATCACTCACGAACCCCAGTGAACGAAAGGTTTGCCATACTTCACCCGCATTTAAGATGCGCCGATCCCTTGCGATCCAATCTCCGACAAAGGTACTGCCCGACCGCGGCTGCCCCACTACATAATAAACCGTGAACTTCGACGCATTCTTAGACATCTGCGCCCCTTGGTAAATCGACATCCATGGGACCCTGAAGGCTGAGAGCCTCCAGAAGCTGAGACTTGATGCTCTGTGGGCTAAAATCCTGCTGAAACAACTCGGCTCCAGCCTGTCCCATGCCCGCAATATCCGCGCGAGCGCATTCCTGCAACGTATCGGCAAGACGATGTGGATTCTGCCCGTCAATCAAAAAGCCGGTTTCACCAGATTTTACCTGGTCCGGAATACTGCGATACCGAGTTGCAACTATGGCGCACCCATTTGCCATAGCCTCCAGGATCGATCTTGGCTGTGCCTCGGCGGCATAACAGGTGGGTAGGCAAAATATGTGGTGTTGCGAATGCAATCGCTGCACCTCGCATCTCTCCACAACAGTGTCTCCAATATCCACGTTTAGGCCATGTACGGAGAGCTCGGCTGCACGGTTCTCAAAGGCGCACCTGTCTTCGGCAGACAGCCATTTGCCGCGAAACGTAAACGAAAACTGATCACCCATTCCTCGCTGACACAGTATTTCGCCCGCTTCAAGCAGCGCAAGATAGCCTTTTTCCTTGATGAAGTTCGACAGATAGAGAACTTTCAGCGGCCGTGGCGGCGAAGGTTTTACCGGAACTTGCTCTGGAATGAGCGCCGCATCAATCGTGTTCGGCAAAATACACACCTTCTGCAGGTCAAAACCACAAGCGGCCGGGTCTTCCGGCAACAGGCTCGGACTAAGGACCAATATGTTGTTGGCTTGCTTATTCACATAGCGGTGCAAATAAGCCATTAACCCGGTCATAGATGCAAAATAGTTTCCGTTCCGAATATGGAAGACCAGGGCGGCGTTACGAAAAAGCTGCCGAATTACAAAAACGGTGACCGCATTGCGCATCATCCCCATCTTCGAAGCGGCAGGCAGAAAATAGACATAGTCCACTTTCGCACGCTGCAGTCCGCGCATTGCAAGCCGGGTTAATAGATCAACAGACATGATAGTGGCACCAACCGCACTGCGCAGGCGCTCGAGCGGGGTAACTGCCGCCAAATTTCCCAAACCGTTGGTCTTCAGCTCGATGAGTTCTATCCTGCAATAAGGCAGAAGAATGTCCAGTACGACCTCGGTACCAATCGCGGCGCCTGTTACGCCACCTTGTGCAGAGTTGGTCGCTGCCAGGGCGAGAAATGTAGGCCGAGTCATGAGGTGGCTTTTTTCAGTGATAGTTGATCATAAATACCGTCGTAGGAGGCCGCCATCCGCTCAACACTGAACTCCAAAAGATCACACTGCATACTACGCAAACGGGTCTGGATGCTCTCTATTGGACTAGCGTTAGTAATTCGAAGTTGCTCCACCAATGTGTTGAGGTTTTCGTGGTCAAACGTAACCGGCTTGTGTTTCCACCTGCTGAGCAGCGCATCAAGCTCTCTGCTCTGGCTGGTTAACGCAAAATATCCCCAGGAGATCGCCTCAAACAACGTGTTGGACATGCCCTCGGAAGCGCTGGGAAGCACCAGCATATGCGACTCAGGGCTGAAACACTCACCCCAATCTGTAAGGCGGCCATGCAATCGAACGTTATCTGCAAGCCCCAAAGTCTTTATGCTATTGCGGATGGCCGCCTCTTCTGGCCCTTCACCAATGATGTCGAGACCTTGGATCCCTGTTTCTGCCAGAATGCGTGGCATTTTTTCGACCAAGGGTTGAACGCGCTTTTGTTCGACCAATCTCCCAACGAACAACAGGCGGGTTGGGTGACTTGAGATCGGGACCTCGCGGGCCTTCAGCGCTAGGCCATTTGCAATGGTCTTTGTTTTGCGCGGCACGCCCAATACCCGACGCAATGACAAAGGCGGTGGGAAATGGGGATAATTAGGCACCACCAGATCTGCAACCACATGGTTGATATACGGCAGCCGGTCGCGGAAGGCGCCCCCACCGTAATTACGTACCTTACGACGATCGCCACTGATTATTCGACATCCATTGGACTTCGCCGCCAACATTGCCGGAATTGTAATCCGGTCAGGCAGCCATAACTGCACAATATCAATGCTATACTCCCTGATAACAGCTTGGATTTTGAAGAATATCTTCACTGGGTTGAGGTTTTCCAACAACACTACTGGAGTGTCACTCGCGACTTCGTTTCCCTTGAGGACTGCAATGACATGGCTATGTCTGGAAGCTTGCGTCAGCAACATCATTTGGCGCTCAGCTCCTCCTTTCTCCATATGCGCGATAACATGCATAACTTTGGCAGCATTCAATTTTGTTCGTGCAAAATGTTCAGGCATTAGTAATTTTCGTGAAGTCGGAGAAATAACCTATAGTTGAGCGTCCCGTAGCAAACTTCTCACTTCACCAAAACCCACAACGAGAGGTAGTCTTGTCTTTTTTCCCAAGCCTACCTCAATTTGGCTCACTTTCTGGGTCAAGGACTGTAGGTCAGGGTAGATTTTCGCGCGCAGACAACAGTTCCGCGGAACGAGGCGGGCTTTTAATTTTCCTGAATTGTTGATGCGACTGCACGGGGAAACAAAAAGCTTCACGTGTCTTCCCAAGCCATTTTGCAATGTAATGGCCTTTATCGCCTCAAAGGCGTTGGACTAAATTGACAGTAGTTAACATTTTGACCCGGATTAACTCGCCAACTGCAATTCACGCCATCGGTGGCAGCTTACTGCGTGTCCAGCCTCGCAGGTCTCCAAATGCGGCTCTTCCCGCTTGCACAGCTCAGTGGCAAAAGGACAACGTGTGTGAAACTGACAACCACTGGGGCGATTGGTTGGCGACGGGATCTCACCTTCAAGTTTCTGCGCTTTGCCGCGATCATCCGGGTCCAGAGACGGGATCGCTGAAAACAGTGCTTTGGTGTATGGGTGACGCGGCGATTGGAACAGCTGGCGCGTTGGCGCGCTTTCCATGATCTGCCCCAGATACATCACGGCGACATGATCGCAGGTATGGGCCACCACCGACAGGTCATGACTGATGAACAGATAAGTCAGCCCCATCTCATCCTGAAGCGACTTTAGCAGGTTCAGGATGTCTGCCTGAATTGACACATCCAGTGCCGCGACGCTTTCGTCTGCCACCACAAACCGGGGTTTGGACACCAGAGCGCGGGCAATGGAAATCCGCTGACGCTGACCGCCAGAAAAAGCATGTGGAAACCGGCGCAAATGTTCCAGGTTCAGCCGACACAAGCTGGCGATTTCGCGCACACGCTCGTCCACCTCTTCGCGCGAGTTGCACAGACCCATAACTTCCAGAGGTTCGGCAATGATGTCGCGAACGGTCATACGCGGAGACAGCGCAGCATACGGGTCTTGAAAGATCAGCTGTGCACGGCGGCGGTATTCCTTCAGGTCGGCCCCGGCCAAATTGCCCAGATTATAGCTGACCTCTCCATCATCATAATGGGCGGTGCCACCGGTGATGGGTGCCGCATTCAGCAGGGCGCGGCCAAAGGTTGTCTTACCCGAACCGCTCTCACCTACCACACCGAAAAAAGACCCTCGGGGGATCGACAGCGAAACTTCGTTGACCGCCATCAGGGTACGCTTGTTGAAAATCTTCCCGCCGACAGGGAATCCAACCGACAGGTCCTGGGTTTCGATCAGATTGTCGATGCTCATGCGGATTGTCTCTCGTCACAAAGGTGGCAGGCTGTGCGATGGTTTTCACCAGTGTCCGACCAGCCCGGCACAATCGTTTTACAGACATCGCCAACGATTTTGCTGCAACGGGTATGGAAAACGCAGCCTTCAGGCCGTTCCAGCGGCGAAGGGATATCGCCTGGCACCGGCATCAATGGCTTGTCCAGATCGTCCAGCTGTGGCAGCGCGTCGATCAGCCCTTGGGTATATGGGTGATAGGGGTTGCGGATCACCTCGCGGACCGGGCCTTGTTCGATCATCTTGCCCAAATACATCACCGCCACCTTGTCGGCTGTCTGTGCGACCACCCCAAGGTCATGGGTGATAAAGATGATGCCCATCCCGAATTCATCCACCAGATCCTTCATCAGGTCGATGACCTGAGCCTGTATCGTTACGTCCAGCGCCGTGGTGGGCTCGTCCGCGATCAAAAGCTTTGGCTTGGTCGATAACGCCATGGCAATCATCGCCCGCTGACGCATGCCGCCCGACATTTCAAATGCGTATTGCCCAAACCGGGTGGACGCATCGGAAATACCGACGCGGCCCAGCATCTCGATCGACAGTTCACGGGCCTGTTTTTTGGACATATCCGTGTGAATCAACAGCTGCTCGACCATCTGGCTGCCGATTGTCATTGCAGGTGCGAAACTGGCCATCGGTTCCTGAAAGATCATGCTGATCGCCCCGCCCCGCACAACTTCCATATCTCGCGGGCGCTGCAAGGCAAGGACATCCACCGGTCCGCTGTCCAGATGAAGCGTGATACGGCTTTCCGGTGCGTAGACTGCATTGCCCGGATTAAGCTTCATCAGCGATTTCGCGGTCACGGATTTGCCCGAGCCACTTTCACCCACAAGGCCCATGACCTCGCCCGGTGCCAGCGAAAATGACACGTTGTCGACCGCGGTGATCAGCCCTTCGTCGGTCTTGAATTGCAGCGTCAGGTTTTCGACGTCGATCAGGCTCATTTACGGGTCTCCGAATAGGGATCGGCAGCATCGCGCAGCCCGTCGCCCACAAAGACGAAGGCCATGACAAGCGCGATGAAGAAGAGGACCGGGATGAAGTACCAATGATAATTCAACAACACATCCGCTTTGGTCACGTTCTGCAACATAACACCCAATGAGTTCACCGGGTCCTTGAGGCCCAGCCCAATAAAGCTGAGCGCCGTTTCCGACAGGACCACGTAGGGGAACGAGATGACCAAGTCGACGATGATATAGCTGGTAAAGCTTGGCAGAAGATGCCGCCTGATGACGTGACCGGCGGGTGCCCCGCACAATTGCGCGGCCAGAACGTATTCCTGATTACGCTCGGTCAGCAGATGGGTCCGTACCCGTCGGGCCAAGGTTGGCCATCCCACCAGCCCGAGGATCAGGGTTATGACGAAAAATCGGGTTTCAGCCGACCATTCGGGTGGAATAAAGGCGGCGATGGCCATGAAAAGGGGGATAGACGGTACTGTCCTGACCGCGTCGGTGATCATCTGGATCACACTGTCTATGGCCCCGCCATAATATCCAGCCACGCCACCAATTATCAAAGCCAACACGAACGAGATCACCACGCCTAACGTGCCCACCTGAAGTGACGTCCAGACCGCGTGCAGTGTGCGTGAAAAGATGTCTTTTCCTGCGCTGTCAGTGCCGAAAAGATGGACATAGCCCAGATCCATGCCAAACAGATGGATGTTGCCCGGAATGAACCCAAACAGTTTGTAGCTGTCGCCGTGGACGAAAAACTGCATGTAGCGGCGTTCATCCTCGTTTATCTTTTCGACCCAGCGAAAGTTAGTGGCAATCGACCGCTCGCGCGTCACCGTGTGCAGAAACGGGCGGATCGAACAGCCGTTCTTGTCGCAGAATTTCGGTATCTGAGGGGCCCCGTTCAGGTAATCCTTGTCCCGTCCTGCGACCGTTGGATCGTATGGCGACAAAAACGGCGCAAAGAGGCCCGACAGGATCAGAACAACCAAAACGGTGGCCGCGATCATCGCCGCGCGCTGCTTTTTGAACCTGGCCCAGATCAGCTGTCTTTGCGACGCCGTGAAATACGCTTCCTTGGCCTTCTGATCGTCGATTTTCGTGGAGGTTTTTGCAGACATGGATCTTACCTCAGAATGCTCTTGCGCACACGCGGATCAATCACAGCCAACAGGATATCCGTGGCGAAATTGAGTGTGACGATGGCGGCTGTTAGCAGGAAGATGATGGCGCCTGCCAGTTGTTGGTCGTTCGACCGTGCCAGAGCCTCCAGCAGCAGCGACCCTGCCTCGGTCAGTGTCAGGATCAGGGCGACAATGGGTAGTTCGTTGAAGATGCGGTTCAGGTCAAATCCCAGCGAGTTGACAATTGGCCCAAGCGCATGACGAGCGGGATAGCGCCACAACAAACGCGGGCCATAAATCCCACGCGCCGCAGCTGCGGTTACGTAAAGCTTGCCGATCTCATCCGACATCAATGCGCGCACGGTCTGCAACGCAAAGGCAGTCGCGGACCAGCCCAGAATGAATATGGGCAACCAGGCATGTTTCAGCAGGTCCACGAATTTGGCCCATGACCAAGGGGCCTCGCGATATTCGGGGCTGAACAAGCCGGTGAGTGTCTCGCCAAAATAGATTGTGGAAAACAGCATCACCATCAGCGCCAGCAGAAAGTTGGGCATGGCCAGACCCAAATAGCTGATCAAGCGCAGGGAATTGTTGAGGAATGCGTTCTTGGAGGCCGCCGAGATAATACCCACGGGTAGCGCGATCATATAGGCCAGCGTCAACGAGCCAAGGCAGATCCAAAGTGAAATCCAGAACTTGTCGCCCAAAAGCTGCGCGATATTCACGCGCAGGATGCAGCTTTCGCCAAAATCACCGCGGAAGGCACCGCTCAGCCAACTGGCCCAGCGTGTCAGAAACGGACGATCCAAACCCAGTCGGGCCCGTTCGGCCTCGATGTCAGCCAGCGTGATAGCTGAACCTTGGGTGTTTTTATAAGCGAGATAGCGTTCAGCACAATCGCCCGGCACCAGCTCCATCAGCGTGAATACGATGAGTGATACCAAAACAAGAGTGACCACAGCCATCACCGCGCGCGTGGCGGCAAAGCGGGCGAATTGGAGCATGTCTTTGTTCCCGACTAGCATATGGAACGGGGCGCGAGCGCCCCATTCCGTCATCTCGGACCGAAGATCGGATTATTCGGACAACCACCATTGTGCGGGGCGGTACGGATAGGTCCGATAGAACTCGTAGGACTGCGTCTTGAACTCGGTGAAGTTCTGCAAATTGTTCGAGTGATAGATCGGAGCCGGGGAATTGACCGTGCCAATGAACAACAGCTCGCTGGTCATAATCTCAACCATCTTCTGAGCGGCAGCAACGGATGCCTCCGATCCGGGTGCGCTGGATTGATAAGTATCCAGAGCGGCTTTCAGATCGGCAACCCAAGCGGGCGGCTCGACACCGTTTTCACCGTTCGAGCTGATGTATTCCGCCCAGAGCATCCCGGTTCGAACATCGAAGTACCCGTCAAACGGGGGAACCCAGATTTCGCCGTCGCCCAGAACCGAACCCGCAGGCTGGCTCTTGAGCCACATACCCATATCCAACGTATTGGCCGATTGCGCCGCGCGGAACTCATCCGAAGTAACCTCTTTGATCGCGGTGTTGACGCCCACGTCTTTCCAGTTCTGAGCGATCAGTTCCACCAGTTGAGCAGAGGCTGACTGCGTCGAGAACTGCCAGTCCAGCACAAGCGGGTCACCGTTTGGCAGATCGCGGAAACCGTCACCGTTCTGGTCAACAAGGCCGACCTCATCCAGCAGAGCATTGGCGCGGTCCTGATCAAAACCAGCCTCGTACTCTGACCATTTGGCATCAATGAAGTCCGGGCGCGGTGAGAACCCGATATACTGTGTCGGCTCACCCAATCCAAAAGCGGTAACTTCGTTCAGCTGATTGCGGTCCATCGCAACCGACATGGCCGTTCTGAAACGGATGTCGTTGAAGAGCGCGCGTTTGGCCTCATCCTCGGCGGTCACGTTGAACGTCAGCACCGGATAGCCGATCGCGGGTTTCACTTCCAACGTGTAGTTGCCACTTTCCTGACCCTCCAAAAGAACCGGAGCAGATGTCAGGTTCACACCCTGAGATTTGTAATCCACCTCGCCGTTCAATAGCTTGAGGTTACGCACCTCTTCATCCGGTACATATGTTTCATCCATTTCCGAGATATAGGGCAACTGGTTACCCTGTGTGTCGACCTGGAAGAAATAAGGGTTGGCGACATAGTGGCGCCCTTCGGTGCTTTCCTTCACAAGAATATGGCTTTCAAGGGTCGGCATAGCATCCTTGGGCAGACCCGCCAGCTTGTCACCTGCCGTCAGCATTGGCGACGGTGTATCCATCCAGTCCGAATTACCGTAGTAGGCCTTGATCAGTTCATAACCGTTTTCATACCCAAGCGCTTGTGCGTTGGCGTCCGCATTTTCGTCCAACGCCGGGTGGAACTTTTCGAAGAAATGCTTGGGCTGGTATGGCTGCACATAGGTGAACGAAAACGTCTCGGTCAGGCCCGGTTTGGGTGCGACCAGGGTGAACTGCACCGTGGTATCATCCAGCGCCTCGACCTTCATGGGTTCACCGCCTGCCAAAGCATAATCCTTGGCTTCGGCGATGACATTGGTGTCCATCATCAGGTTGTCATACCAGAACACGACATCCGCCGCGGTGAACGGCGCCCCATCCGACCACTTGTGACCTTCGCGCAGATGCACGGTCAGTTGAGTGAAATCATCGTTCCATTCCCAGGACTTGGCCACATTGGGCACCAAGGTCTGAAGATCGTCGGAATACCGGAACAGGTTCACGTGACGTACAGACAGGAAGTCTGACGTGCCGCTTTCGGTGGCGTTGGACAGCGCATCCAGAACCCCACCATACTGACCGATCGAGTCATATGGCACGATGACCAAAGGCTCGGCCGGCAGACGATCCGCCACCGCAGGCAGGTCGCCATTGCCGCGGATTTTACCATTTAGATCTGCAATGGCTGGGTTTTCTGCAAAGCTCAGCGTACAGCCCGCGGCCGACTGAAACTCTGCCAGATCAAATTGCTGCGGATAAGCACCATCAGATAGGCCCTGCATATCTGCAACTGTCGCTGCCGGACAGTTCGCCCAGGCAGTTCCCCCCAGAGTGACCAAGGCCACACCTGACATCAGAAGCTGTTTCATGTTTTCTCCCTACGGTAACGTCAGTTTCGTTTTTTATTTGCTTGTGAAACCGATTAGTTGACTGCAGCAACGTCGGTTCTCTTCTTCTTTTTCTTTTTTTTGCCACGCAGCGCAGCGACATGGACTGTAACCCCCGCATCCTTCAAAGCCGTGGCGAAAGTTTCAGACGGGGGTATGTCGGTCACCAAATCGGTCACCTGGTCAAATCGGCAGGATACATTGGTCGCTTTTTCCCCGAATTTCGTGTGATCGGTTGCGACAATCATGCGCCGCGTATTTTTAAGCAACGCGCGCGTCAACTCAGCCTCCAGCGGGTTCGAAGCCAACACGCCGCCGGAAAGCGATATGGCATCCGCACCGCAAATCACCGCATCATAACTGTATTGGCAGGCCAGTTCCTCGGCCGCACGACCAAAACTGCCGCGTTCGGACCGAATAACCTCACCACCGGCAAGGATTGCTCGCGTTCCGTTGTGATCAGCCAGTGAGGCGACAACCGATAGCGAGTTGCTGACCACGGTTAGGTTCTTCAGATCGCGCAGCTGCTCGGCAACATGGGTGGTCGTTGAGCCCACCGTAATGAACAGCACCATGCCGTCTTCGATCATTTGGCTGACCTTGTTGGCAATAAGCGTCTTTTCTTCGGCGTTTTGCTCCAACGCCCCGGAAAACATCGGCGTGTCCTGCGCCCGGGAAAGATAGGTTCCCCCATGCACCCTCTCAACCATGTTTTTTTGCGCCAGCGCTTTGACCAGTCGACGAACAGTTTCCTCAGAAACGTCCATAACCTGCGCGATCTGGGTATTGCGCGCCGAGCCCCCCAACCTTGCCAGGACATCCAGAAGTTCACGGCCCCGATGAGGGATATTATCGCTATCGTGATCCATTTTTTAAGCCCAACATAGTTTCACTTAAAAATCCACAAAAATTGTGAATGTTTTGTGACAATATTTGAATTACGGAGATTTATTTATATTTTCCAATAAATCCGGTCATCGACTGAAACGCGTCTGGTCTACTAATATATGAACACTTGACTGCTTTTGTCCGGTAAGACCAACCGGCTTCACCCTGTGGAACACCACTGGTGATTATAAATTCTGGCCCCGGCAGAGTGTCTACCGAGGCCCTTGCTTTCACAACGCTGCTTCGAACAGTGTTTTTAGATTTCTTTCAGTCAGCTCAACGGGATTCCCACCGCATGATGGGTCGATGATTGCGCCTTGGACCAGTTCAGGAATTGCGGCCTCGGTCACGCCCAAGTCAGACAGTTTGCGCGGAATACCCAACTCGTCGTTGAAGTCTTGCACAAAGGCGCGGAAGCCGTCAAAGCCGCCCTGGATGCCCAGATAATCGGCTGCCATCTGGAACCGGTCGGCAATGACAGGGGCGTTAAACTCCAGCACGCCGGGCATGCAGACCGCGTTGGTGGTGCCGTGATGGGTGTTGAACACCGCCCCGATGGGGTGGCTCATGGCGTGGATCGCGCCCAGACCTTTCTGGAAACCGGTGGCGCCCATCGAGGCTGCGCTCATCATATGTGCGCGGGCCTCGAGATCGGTGCCATCGGCATAGGCGCGCGGCAGATACTCTTTGACCAACCGCATGCCTTCCAGCGCGATCCCCTGGCTCATCGGATGGTAATGCGGGCTTGAGAATGCCTCGACACAGTGGGCAAAGGCATCCAGACCGGTGCCTGCGGTGATAAATTTGGGCATGCCCACGGTCAGTTCCGGGTCGCAGATCACCACGCTCGGCAGAACCTTGGGGTGGAAGATGATCTTCTTGGCATGCGTCTCAGAGTTGGTGATGACGCTGGCGCGCCCAACCTCAGACCCTGTTCCGGCGGTGGTTGGCACCGCGATGATCGGGGCGATAACATCCGCATCGGCGCGGGTCCACCAGTCGCCGATGTCTTCAAAATCCCAGACCGGACGCGTCTGACCGGCCATGAAGGCCACCATCTTGCCCAGATCCAGCCCTGAGCCACCGCCGAACGCAATCACCCCGTCATGACCACCAGCGTTATAGGCGGCAACCCCGGCTTCAAGGTTCTTTTCATTCGGGTTCGGGTCAACGTCGCTGAACAGACCCCGGCCCAGACCGGCGGCCTCCATGATGTCCAACGTTGCCGTGGTGATCGGCAGGTCGGCCAGCCCTTTGTCGGTGACCAGCAAGGGCTTTTTCATCCCCGCTGTGGCACAGGCCTCGGGCAATTCTTTGACGCGCCCAGCACCGAATTTGATCGCGGTCGGGTAAGACCAGTTTCCAACAAGGCTCATGATGTCACCTTCTTCAGATGGTAGGATTTGGGACGGGTCAGGTTGTGATAGCCGATGACCGATAGGCCGCCGCCCCGCCCGGTATTCTTGCAGCCGGTCCAGCACAGGCCGGGGTCCAGATAATCGGCCCGGTTCATGAATACGGTGCCGGTCTCGATCTGATCGCCAACACGGGCCGCGCGATCCACATCGCGGGTCCACAGGCTGGCGGTCAGGCCAAATTCGCTGTCGTTCATCAGCGCAATCGCTTCTTCGTCGGATGAGACCTTCATGATGCCCACCACCGGACCAAAGCTTTCATCCCGCATCACCCGCATTTCATGGGTCACATTGGTCAGAATCTGCGGGGTGAGATAAGCACCACCGTCATCCTCAGCGAAGGTGTCGATATGGGCCACCGCGCCATCGGCGACCGCCTCGGCGATCTGCGCGCGCACCTCATCAGCAAAGCGCACATTGGCCATGGGGCCAATCGTCGTCTCGCTGTCCAGCGGATTGCCCAGCTTGTAACCCTTCACGATTTCCACCGCCTTGGCGACAAAGTCGTCATAGAGGGCTTCATGCACGTAAATCCGCTCGATCCCGCAGCAACACTGACCGGCGTTGAACATCGCCCCGTCGATCAGCGTATCGACGGCAGCCTCCAGATCGGCATCCTCCATCACATAGCCGGGATCCTTGCCGCCCAGTTCGGTGCCCACACCGGTAAAGGTGCCCGCCGCCGCACGCTCCATCGCCTGACCACCGCCGACCGAGCCGGTGAAGTTCACAAAGTCGAACGCATTGCCCGCAATTAGATCGTTGGTCACGTCATGGCTGAGGAACACGTTCTGGAACACATCTGTCGGCACGCCAGCTGCATGGAAGGCCTGTGCCATCCGCTCACCCACCAACAGGGTCTGGGTGGCGTGTTTCAGGATCACCGTGTTGCCCGCGATCAGCGCCGGGGCCACCGTGTTGATTGCCGTCATGTAAGGGTAATTCCAGGGCGCCACCACAAACACCACTCCATGCGGGAGGCGCTTGATATAGCGTTTGAAGGTCTCATCCTCGCCCACCGCGATATCCGCCAGCGACGCCTCGGCGATCCCGGCCATATGGCTGGCGCGCTCGTTAAAACCACCAAACTCACCGCCATAACGCACCGGGCGGCCCATCATATGAGCCAGCTCGGGAACGATCTCATCATTCATCGTACCAACAGCCGCCACGCCCGCCATCACACGATCGATACGCTCCTCCAACGGCCGCGCCGCCCAGTTCGCCTGCGCGGCACGTGCGCACTCAGCCGCTGCAAAGGCGGCGTCCCGCGACAGAACCTCGCGTTCCGCAAAAACCGATCCATCAATCGGTGAGACACATTTCAACATCTGCCCCATAACCACTCCATTTCGAAAGACGGCAGGATCCCCTGCTTCATCTGGCCAAAAATACCTCGGGAGTCTGGGGGCAGAGCCCCCAGCCTGGCCCAAGCTCACGCCCGCTCGAACCCGCGGGCAACTTCCCAATCGGTTACCACGCGCTCGAATTCCTCGATCTCGACCTCAGCCGCGCGGGTATAGTGATCAACCACCTCATCCCCCATCGCCGCGCGCAACATCTCTGACCCATGCAGCGCATCCCGCGCCGCGCGCAGGTTGCCGGGGATCATGCCGGTGTCGCCCTGATACACATCGCCTTGGGTGGGCGGCTGCAGCTCCAGCCCTTCCTCGATCCCTGAAATTCCGGCAGCCAGCATCCCCGCCATCGCCAGATACGGGTTCATGTCCGAGCCCGGAATGCGGCATTCGACCCGCACCGCCTTGGTGCCATCGCCACACAAACGGTATCCGGCCGTGCGATTGTCCACCGACCAAATGATCCGTGTGGGCGCAAAGGTGCCCTTCATGAAACGCTTGTAGCTGTTGATGTAGGGTGCCATGAAATAGGTGTAGTCCGGCGCGTATTTCAGCAGCCCCGCCATGTAGCTTTTCATCAGCGCCGACATGCCTAACGCATCCGACTTATCGAAAAATGCCGGCTGACCGTCCGCCCACAGCGACTGATGTACGTGGGACGAACTGCCCACCTTGTCATGATGCCATTTCGGCAGGAAGGTCGCCGCATGGCCGTGCTGCCAGGCAATCTCTTTCACCGCATTCTTGGCGATCGAGTGATACTCGGCCGTCTCCATTGCCGCCGCATATTTGATGTTCAGCTCTTCCTGTCCGGTCTCGGCCTCACCTTTCGAATTCTCGACCGGAATCCCCGCATTCCACAAATGGTTGCGGATCGGACGCATCACATGCTCTTCCTTGGTGGTCTGCAGGATGTGGTAGTCCTCGTTGTAGCCCGAGATCGGAGCCAGATCGCGGAAGCCCTCCTTACGGATCTGGTCAAAGCTCTTCTCGAACAGAAAGAACTCAAGCTCGGTCGCGCACATCGCGTCATAGCCCATCGCCTTCAGACGGTTGACCTGCTGTTTCAGGATCGAGCGCGGCGCGTGCGGCACTTCTTCGTGGGTATGGTGATCCAGCACATCGCACATCACCATCACAGTGCCTTCCAGCCACGGAACAGGGCGCAGCGTGCTGAGGTCCGGCTTCATGACGTAATCGCCATAGCCCCGCTCCCAACTGGTTGAGGCATAGCCATCCGGCGTTCCCATCTCCAAATCTGTCGCCAGCAGATAGTTGCAGCAATGCGTTTCTTCCCATGCACCCGCAACAAAGTGACCCGCATGAAAGCGTTTGCCCATCAAACGTCCCTGCATGTCAACAAAACATACCAAAACCGTGTCAACATCGCCCGCAGTCACACGCGCCTTCAGTTCGTCGAGGTTGAAAGTTCCGCTCACGATTTATCCTCCTTAATCGCGATGTCGTTCAGTGCCGGTAACAGCAGGGTCAATACCTCTTCTGCTGCGACAGCAATCTCTTCATCGGTACGCAGTAGGTCGTTGCGCACTTCCAGCATTACATTTGGCAAATTTCGGCTAAGCGCATGCAGGCGTAACGAATGGGTGACCCCATCACTTGGGCCATAAGGCTCATTTCGTTCGGTTTGGCGGTTCGGAATACGATCCACATAATTCAGCATCGCATCCACAAGCCGACTGTCTTCATCATGCAACAAACCCAGCTCAACCGCACGCGGTTGGCCGAAATAGACCGGGGTAAATGAATGCACAGTCACGATCACCGTATCAGCCCGACGCTTGTTCAAAACCTCAGACACAGCAGTGCAGAACGGATCGTAAACCGCAGCCGTACGCGCATCGCGCTGCGCTTGCGTCAGGCCTGTATTCCCCGGGACCATGATCTGTTCAGATTTCTCAGGCATTGCGCTTGCGGCTTCCGGGGGACGGTTGCAATCATATACCAAGCGCGACACGGTCGAGGCCACGACCGGCGCATCCAAAGCCTGCGAAAGCTTTAACGCCAGGCTTCGCGCACCCGGGTCCCAGACTGCGTGGCTTAGCCGGTCAGCTTCGGACAGACCCAGATCACTGTAGTCTGATGGAATCCGATGGCTCGCGTGTTCGCACAATAAGACCACTTTGCCCTGGCCCTCTTCGTTCAGTACCTCTACGGGCGCAATCATCCTTTCACCTCTGTATCTGAATCTTTTTGCGTCCGGGGCATTTCTTCGATCAGGCGTGTTTCCAGCAACTGACCATTCCGATAGAGGATCGGATAAGCCACCGCTGCGATGTGACTGTTGAATTCACGCAGCGCGCGCAACGTCTCAAGATGGATATCGCTGGTCTCAAAACTTTCCGTACTGCCATGCTGAAGCCGTTTGAGATGACGCTTGCGGCTGTCACGCTCGGCCCGTTTGATTTCGGTCTTTTCAAGGCTCAGTAGGCGGGCACTTTCCAAATCATCCGAGATCAACACGTTCGAGGCCAGTTTGAGATTGGCTAAAATACCCTCGTGCATTTCGACCAATTCTGCCCAACCTTCTTTCGAGAATGATGCACCTTTTTTGCGCATGCTGGTTGCCAACACAGTCAAACGTTTGGCGACAACGTCGCCTGCGGTTTCAAGGCGAATGGCGTATTCCATCAAGTCGCGCGCCACCTTCGCATTCTGCTTTCCAAAATCCTCTGCCGGAATGGCCGCCACGAATTTTCGGACGCCAGACAGGCACTCGTTTACCTCGACATCAATGTCCCTGACGGCACGGATCTGTTCCTTGTCTCCACTGCGGTACAGTTCGAGCGATGGGCGGAACATCGATTCAACCAGATCGCTCATCCGCAGCAGTTCCCGCTTGAGGCTCGATAGGGCCTGGCTGGGACTGCCGATATTGCGCATGTCCAACGCGCTGGCGGGACGACCCGGCTGCAGCGCAGCCTCTGATGTTTTCGGGTCTGGCAACAGCCGCTCGAACGGGGCACTTAGGCGTCCACAGAATGGCAGCGCCAGAACCAGCAAAGAGGCATTAAAGGCCAGATGCGCGTTCACCAGCATTTGCCCGCCTTGCAGATCGCCCAGAACGCCCGCCCTCAGGGCTGTGGTGGCTGCGAAAAGGGTAATAACGGCCCAACTGCCACGTAGGGCCAGATTGGCAAAGGGGATGCGCCGGGCTGATAAATCCATCCCCCGCGTCAACCAAACTGGGATAAAGGCCGAGCCGAAGTTAGCCCCCAACACCAGCGACAACCCGGCGGCAAAAGGAATTGCGCCGATTTGCACAAGCGTCACGCACATTAAGATCGCCGCGACCGAGGAATGCATGACAAAGGCCAGCGCACCACCCACCAAAAACGCGGTGACATAGTCGCGGGCCAGATAGTCGGCGATGGCGGGCAGAAAAGCACTGTCGCGGATCGGGTCCATTGCCTCACGTAAAAAGCGCAATGAGATCAGGATGAATGCGATGCCCATCAGAATGCGACCCAATTGCCGCGGTTTCTTGGACTCGGTTTTGACGAACAGATACCCGCCAATCGCCAACAGAAGCGGCACCAGCCAATCCAGCTTGAACGACAGGATCTGAATAATCAGCGCAGATCCCAGATCGCCACCCAGTACCATTGCAAGGCCCGCAGGAAATGCCAGCATCCCACCAGCGGCAAAGCCCGAGGTCAACAATGCCACCGCCGCCGAGCTTTGCAGCACAATAGCCATCGAAAGCCCCACCATCGACGCCTGCAAATAACTGCGCTGGCCCGTCATAACGCGCTGGAACGAGGCCCCATAGCTGCGCTCAATCCCCGTGCGCACCATGCGCACGGCAAAAAGCAACAACATTGTCGCTCCGGCCAAGTTGATGAGAAAGCTTACAATCGCCATGAGCCTAACCGTGCACCATATCCAGCATTTCCGCATGCAGTTCAGGCGTTGCGGCCGAGATCACCCGACCATCCGATTTCAGGTCGAGGTGCTTGCCATTCCAGTCGGTCATCACTCCACCTGCGGCCTCAACAACGGCCAGAACAGGCAAGAAGTCATAAGGCTGCAAGTCATAATCAATCACTGCATCCACATGCCCTGCCGCCAGCAGGGCATGCGGGTAGCAGTCATAGGCGAACCGGCGGGTCTGCCCGGATTGCATCAGTTTTGCGAATAAAGCGGGATGATCGCGATAGATCTTGTCGCCTTCGTTCACAAACAGGATGGATTGATCCAACCGCGTCTTTTTTGACGTTGCGATGGCATTGCCATTCAGAGTCGCGCCCTGACTTGAAACGCCTACAAATACCTCATTCAACGCAGGCATACCGATCACTCCGATATCCGGCTTGCCATTAACCAGATGCCCCAGCAAGAAGCCGAACAGCGGATGCCCCGAAAGGAACGATCTTGTGCCATCAATCGGGTCAATGATCCAAACTTCACGACAATTCTGCCCGTCAAACCCGTGCTCTTCGCCAAAGATACCATGATCCGGGAAATGCTGCTCTAGGTAAGTGCGCACCTGGGTTTCAACACCTTTATCGGCCTGTGTAACCGGGCTCTCATCCGACTTGAACTCAACACCCAACCTACCGCGAAAATACCCTCGTGCCGCAGTATTGGCTATGTCGGCAACCGCCATCGCATGCGTCACCAGATCAGCCATTTCGGTATTTTGTGAGCTTGTTGGATTCAACATCCATTTCCGTCCTGTCTAGTGATGGATTGCGGGGCTAGGGCAGCAATAATTGGGAAAGGTCATGCGGGCTCTAGCCGAATTACAATTAAGTTCGATCGCATTTCTTGAATTTGCATTAACGTCCAACATCTCCGCATAGCCGTGCCCCGTGGTGGCGCCCAGCTTCCTTTCGGGCGGTCGAGCTTCACCTTTAGAATCTCGGACATCTCCCGCTATTCCGACGCACTGATAGCCCTCGGCACACTGCATCACGTTGTGCAAGTCAACAATCCAATCCTGAAGTTCCAGGCTGTCGTCTTCTTGTAACATCAGATTCCGGCTTTTTGACATCATTCTTCCCTATAGTTCCACAAAAACATACAATTTCAACCCAATAATCCTGAATTTATTTGTTTTGTGTGGGTTTTTAAGGGATATTGCGCTCACCTTTTTGGCGATCCGGCAAGACTTCGCATGACTATCGGCGTCGCTCTCGTTGGCAATACCTCTAGATAGTGATGGCGGTGGCAGACTGTCTGATGTCGCCAACGCGCCAGACGGCCGCCAATCTGCTCGACAATCCTTGGGTTACAGAGACAAAGCTGCCAGACACCTGAATGACCGCTCACACTCTGATCGCACCCCGCGCGCTTTGAAAAACTACAGGACAGACCCATGATCCAGAACAACCCAGCCCTCATCGATGCGATCCGCGACCGGTTTAACCATGTCGAAAGCTGCCCGTTTCAGGGCGAGCGTATTTTTTTCGAAAACGCAGGCGGTGCGCTGACATTGAAAACAGTCACCGAAACCTCGGCTTTTTATGCTGCGATCCCAGACAACCCCGGGCGCATCAACCCGGCGGGGCAGGGGACACAGAATGTGATCAACAAGGCCAAGGGTGACCTGGCGGTATTCATGAATGCCTCGGGCGGGCAGTTCTTTGCCGGTGAAAGCGGGACAGAGTTGCTGTTCCGGATGATCCGCACCGCCTGTCTGGCCGCCCCCAAGAGGTCCAAGGTGATCGGGTCGTCCATAGAACACCCTGCCACCCGCAGCGCTGCGCACCGCTGGGCTGAGATTGCGGGACTGGACTACGTAATTGTGCCGCATAATGACGAAACCGGGCTGGTCACACCCGAGGATTACACTGCGCTGATGACACCCGATGTGGCGGTGGCAACAATCCTGCATGCCTCACCGGTGACAGGTATGGGAATGGATGTGGCGGCGATTTCCTCCGCGATCCGCGCGGTCGCACCGGATTGCATGATCATCGTCGATGGCATTCAGCACGCTGCCCACGGGCAACTGGATCTGGATGCCTACAATGTTGATGGCTATGCGATCTCGCCCTACAAGGTGTTTTCGCGCCATGGCTATGGCATTGCCTGGATTTCTGAAAAGCTAACCAACACCCCGCATGACATGCTGATCGACGCGCCTGTGACGGGCTGGGAATTCGGCACTCGTGACACTGGGTCTTATGCGACCGTCTCGGACGTGGTGTCCTATTTCGACTGGCTGGGCGGAGAGGTGTCGGACGAGACCGAGCCGCGCAAACGGATCGAGGCCGCTGGCCGTGCCATCCATGCTTATGAGACCCACCTGACCAACGCCGCCATTAATGGGACCGGAAATCTGCCTGGCCTGCGCGATATGGATCACGTCACCATTCTGGCCGGGGCTGACAATCCCGCGCGCGAAGGGTTGGTTTCAATCGTGGTCAAAGGGCATGCCTCGGAAGATGTGGTGGAGATATTGAATCAGCAGGGCATCCGCACCCACACCCGTAAGGATGACCACTATTCCGGCAACGTCCTAAAGCCACTGGGCCTGGCGGATTGTATCCGCATCTCGTTCTGCCACTACAACACCGAACAGGAAATCGCTCGTCTACTGGGTGCCATAAAGGTGCTGGGTCAGGACAACTAGCGGAGGGTTCAGTCAACCCTGATCAACAAGACTTCGGTCGCTCCACAGATATCAGAAGCCCTGCATCAGCATGTCTATGGCAACCGTGATCCGGTCGGCTTCCTCATTCAGGTTGGCGGTCTGAGATTTGAGAATTCCCACCGGAACCGCGGCCATGAATTGGGTGACCATGACAACCTGTTCGCCATGGACATCGAACACTGGATTAAGCCGGGTCGCGGGCTTTGGGGCCTTGGCCAATGGTATCAACGGGGCGACCACCCGCGTATTCAGGTCCCCAAGCAGATCGGTTTGCACATCCAGAAGATAGCCATCACCCGATGGATTCGGAAAAACATCGTATTTGGGCATCAGAATTGCCGGAAGCTGTCCAGCGGCAGGCCGTGTTGCTCAACATACGCGTTTGAGCTTTTGAGGGCGTCCGCGTTTTCTGCTTTCCACTGCTCGGCTTTGGCCTCGGCAACCGCTATACGAACACCTTCTTCGGCTGCGCGGGAAAGGTTGACCTTCAAAGCTTTGGCTTCGGACAGCAATGCGCTGTCAAGCGAAAGGTTGGTTGGTCTGCGTGATTGGGCGTTCATCAGATATGCCTCCCTTCACCCTAAGATAGGTCCATTTTAAATGCGCGTCAATTATGCGCATGATTAATGCTGGCAACCTTTGGCGTCCGCTGCTGCCAATCCTATACAAAGGCAGATTATTGCTACGCGTCGCCCGGGTGGCGAAAGGGCACAGCAGAATACACCGTTTTCTGCGATAACTGTGGTGGAATCTTCCCTTGATCTCGCACTAAAAAGGCCCGAAATACCAAGTTTTTTACAAGGGCAACATTATGCAGAGCGTTCTCATCACCGGGTCAGCCGGTTTTATTGGCTTTCATCTGAGCAAGCTTCTGCTGGCCCAAGGGTACCACGTAGTGGGGTTGGACTCTCTGAACGATTATTATGATGTGTCGTTGAAAAAGGCCCGCCACGACATGCTGGCGCGCGAACCCAATGGTAAGAATTTTTCGCCCGTCATCGGCAAGGTCGAAACCCCCGGCCTGATGATGGAGCTGTTTGGGGAACATGGTTTTGACTATGTCATTCACCTCGCTGCCCAAGCTGGGGTGCGCTATTCGATCGAGAATCCGCGCTCGTATCTGGAAAGCAATGTGATAGGGACTTTCGAAATTCTGGAAGCGGCGCGGGCGCATCCGCCAAAACACATGCTGTTGGCTTCGACTTCTTCGGCCTTTGGCGCCAATACCGAGATGCCCTATAAGGAAACCCAACGCGCCGATCATCAGATGTCGTTCTACGCGGCCACCAAGAAATCGACCGAAAGCATGGCCCATTCCTATGCGCATCTGTTTGATTTGCCGATCACCATGTTCCGGTTTTTCACCGTCTATGGCCCTTGGGGTCGCCCGGACATGGCGCTGTTCAAATTCACCAAAGCGATCCTCGAGGGCAATGCGATCGACGTCTATAACCACGGTGACATGAAACGCGACTTTACCTATGTCGAAGATTTGGTTGAGGCGATCCGCCTTCTGATGGACGCCGTCCCTGTGCGCCGCGCAGACGGCAATGTTCCAGAAGGGGACAGTTTGTCACCGGTCGCCCCCCATCGAGTGGTGAATATCGGCAACAATGATGCGGTACAGCTGACCGCGTTTATTGAAGCCATCGAAACGGCCACTGGCATCAAGGCGAATAAAAACATGATGCCAATGCAGCCCGGTGACGTGCCCGCAACCTGGGCCGATGCATCGCTGCTCAGGGATTTGACCGGTTATCAACCAAGGACTTCGGTCGAAGATGGTGTGGCTGAGTTTGTTAAGTGGTACCGCGACTTTTATCGTCCCAACGCGGCTGGGACCGAAAGGTAAGATGGTTAGCCTTCAGGCCTAAAAGATTGGTGGCCGTCCTCTCAGTTTTGAGGTTCGGCCTCTGAAATTCTCAAGGGTAAAAACGCAAACCGTTCTAGTACCCGGAACGTAGTTCAAAACCTTTCCTACGGTGATTTTTCCACAGGGCGCTTATGTTGCGCATCTCTCAGTCCAACTGAACGAATGCCAATTTGAGCATCCAAAAAACACTTTAACCCGGTTGTCTTTTCGTCCGTTCCAACCTACTGACAACCTCACCTCGGGGTGCGTGGCCTGCCGCGCTGAGATGCCTTTGGCGAACCCGTAGAACCTGAACCGGCTAGAACCGGCGGAGGGAAAGGTAACGGTTTCATCCACCCTTGCCCTCTCGCCGCAATGGAGGATGACATGAAACATCTGATGATTGCTGCGGGACTTCTGAGCGCAACAGCGGCTGTCGCGGCCGACAAACCTCAGCTGACCGTTTACACCTATGACAGCTTTGTCTCGGACTGGGGTCCGGGCCCGAAAGTAGAAGAAGCTTTCGAAGCAGTATGCAACTGTGATCTGAACCTTGTGGGCGTCGAAGACGGCGCGGCGCTGTTGTCGCGTCTTCGGCTAGAGGGTGAAAACACGGACGCCGATGTGGTGCTTGGGCTGGACACCGGCCTGATCGCAGCGGCCAAGGAAACTGGCTTGTTTGCTCCCAATTCGGTCAGCGCCGATTATACCCTGCCGATTGAATGGTCAGATGACGTGTTCGCGCCTTATGACTGGGGCTATTTTGCTTTTGTCCATAACGCAGATGCGGCGGCACCTGCCAATTTCCGTGAACTGGCCGAGGGTGAAACAAAGATCATTATTCAAGACCCGCGCTCGTCCACTCCGGGTCTGGGGCTGCTGTTGTGGGTCAAAGCGTCTTATGGAGACGAAGCCCCCGAAATCTGGGCCGGGCTTGCCGACAATATCGTGACCGTGACCAAAGGTTGGTCCGAGGCGTATGGCCTGTTTCTTGAGGGTGAGGCGGACATGGTGCTCAGCTACACCACATCGCCTGCTTATCACTTGATCGCCGAGGATGACGCCAGCAAAGCAGCGGCCGCCTTTGATGAGGGCCACTATATGCAGGTTGAAGTTGCGGCGAAGCTGGCCGGTACCGATCAGCCCGAACTGGCGGATCAATTTCTGGAATTCATGGTTTCGGACACCTTCCAGCAGATCATCCCGACCACCAACTGGATGTATCCGGCAGTGACCCCTGCGGCTGGCCTGCCCGAAGGGTTTGACACGTTGATCACGCCTGAGAAATCCTTGCTGTATACCCCGGATGAAGCCGCCTCCGTGCGGGATCAGGCGCTTGCGGAATGGCTGGGCGCGCTCAGCCAGTAAGCCCTTGGCCGGGTGTTGGCGCAGCGGCACTGGTTGCTGCGCTGATATTGGGCACATTGGCCGCGGTAGCCCTGCGCGCTGATACAGCGGGTGGGTTGGGTCCGGCCGATTGGGCGGCGCTGCGCTTTACGCTGGTTCAGGCGGTGTTGTCTGCGCTGTTCAGTGCCGGGCTGGCTATTCCGGTCGCCCGGGCACTGGCGCGGCGTCGGTTTCGTGGACGGTCTGCCCTGATCGCCCTATTGGGCGCCCCCTTTATCCTGCCGGTCATCGTCGCGATCCTTGGGTTGTTGCAGGTTTTCGGACGTGCAGGCTGGATTTCAGATTTTTTAGGTCTGTTTGGTTTGCCGCCGCTGCGCATCTATGGGTTGCACGGGGTGGTTCTAGCCCATGTATTTTTCAACCTACCACTTGCCACGCGACTGATCCTGCAGGCGTGGCAGGAAATTCCGGCAGAAAGATTTCGGTTGGCCGCGCAATTGGGGTGCGACGGCTTTGCCATGTTCCGTCTGATCGAACTGCCAATGTTAAGGCGCATTCTGCCGGGTGTTCTGGCCGTGATCTTTGCGATTTGCCTGACTAGCTTTGCCGTCGCGTTGACTCTTGGCGGAGGGCCCCGCGCAACGACACTTGAACTCGCGATCTATCAATCCTTTACCTACGATTTCGACCTTGGCCGCGCGGCGTTGCTTTCTGCGGTGCAACTGGCTTTGACCGCTGCTGCCGCAATGGCTGCGCTGAAATTTTCGCGTGGTGAAGGGTTCGGCGCTGGATTGGATCGCGCTATACAACGATGGGATGGCGGCGCGCCCGCAATTGATGCGTGCTGGATCGGGCTCGCGGTAGCGTTTCTGCTTCTTCCTTTGGCTGCCGTGGCGATCTCTGGCCTATCTGGGTTGCTCGAAATGCCTGCCTTGGTGTTCCGTGCGGCGGTGATATCGGTTCTGGTTGCCACCGCCAGTACGATTGTTTTGTTGATGCTTGCACTGCCGATGGCCATGGCCGTTGCAACCGGTCGTCACGGGATTGTTGAGCTTAGCGGTATTCTGGGGCTGGCGGCTTCACCGTTGGTGATTGGCACCGGGCTGTTCATTCTGATCCGCCCCATCGCTAATCCAGTAACACTGGCATTGCCGGTAACCGCGCTGGTGAATGCCGTCATGGCCTTGCCCTTCGCGCTACGCATTCTGGTGCCGGCGGCCCGCGACGTGGTGGCGCGACACGGACGGCTTGCCCTGTCGCTGGACATGGACAAGAGAACATTCTTTGCCCGCGCCCTGTTGCCGCGCATGCGCCCACAGATCCGCTTTGCCACGGGTTTGTCAGCCGCGCTATCGATGGGAGATCTGGGAGTTATTGCCCTGTTCGCCGATCCACAGATCGCGACCTTGCCCTTGCAGATCTATCGGTTGATGGGGGCGTATCAGATGCAAGCAGCGGCCGGGGCAGCTCTGTTGCTGTTGTTGCTGTCGATGGGGGCATTCTGGCTATTGGATCGCGGAGGGCGGTTGCATGCTGAAACTTAAAGGCTGCGTAATCGAGAACGGAAAATTTTCGTTGCGTGCTGATTTTACCGTCGAGACCGGTGCCAGTGTAGCCATTATTGGGCCGTCTGGCGCGGGAAAGTCGACACTGCTTGAGGCGATTGCCGGGTTTCGTGACCTCAAACAGGGAAAGATATTCTGGGACGGAGACCTTATATCCAACCGCGCCCCTGGCAAGCGCCCTTTGGCGATGCTGTTTCAGGATGGCAATCTATTCCCACATCTGACGGTCGAACAGAATATCGCTTTGGGCTTGCGCCCGAATGGGCGGTTGACCGTTGATGAGCAATCTCAGGTCCAAACCGCACTAGATCGGGTTGCCCTGCCGGGTCTGGGTGATCGCAAGCCAGCCGAACTGTCTGGAGGTCAGCAAAGCCGGGTCGCATTAGCCCGGGTTCTTGTGCAGCGCCGTCAGATGTTGCTGCTGGACGAACCGTTTGCGGCGCTGGGGCCGGCACTGAAGGCTGAAATGCTTGATCTTGTGGCTGGGTTGCTGGCGGAAACCGGAACGACCCTGCTTATGGTCAGCCACGACCCGCAGGACGCGCGCCGCATTACCAGTCAGACGGTTCTTGTGTCTAACAAGCAGGCACATCCTCCTGCGCCGACCCGGGACCTTTTGGACAATCCACCGCCCAGCCTGCGCGACTATTTGGGGTAGGGACATTGGTTGGAAACCTGCGAAAGGAAACTCGCAGCCCGGCGCGTAGTTGAAAGGTTTCTGCACGCCGGACTGACAGGGAGGGACCTTATTTCCGGTTGTGGAAAATGAACCCGAGGAAGTTCAGCAGCAATTGCGCCGCAAGAATCTGTGTACTTTCGGTCTGGTCATAGGCAGGGGCGACCTCAACCAGATCAATGCCAACCACATTACCGCGTTTACTGAGTCCCTGAACGATTTCCAGGACATCATAGTACTGGAACCCGCCATGGCTGGGTGTTCCTGTTCCGGGCGCAATCGACGGGCAGAACGCGTCGATATCTATGGTGACGTAATAACGCGCACCTTCGGGGATACGATCCAAAACGCCCTCTGTTCCCAGTTTACGCACCTGTCGTACGGATAGGATATCTGAACCCCGCGCCCGCGCGTCGTCGTAACCTTCTTTCGCTGTTGAGGACACGTTGCGGATGCCCAGTTGGGTCATGCCCGAGACATATTCTTTTTCGATTGCCCGACGCATCGGGTTGCCGTGACCATCGGTGACGCCTTTGCGTTCGTCGACAAAGTCCAGATGCGCATCGATCTGGATCACGTGGATAGGTCCGTTCTTTGCGCAATCTTCTTCAAAGGCGCGGATGCACGGAATGTTGATCGAGTGATCTCCACCGATAGTCACCGGCAGAGCGCCCGCATCGAGGATTTTCTTCACACCGTATTCGATGTTGGCGTGGCTTTCCTCGGTCTTGGTATGGATGATGTCGGCATCGCCCAGATCGACAATGCGCACATCGCTGGCCAAATAGGTCGCGTCGTCTTCGTGGTCATAGGCACCGGCGTGGCCAAAGCTGAACAGGGTTGACGCTTCGCGCACAGCGCGCGGCCCAAACCGGGCACCGGATCGAAACTGACACCCGAAATCGAAAGGTGCACCAAGGACGGCGACATCAGCGTCGATCTTATCCCAATTCTCGACATAAGGTTTCTTGCCAAAGGTCGCGATGCCGACAAAAGGCAGGTTCAGACGACCAGATTCATAGCCATGACCCGACATGATTTCTCCGTTTCTTATGGGTTATCGGTACGCCAATTCCGGTAGGAACAGCGCGATTTGAGGGAAAGCCATCAGCAGCCCGGTGACAACCAAAAGGATGATCAGAAAGGGCGGCACGCCGCGGACCACCTCGACAAAGGGGCGGCGGAATACAGCGATGGCGGTGAACAGGTTGCAGCCAAAGGGGGGTGTGGCGGCGCCGATGGCGACTTGCAGTGTGATCAGAACGCCAACCAGTACCGGGTCTAACCCACTGGCCTTGATCATCGGCGCAAAGATCGGAACTAGGATCAGGATCACCACGATCGAGTCAACGAACATGCAGCCGAGGAAGAAGGCCACGTTGATCGCCAGCAACACCATAAGCGGGCTGGCTTGTTCCAGCCCCAGCGCTGCGATGATAGTCTGCGGCACTTGGGCAAAGCTAAGTGTCCAGCTAAAGGCGGCTCCGGCGGCAATCAGGATAAACACGACGGACGTGATGGCCCCTGTGGACAGGGCAATATCGAACAGGTCTCCAACCTTGATCGAGCGAAAGATCACAACCTCGAGGATGACAGCATAAAGCACGCAGATTGCCGCCGCTTCGGTGGGTGAGAACACGCCGCCATAGATGCCTCCGACGATGATCGCCGGAAATCCCATCGGCCACAGGGCTTTGCGCAACGCGGTAAAGCGCTGTCCCCACCCCTCGCGAGGCAGAACTGGGATATCGTGACGGTAAGCGTACACCATGCAATAGGCCGAGAATAACACTACGATCAGCAACCCGGGCAAGATGCCCGCGATGAAAAGCTGCGAAATCGACGTCCCCGAGACCACGCCATAGATGATCATGCCGATGGATGGCGGGATCAGATAGGCCAGATCAGCGGCATTTACGATCAACCCGATCGAAAAGCTGTCGCTATAGCCAGATTTCAGCATCCGCGGCCGCATCGCACCGCCAATGGCCACCACCGTCGCCTGGGTCGATCCGCACACCGCACCGAACAAGGCGCAGGCCGAGGTGACGGAAATTGCCAGGCCGCCTTTGATATGGCCCATGAAACTCATCACAAGATCGATAAGCCGGTTGGCGGAATGTCCTCGCGTGATGATATCAGCGGCCAAAATGAACATCGGCACCGCGATCAGCGCAGCCGGCTTCACGCCCCCGATCATCTGCTGGATCAGGATTTGCATGTTCATTTCAGGGAAATAGACGAGAAACCCCAGCACAGCCGCCGAAATCAGCGGCATTTTCATCGGAAAGCCTGCAAGAAGCAGAACAATCATGACGACTAGCATCAACTCGGTCATTTGTTTGCCTCCGTGGATTCTTCGTAGCGCTGGATTGCGGCTGCGGTTTCAGGGTCTTCGTAGCTGTCGACTTCGAGGTAGGAGACGTAGACTTCTTCCTCGGCGAAGTTCAGATTGCGGATCGCTGTTAGCAGGTACTGAAAGGACGTCAGGGTCAGTCCAATCACCACCCAGACGTAAGTCAGGTAGAGCGGCAATTGCAGTGCTGGGGTGATCCGGCCCCGTGACGCGACTTTCTGGACGTACTCCAGCGCGTACCAGGCCAGAACCGCCATCACTAAGGCAGTGGTCGCTGCGATCACGACCATCAGGCCCTTGCGCAGTTTGATCGGCAGCGCGTCATAGATTGCGGACATGCGGATATGGATGCCTTTGCGGGTGGCGTAGCCCAGCCCCATGAAGGTGACGATGACGATCAGGAACTCGTTCAGTTCCTCGGAAAAGTAGATGGACTGGTTGAACACGTACCGGCCAAAGACATTGGCAATAGTGTTCACGGCCATCAGGATGATCCCCCAGCCCAGGATCCAGACTTCGATCCGTCCGATGACGGCGTCAATCTTTCCCAAAAAGCCGAAAGGAGTGGAAGTCGTGGTCTGCATGATGTCCCCCCTTTTTTGAAAGCCTCACGCGCAAAGCGCGTGAGGAAGTTTTGGTGAGTGGTGGGGGAGGGATTAGTTGCCCGCGAGTTCCGCTTGCAGTGCGTCCAGTAGCTCCTGACCACGCGCGCCGACGGTGTCGATATATGCGCTTGAGGTTTCGGTGCTGCGGGCGCGGAAGGCATCACGTTCTTCTTCGGTCAGGACAACCATACCGATGTCGGGCTTGGCTTCCTTGATGATGTCCAAACGTTGCTGGTTAAAGTCCGTGACGACGCCGTCAATGAAGCCGGTCATGTCGGCCATGGTGTCACGCACCAGTTGCTGACGGTCAGGGCTGAGGGTTTCGAACCAATCAGAGCCCGCGACCACAGTGGTCACCAGTTCCTGCTCACCGGCCCAGATCAGGTGGCTGGTCACTTCGTAGAACTTCATCTCTTCGATGGTCGGGATCGGATTGACCTGACCATCCACAGCGCCCAGTTGCAGCGCACCGAACACTTCGCCGAACGGCAGCGGGGTGGGGCTGGCACCCATGTTTTTATAGGTCTCCAGCAGGATCGGCGACACCATCACCCGCATCTTGAAGTTGTCAAAGTCTTCGGGCGTGCGGATTTCGCGGTTGGTGGTCCAGACCTGCGGCCCTTCGGAATACATGGTCATAACTTCCAGACCACGCTGGCGGAAATCATCGTTCAGCGGACCGTAGATGGTTTCCGAGCTGCTGAGGATGTTCGAAATCGCGGCCGGATCGGATGGTAGCAAGTAGGGGAGCAGGAAAACCTGGCTTTCTGGCACCACGGTGCCAAGATTGCCAATCGATACGTTGGTGAACTGGATGACCCCGTCGGCGGCCTGTTCAACCGTTTCGGTCGGCGTGCCCAGCGTGCCCATCGGATAGACGGTCACGGTCACTTCACCATCGGTGGCGGCTTCGATGCGCGATTTGAACTCCTGCGCGTAGGCATCCATGATCGAGCCTGGAATCTCTTCGATTGCGAACTTCCAATCCTCGGCCAAGGCGGCGAGAGGGGTCAGGCCCAGCAATGCTGCTGCGGCAGTTATCTTGAGGGGACGAGAGGTCAAGGTCATGTTGGTTTCTTCCCTGTTGCCTTATTGGGTTTAGTCTTCAGGGATCAGGACAGCATAGAAAAATACACAAAAAAATATCATCTTGTTTATGTTCACATGAGGTATTTTTATGTAAATAACACCACGACTCCCGAAAGGCGGATAAGCGTTGAAACTGCTCAGAAATACTCTGCTTGAAACCTTCGTGACCGTGGTCGAATGCGGTGGATTTACGGATGCGCAATACGCATTGGGCATTACGCAATCGGCGATCAGCATCCGAATTCGAGATCTGGAAACCGCGCTTGGTTATCGGATATGCGAACGCGGCCGCGGCGGGTTTCGCCTGACCGAACGGGGCGAAATCGCGTATCGCAAAGCCGGAGACATCTTGCGCAGTGCCCGTGATTTCGACGCTGAATTGCTGGAATTGCGTGGGACCACTACTGGAGATCTGCGGATTGGTACCATTGATGCGGTCAATACATTGGCAGAGCTTAATCTGGCACAGGTCCTTAAGCGGTTTCTCGACCGCCCCAACGAAGTGCAGCTAGAGGTGGTCGTCGCATCACCAACTGAGTTAACACAGAAGCTGATTACCGGTGATTTGCATGTTGCAATCGCTCCCTTCCGCAATCAGGTCCCAGAGCTGACATACACCGAACTGTGCCAGGAAGAGCATCGTTTGTACTGTGGGCAGGATCATCCCTTGTTTGACTTACCCGACGATCAGATTGATCTGGATGTAATCTCACAGCACCAAATTTGTCAGCGCTCCTACAACATTCTGGTGTCACCGGTGCTTCAGACTGCGCAGCCAAAAGCCACCGTGGCAAATATGGAAGCAATGGCGATGATGATTGAAACCGGTCACTTTTTGGGTCCGCTGCCGGTACACTTTATCAAAAACTGGGCCCACCGCGATCGACTCAGAGAGCTTGCGCCGGACAAGCTGAACTGGAACTCAACCTTTTACCTCGCAACACGGCCATCACTGGCCCAAAGGAGGGCGGTTGAAATTCTGGTGCAAGACATCGTTAAATCCTGCAAGCGTGGTCAAGAGTCATAGCCGCTTAGGCATCGTCATCCACAAAGTAGATTTCGGCGAACGCTTTGGCGACGGCCTCAGTCGTCTCTTCACGGCGGCGTTCGATGTGTTTTCGAATGGTATCGACTGCGATGCCTTCATCGCGGTCTGCAATATTTTGCATGATCATCAGGTGGCTGGGAATTTGGCTATTCGTCGTTTCAGCCCCACCATTCAAATACGCATTCTTTAGATCGATCAGGCGAACGAACCGGATGCGCGCATTGAGGTTCTCAAGAATACGCACAAGTTCCTGATTTTTGGACCCCTTGGCAATGTCCACATGGAATTGCTCATCCAACTCCAACAACCGCCGGGGGTCTTCGCACTGGTCATATTCCCTCAAATCCCCACGCAATGTTTCCACCAATGCGGCCAGCTGACTATCCGAGGATTTACGAATAGCCAGCCTCACAGCTTCCGTCTCAACCGCGATCCGGGCCTCATACAGGGAAAGAATCTGAGAGGGGCTAAGCGGACGGCAGAAAAATCCCCGCCTGGCCTGAAAGGTCAGGAACCCTTCGGCCACCAGCCGGTTCAGCGCTTCGCGTACAGGTGTCCGGCTGGTGCCAAAGCTTTTGGCCAGGGCAACCTCATTGATCTGGGATTCTGGTTTGAACTCAAAGTTCTCGGCCATCCTGCGCACAAGATCATAGACGCGACCAACACGATCTTCGGTTTTTGTCATCCGGTTTCCTCAAGTCAAAGATCATGCTTGGCACTAACAGGTTTTTGCCGGGGTTTGAACTGAGTATTGACTGGTCGGCAATACTGTATAATCAATTGTCGACAATTAGAACAAGCGACTCACGAAACGGAGGTTCATGTTTTGAAACCGGCAGATCCCATGCGGATGAACGGCGCGCAGGTCATCCTGAAGATGCTGGAGCTTCATGGTGTACGCCATGTGTTTGGCCTGCCCGGTGAAACGACAATCGGCTGGTACAAGGAATGGCGCGAACACAGCGATATCGAGTTTGTTCTGACACGGGACGAACGTACTGCTTCTTATGCGGCCGAAGCTTATGCCAAGATCACGGGTCGACCTTGTGTTCTTGAGGCCCCAAGCCCCGGCATCACTCATTGCACACCTGGTATCACCGAGGCGTTCCTCAGCTCGGTTCCAGTGATCTTTTTCAGCTCGGACATCCCGATTAATCAGGACAAGAAACATGGGCTGACGGGTATTGATCAGACCAGGCTTTACGACAGTATCTGCAAGGAAAGCTTTGTTCTGACCAACGTCAAGGACATCCCTTTCCTGCTTCGCCGCGCCTTCCGTGTGGCAACTTCGGGGCGTCCTGCGCCCGTTCATATCCGGGTGCCGATCAACATTTACGGCGAAGAGGCTGAGATCAACGACCTTTACGCCGAGCCCGAGTACAGCCATTACCCGGCGCATCGCCCGGTCGCGGATCACAGCAAAATCCGCGCGGCCATTGATATTCTGATCAAAGCGAAAAATCCGGCCATTGTCTGCGGTCAGGGGGGGCTGATCTCCAAGGCGTCGAACGTGGTTCTAGAGCTGGCGGAACTGCTGCAAATCCCGATCGGCACCACCACGCCGGGCAAGGGTACCATTCCCGAAGATCACCCTCTGGCTCTGCGTGTGATTGGTGGTCGGGGAGGTATGGAATATTCCAATCAGTACGTCCACGACGCCGACACGATCTTTTTCATCGGCTCAAACACCGACAGCGCCGCCACCGATCATTGGAAACTGTATGGCGATCCAAACACAAAGACGTTCCTGCATTTGGACATAGCCGAAGCCCATATCGGGAACAATTTTCCGGTGCAGGTCGGCATGGTGGGCGATGCGCGCGCCAGCCTTGAATATATGGTTGAACTCATCCGGTCCGAACACCCCGACCTGGATCGGCCCAAGGTCGATCTGAACCCGGTCAAGAAGACCGCGCTCGACAAGGTATTCAACTCCAACATCCCCATGCCCGAAGGCACGCTATCGCCTGTACGTCTGTCGCAAGTGCTGGACAAGATCATGCCCGATGATGCGGTGGTCACCTCAGAACCGGGCGTCAGCGCGATCTACCCTTCGGCGCTGCTGACCTTCCGCAGACCCGGGCGGCGGTACATTACCAATTATTCGATGGGGGCTTTGGGATATTCGGTTCCGGCCTGTATCGGGGCGGCCTATGCCAATGACGGACCAGTGATTTCATTCACCGGAGATGGGTCCTTTGGGTTTGTGATCGGAGATATGGAAACGCTCAAACGATCAGGCAGGAACGTGACTGTGATCCTGACACGCAACGATACATTTGGCTGGATTCGAGGCGAAGCGATCCTTCTTGACGATGTCGACGAACCTTGGAGCACCGATTTCGGTGCAGTCGACTATGTCAAAGTGGCAGAAGGCTTCGGATTCAAAACGGCTCGCATCACCTCAGAGGCTGATATCGAACCGATCCTGTCGGATGCCATAGCCAACCCAGGGGCAAATTTCATCGAGATCATGGTGCCATCGCAAGACAAGATCATTCCGTTTGTTCCTAACTGGATTCGTGCGGCCTGTGAAAAGAACCTTCCGTACTTCTATTGAGGCCGGTCTATTGCATCTCTTTTGGCCGTTCCGTTCGGTGTGTTTTGGTTGTGTTAGTTGTGTTTTGTTTATGGTGTTTCTGATTGAGATGACTGAGTGAGGTTGGGCTGATGAGCATGAACCCTTTTATCAATCGCGTTTCCAGCCTTTCGGGGCCTGCGCGTGATGTTTTGCCTGTTGCGCCGTCGGATGTGGCGGA
>NZ_JBQFTX010000011.1:0-128511 GCF_056538905.1 Ruegeria sp. BE10
ACCAATGACCATCGCCTGCCTGCTGGCCAACACACTGACGGCCTGCTGCCGCGCCAATGCCTTGCCAGAGCCCGAAGGCCTGACAGCTTGATCTAAGGGAAAATAAAACTGAACAAATGGACCAAAGAGCAAACGCTTTTTGGTCCATTTGCTTTCTGAAGATTGAATTAAGTTTCAAGGGCCGGGTTTGAATGTCCGGTAAATTGGTGATAAGTAAGCTATTCCAGCCGGTTACGAGAGATTGGTGAAAGCCGTGTGGTGTTGGGCTGGAACCTGTAGTCTTGTTTGTTGAGTATGTATGATCGAAGTGCCCAGACCAATTCTGGTCGAATTCACGTTACGCCGAGTGATTGCAGGCGTTGGTTTCCCGCCTTTGTTGGCCAGTGCGTTCCAGCCTTTTCCGGCCATCTACCTGACCTATCCCCAGCGGCTTGTTTTCTGGATCGGTGTACTGGGATTGGCACTGTGCGTGACCTGGATCGTCAGACGCGTGAGCCGGAAATTTTTCGCGGAAGCCCATTTCAGCTGGCGTGACATTGCGCTGGTTTTCTTCATTCTGGTTCTGTTCGTGCCATCTATGTGGCTTATGTCATATCTGCTGTTTTCTGCCGGGGGGCAACAGGCGCCGGATGTTCTGGCGGTGGCCCCTTATGGTGCCCTGTTTGCAACCGGGCTGGTCCTGGTGCGCGGGTATAGTCACGTTGATGAGCCGGTGCAGGATCAGATCGAGCCACCCTCGCCACGCCTGACCAAGCGTTTGCCAGAGTCGTTTTCCGGTCAGATCTATCGACTGACAGTCCGCGACCATGCTGTTGATGTGGTGACTTCAGCGGGGACATTCACCATCCGATCCCGCCTGACTGATGCGATCGCCGAGATGGAACCGGTACCTGGCCACTGTACGCATCGTTCCCATTGGGTGGCAGACGATGCCATTGTCGGAGTTGAAAAGCTGGACGGAAAAACCTTCTTGCGTCTGAAGAACACCGATTTGGTTCCGATCAGCCGAAAATACAAACCGGGGCTAGAGCTAGACGGCCTTATCTAAGCCACTCTATCTGGGCATTGGAATGACCCGAGGATGCGATCCGGTGAGTATGGCTATGGCCTGACCATCCATCAAAGCGTCCAATGTATGATCCGAACTGCGTAACCCGCCAGTATATGTGCCGTAGGCCGGTAGGATCAGCCGCGTCTTGTCCACCAAAAAGGCGGGCCGGGTGATGGTTCGACCCCGCGCGTTCAGACGTGCTTTGGGGTGGTAGTGGCCTGACACCTCGGCTTGCGCTGGTGCCTGCGCGATATGGCGAAAAGTCAGCGGGGCAATCTTACACTCGGACAGATGCGTACCGCCCAGATCAATCAGACCGGGGTCGTGATTACCCTCGATCCAGATCCAGCGCCGACCAGCCTGCAGGGCCGTGATATCACGCTGTTCTTCCGCTTGCATTGCGGCCGAAGCTTTCAGATCGTCGAAGCTGTCGCCCAGGCAGATCACGGTGGCAGGATTGGTTCTGGCAATATCCACAGCCAGCCGGGTCAGGGTTTCTTGACTGTCATAAGGCGGCAGACTCGGGCCGCCCCGCCGAGCGATGCGCTCAGACTTGCCCAGATGCAGGTCGGATACGCACAGCAATTGCTGATCCGGCCACCACAAGGCCCCTGATCCCAATGCCTTCAGGGTCTGTCTCGCAAATGAAAACGCCACTTCGTTCATGATGCGTTCTTTGCGTGTTTCACCTCCGGACGCAAGCCGTATCAATCAGGTGTTAACCCCGCCGCCTTCAACAGACGTGCGCTTTCTTCTGCCAATAGCCGTTCTTCGGCCGCGCCCTTGACCGGAACCTTGCCGACCTCAAGGAACAAAGGGGCGGCAAGAGGCGATACGCGATCCAACCGCAGCAGATCAATACGGTCTCCGATCCGGGCGATCATCGCTTCGATCCGCCCGAAATCCACCAGCCCGCGCATGGCCTCTTCGCGGGTGATCTGCATCAACAAATGATCCGGGTCGTATTTCAACAAGGTGTCATAAAGGATATCCGACGAGAACGTCGCCTGACGACCGCTTTTGCGCTGACCGCCCATGTTCCGTTCGATCAGCCCAGCAATCGTGGCCGAGGTGCGAAAGGTCCGTTTCATCACGGCATTTCCGGCCAACCAAGTCTCAAGCCCGTCACGCAGGGCATCCAGTTGAAACAGGGGCCGCGGGTCGGTCACTGCATCCAGCCCCCAGATTAGTGTGGCATAATCGGTTGCGACAAAACCCAGCGGGGCGAGCCCGGTTTCCTCCATACGTTTGGTCAGCAATAGGCCCAGCGTCTGCTGTGCGTTGCGGCCAGCGAAACCGTAGACGCACAGATTCTCGCGCCCGTCATTCGGAAAGCTTTCGATCAGCAGCCGGTCGCGTTGAGGCAGGCGAGACATGTCGCGCTGCAGAGACAGCCAGTCGGCAGTGTGTTTAGGCAGTTGCGGCCAATCCGGCTGGGCAAACATCCGCAGAATCCGGTCGCTTAACTGCGTCGAGGTGGCGAATTTTGTGCCCGCAAAAACAGCAACTTTCGGTTTTCTGTCCGCACGGCGGCTGACCTCAACCACCATCTCGCGCAGGCCCTCATAGCGGACAATCTGCCCCCCGATCAGAAAGGTATCTCCGGGCGTTAGCGAGGCGGCAAAGGCCTCTTCCACTTCACCCAGCGGTTTGCCTCCGCGGTTGCGTTTCAAACGTACCTTCAGCGTGTCGGTGTCCTGAATGGTACCCAAGTTCATGCGGATACGCTGCGCTGCGCGCGGGTCGCGCAGCTGCATTTGTCCGTCTGCGCGCTGTTGCAAGCGCTGCCAGCGATCATAGGCGCGTAGGGCGTAACCTCCGGTCGCGCAGAATTCCAGACAGGCGTCGAATTCATCGCGTGACAGGTGCGCGTATGGCCCCGCTGCGGTCATTTCCGTAAAAAGCGCGCTGGCGTCGAACGGGCCTGCCGAAGCCGCTATCAAGATATGCTGGCATAGCACATCGCGGGGGCCAGAGCTGCGCGGTTCACCGTCCAGATCATGCGCTCTGGCGGCCTCAAGTGCCGCGACGCATTCCACCACCTCAAAGCGGTTGGCAGGTACCAGCAGGGCCTTGGAGGGCGCGTTGTAGCGGTGGTTTGCCCGCCCGATCCGTTGCACCAGTCGTTTGACATTTTTAGGCGCACCAATTTGGATCACAAGGTCCACGTCACCCCAATCGATGCCAAGGTCCAGGCTGCCGGTACATACTATGGCGCGCAGGTCGCCCCGCACCATGGCGGCCTCGACCCGCTCGCGTTGCTGCCGGTCCAGACTGCCGTGGTGAATGCCGATGGGCAGGCCGTCATCGTTGGCAAGCCACAGATTGTGAAAGAAAATTTCGGCCTGTGCGCGGGTGTTGTGGAAAATCAGCGTTGTCTTGTGTTGCTTGATCTGCTCGAGTACCGCCGGGATCGAATAAGCTGCACCACCGCCGGACCAGGGGGGCATTTCCTGCGTTTCCAGCATGCGGATATCCGGATCAGGTCCGGGGTCGGCCTGCACAATCTGACAAGGGTCCGGGTGCCGGGCCAGAAAGCGCGCGATGGCCTGTGGATCCTCGACCGTAGCTGAAAGACCGACCCGGCGCAGGTCAGGGCACAGGGTTTGCAACCGTGCCAAGGCCAGCATCAGCTGATCTCCTCGCTTGCTTTCGGCCAATGCGTGGATTTCGTCGACAATCACTCGTTGCACCCCCGCAAACATCCGAGGCGCGTCCTCGTATGAGGTCAGCAGGGCCAAGCTTTCAGGGGTGGTCAGCAAAATATGGGGTGGGTCTACACGCTGCCGCTTTTTCTGCGTGGCCGAGGTGTCGCCGGTGCGGTCTTCGATCCGAATGGGTAGGCCAATCTCATCCGCAGGGCCGCGCAGGTTGCGGCGGATATCAGCGGCCAGTGCCTTGAGCGGAGACACATAAATTGTGTGCAACCCCTCATGCGTGCCATCTGCAAGTTCCGCCAATGTCGGCAAAAACCCGGCCATTGTCTTACCGCCCCCGGTCGGCGCGATCAACAACGTGGCCGGGTCCAAGGCCCGGTTGAACATATCTTGTTGATGGGGGTGAATGGACCAGCCCTTGGCGGCAAACCAAGATGTGATCCGGGCGGGAATCTGCGTCATACGCGCAGATTACCCGGCCCTTTACCGAAATGGCACGGCGTTATTTGACGATGGTCTCGTCCTTGACGAACATGTTGGACCATGCGCGGTCGATCAGGTCAGGGCTCATCTGATAAGGGATGCCCTCAAACTCGCAGATCGAGATCATCTGGTCGATCAGGAAGATCGGCTGATAATTCGCATAGATATTGTTGATGGTCGGGTATTTAACCTTCAACAGATGGACCAGAGCAGCCTCGTCAAGCGGCATGCCGCGTTTGCGCGCCACCATGGCAAAGATTTTCAGGAAGTTCTCCTGGTTCGGGCCGTCAATCTTGATCTTGAAGAAGATCCGGCGCAGGGCCGCTTGGTCGAAGATTTCATTCGGGTGGAAGTTGGTCGAGAAGATGACCAGCGTGTCGAAGGGGACTTCGAACTTTTCACCCGACTGCAGGCCAAGGATGTCCTTGTTCTCTTCCAGCGGAACAATCCAACGGTTAATCAGGGCCTGCGGTGGTTCCTGCTGACGGCCAAGGTCGTCCACGATGAAGATACCGCCGGTCGATTTCAACTGCAAAGGGGCCTGATAGGTTCGCGCTGTGGGGTTATAAACCAGATCCAGCATACCCAGCGTCAATTCACCACCTGTAACCACGGTTGGACGTTCGCACTGAACATAGCGTGTGTCGAACCGTTTGCGGCGGCGCAGGCTGTTGGGATCGTCTGGCTCCTGTTCAATCGCAGTATGAACGATCGGGTCATAAACCGTAATCACCTGACCGGCATATTCGATGGCGAAAGGCACATAGACATTATCGCCCAGTGCATCGCGAATCCCGTTTGAAATCGAGGATTTACCGTTGCCCGGAGGGCCATACATCAGGACCGAGCGACCGGCGCTGACCGCCGGGCCCAATTGATCCAGCAAGCTGTCGGGCAGAACCAAGTGGCCCATTGCGCCAATCAGCTGGTCGCGGGTCACCTGAATGTTGCGGATCGACTGGCGTTTCACCTGTTCGCGGTAGACGTCCAGCGGTACGGGCATGGCGCCGAAATATTCTGACTGGCTCAACGCGTCCAGTGCGCGGGCCTTGCCGGCATCAGTCAGCTGATAACCCATCTCATTGCCGCTGTTGGCATTCAGGGTGCCGGTGGCCTCGATCAGCTTTTGCTCGCGGGCCATGTCGATCAGTTCCTGCGTGACGGAGCCCGGCAGACAAATCGCCACCGCGATCTCGGACACGGTGTCTACATTCTTGCGAAAGATCGTTTTCAACATGATATCGCGCATCATGACGATGGGCAGTCTCATTTCGCCCAAACCCTTTGGGGCAGGGGGGGCCATTACCGAAGTTGTCTGCATATTCATGAGCGTCGCCCGTCTATCCAGTATTCACGCCAATGGCCCCAAAAAGGGCCGCTTAGGGGAAATCTGGCCCGGCTTTGTGGCAGTACCAAGGCGGCGACAAGGCGCGTTAATGATAGTTTACGAGCCGTAAACAGTGCCTAAGATCAGGTAAATAGCCAGGCTGCCACCAAGAGGCAGGCCCATTGGAAAGTGCTTCTTCCTGTTCCAGCTTTCCCAATTTGGCGCAACGTTGCGCAACGCGGTATGCATGGCCAGTCGATGCGTGACAAAGGCAGCAAGCGTGGTGGCTGCCAGAATAAACATCACCAGAACCCAATCCCCAGACCAGACAAAAGGTGAGGCGGCGGCCATGAACTTGGCATCCCCGGCACCCAAAACGCCAGCGGCATTAAACAGAATACCCAAGATCAGCACGGTCACAATATGCAGCAAGTGCCAGACATAAGGGGGAAGTGTCACCGAGAACGACCAGATCGTTAGTGAGGTCCACTGGGTGGACCACGGGGGCAGCACAAACAACCCGACAATGGCGAAAATGACGGCCAGCGCAACAACGGCGTGGTTCTTGATCAGCATGTCCCGCAAGTCTGTGAACGCCACGTAAAAGCAGATCGGCAGAACAAACGGAAGAAACCACAGCGCAGCAAACGCGGGAATACTCATCAATCAGGCATCCTCAAGCGCGCGCAGCGAGCGGACAGCCTCGTCAAAATGCTGTGGATGGGTGGCGATGGCTTCGCGGAACAGGTTTTTGGCTGTCGCCACATCCCCTTGCTTGACCGCAGAGATACCCATCGTGTTCAGCAGCCTGGCGCGTTCCACCTGTGTCATGGGAACAACCGGCAGGCTGTAATTTCCTTGCGCAGCTCGGGCCAGAACCAGATTGTTCTTGGCGGTGAACAGGGATTTGTCCTGACGGATCGCCTCGGTAAACAGGCGTTCGGCTTCGGCAAACTGGCCGCGTGTCAGCTTGGAATAACCCCAATTGTTCATGACACCACCGGGGCGCGTGGTCAGGCCGACCGCGGTTTCATAAAAGTGGTCTGCGCGTTTCCAATCCTGTTTGGAGTCGGCGACCACCGCTTCAAGCCGATACCGTTTGAAGGTTTCATAAGTGGGTGGAATGGTATCCAGAACCGATTTGGCCTGCCCCCAATTGCCGGCACGGACAAGCGCGTCAGCATATTCGAGCTTGTCGACGTTTCCGGCGCCTTTCATCGTCGTCACCTTTTTCCAGGCGGCGACGGCTTCGGTCGACCGTTTCGCACGAGACAAGGAAATCGCCAGTCCCCGCTGCAGGTCAATCCGACCCGGATTTTTGGCGGCGGCGCCTTGAAAGTAGGTGACCGCCTCATTTGGATCGGCGGCGGTCAGCAAGACCTCGTTCAGGTTGGTCTCGTCAATGACGTTGACCTCCTGATAGGTGCGCTCGACCTTTTCTTCCTCGGTTTCTTTTTCGCAGGCAGAAAGGATCAGCCCGCACATCACAATTGGCGCAATCAAGAATTGTTGGCGCATTTTTTGCGTCCCTTACTGCTCTTGCCTGTTTTACGGGAGCTTGCGCAGCTTGAATTGCCCGTCGCCTTGCTGCTCCAACGTATATTCTTGTTCTTCTGCCGTAGTATTAACAGGATTTTCCATTTTTGCGAGCGCTAAGCGCAGATTGTCCCGGATTGCGTCACTTTCGCCATTGTCCAGCGCAAAGGCCCGCTTGAAAACCTGCGCGGCCTCGGGATATTCGCCCTTTTCGACCAGCACCACGCCTAGATTGTTCCAAGCAACTGGCCAGTCAGGATTGTCCTTGACGGCCCGTCGCAGTAGGGTTTCGGCCTGTCCTAGACGTCTGAGTCCCAGATTGGCCGTGCCCATCGCCGTCAGGATTTGTGTTGTCATCCCCTGATCCAATGCGGCGCGGGCAAAAGAATCCAGCGCCAGCTCGTATTCCCCGGCGGCCATCAACCGGTTTCCCACCGTAATTTCGTCCGCCCTTTGACCTTTAGGGTCATTTCCGGGGACGTCCAGATCATCTGACGACCCTGTCTCAGTGCAAGAGGCCACCATGGCGATCACCATGGCGGCCTTTAGCATGTGGCGTATACCGTCGTGGATGCGCCTGAAGCCTACTAAATTTGGGTTATTAATTACCCGCCGCAAAATCAGCGATTCCTTTTGCCGAAGGTCCGACCAGAATAACCAGCAAAGGCGGCACCGTCAGGATCATTGTGGCAAGAGTCATCTTGGTTGGCAACTTGTTCGCGGCTTCTTCGGCGCGCATGACCCGTTTGTCGCGCATTTCGCCAGCGTAGACCCGAAGCGCTTCGGCGATCGAGGTGCCGAACGTCGCGGACTGGATCATGACGGTCACGAATGAGCTGACATCTTGCACGCCGCAGCGAGTTCCGAAGTCACGCAAAACCGTGTCCTTGTCCTTACCAGCCTTCAATTCATAAGCGACAATTTCGAACTCTTGCGCGATATCGGGGTAGGAGGCCTTCATCTCACGCGCAACCCGTACAATGGCTTGATCCAGAGATTGTCCGGCCTCGACGCAGACCAGCATAAGGTCCAGCGTATCGGGAAAACCGGCGACAATTGCTTCATTACGTTCGGCAACACGCCGGGTGATCCAGTAGCGCGGCAGAAAATATCCTGCACCTGCCGGAATCAGAACCCTAAGAGCCATCTGTTGACCGGTGAATTCCTGGCCACCCGACAGTACGGTAACCAACATGACGCCGACCAGAATGCCGATAATACCCAGCGCAAATTGTGCAAAGTGGAAGAACCGCACAGCATCCTTTGAATGATATCCGGCTTGCCGCAGCTTTAGCTGCATTGCCGACAGTTCGGCTTCGTTTTGCGGCTCAAGGAATGTTGCGAACTTTTCAAGCTGCTCGTTGCGGCTGGTGTTGCGAAGCTTGTCCTTTTTGGATTTCTTATCGTGTTTTGGTGCGGCAGTGGATTTTTGCAGCTTTTTCAGAGGGTCCTCTGGTTGATTCAGCATCAGAGTGACAGCGATTAAGATCATCGCCAGACCCAAAACGCCGATCACGATAAGTGGACCGAATTCGCCAAGGTACTGTTTGATCAGGTCGTTGATTGGGGCCAGAACTTCCATTGCGATTCCCTCAGACCTTGATGTTGGTAAGAACGCGCATCACGATCAGGTTCACCGTCAGCATGATGCCCACGAAGAAACAGGCCGGGATGAACAGGGGATGATCAACCACGTCGTCATAGTAATTGGGATCTGTCACCATGATGAACAGCAGGCAGAAAAGGGGAAACCCTGACAGAAACTTGCCGGACCATTTTGCCTCGGCGGTGATCGCCTTTACACGCCGGAAAAGGCGGAAACGGGCGCGGATCACCTTGGCCAGACCAGCCAGAATTTCAGCAAGGTTACCGCCTGACTGTTGTTGGATACCCACGGCCACCGCCAGAAAGCGAAGGTCCTGCATGTCCAGACGTTCAGCCAGATCACTCAGCGCCTCACCCACGTCCCGGCCATAGGCGCATTCGTCGGCAATGACACCGAACTCGGTTCCCAGTGGGTCCTGTACTTCGTTTGCGACAATCTGAATGGACGACACAAATGGGTTGCCCACGCGCAGGGATCGGACCATCAATTCAACCGCGTCAGGCAGTTGCTCTTCCATCATGCCCATGCGTTTACCGGCCTTCCGGCTCACCCAGGTGTAGACACCGCCAACACCGATAAAGACCGACAATGCCACCCGCAGAACCATTTCCGTTGCGGTGCCGACGCTCAGGCCGACGAAAGCAAAGCCTGACAAAAGGATCATGACCATGATCAGTTGTTTCGGGGTGAAGGCAATAGCTGCCTTCTGCGCTTTGTCAGCCAACAGCGAATAGAGCGGGATGCTCTGCGTTTTCATATGCTGCTGCATTTCCTTGCGCAGCTGTTCCAGCACTTGTTCCCGCCCGACACCTTTGTCGAGCATATCCAGACGCCGATTTACACGGCTGTTCAGGCTGATGGATTTGCCGAAAGCCACCAGGTAGATGCCTTCGACTAGGGCGAACACCGCGACGAAGATCACGACATAGATGAGCGCCTCAACAGGCAGTTGCATTGCCAGATCTCCTACATATTCGTTGGTTCATAGACCGAAGCGGGCAGGTCAAAGCCCCACAGGCGGAAGCGCTCAGAATAGTGACTGCGCACGCCGGTCGCTGTGAAGTGACCGATGATTTTATTGTCAGGTGTTAGTCCAACACGTTGAAATTTAAAGATTTCCTGCATCGAGATCACATCGCCTTCCATGCCTGTAATCTCGGTGATTGAGGTCATCCGACGCGAACCATCCTGCAAACGGCTGGCCTGCACGATCAGGTTCACAGCTGACGAAATCTGGCTTCTTACCGCTTTGATTGGCATTTCGATACCGGCCATCGCGATCATGTTTTCCAGGCGCGAAATCCCGTCGCGCGCCGAGTTGGCGTGGATCGTGGTCATCGAACCGTCGTGGCCGGTGTTCATGGCCTGCAACATGTCGATCACCTCGGCGCCACGCGTCTCACCCACGATAATGCGGTCAGGACGCATACGCAGGGCGTTTTTCAAACAGTCGCGCGGGCTGACCTCACCTTTGCCTTCGACGTTTGGCGGACGGCTTTCCATCCGACCCACATGGGTCTGTTGCAGCTGAAGTTCCGCCGTATCCTCGATTGTCAGGATGCGTTCTGCGTCATCGATGAAACTGGACAAGGCGTTCAGCGTGGTGGTTTTACCCGAACCCGTACCACCTGAAACGATGATGTTCAGACGGGTTGACACGGCGGCCTGAAGATAAGCGGCCATTTCTTCGGTAAAGGCACCGAAATTCACCAGGTCATCGATGCCCAGCTTGTCTTTTTTGAACTTACGAATTGAGACCAGCGATCCATCCACCGCAATCGGCGGCACCATCGCATTGAAACGTGAACCATCAGCCAAGCGAGCGTCAACGTAAGGGTTGGATTCATCGACACGACGTCCCACAGCGGACACGATCTTGTCGATGATCCGCATCAGGTGCTTTTCGTCTTTAAAGGTGATGTCGCTGATTTCCAGCCTACCGTCGCGTTCCACAAAGATCTGTTGCGGACCGTTGACCAGAATATCGTTGACAGTATCGTCCTGCAGCAAGGTTTCAAGCGGGCCAAGACCCGTCACTTCGTCATACAGTTCCTTGTTCAACTGCGAGCGGTCCTCGCGGTTCAGAACAATGTTCCGGGTTTCCAAAATTTCGCTGACAATCGAGCTGATTTCCGCGCGCAATTCGGATTCGCCTGCATTTTCGAGCGCCGCTAGGTTCAGGTTTTCCAACAGTTCGCGATGCAGTTCGATCTTGATCTCGCCAAGGCGTTCCTTGCGCTTGCGATCGCGATCTCCGGCCACCGGTTCGGCCGCCTTTTTCTGCACGGGCCGTCGAGCGACGGCATTAGCAGTGGGCTTTTTTTCCGCAACAGGTTCAGGTGTCGCGGCCGGAGTTTGAACCGGCTGCGCTTCGGGCTGTTTCTTGTAACGTGAAAACACGGCGGCTCTCTCCCTTTAGTACTGGTTACGCGGCCTCAGCGTCGCTGCTGCCCAAACTATGAAGCGATTTCGCAAGCTTCGCGATTTCGCGGCGCAGCGGATTCTTGGCGGCTGCATTGGCCAGCGGTTGTCCGTGGTCGCCACTCTGCATGACCGGCTTGCCGCCATCCGGCAATTGCAGGTCAATGGAGATACCCAGGCTTTCACCCATCCGTTTGACCCGGCTTTTGCCGTTCAGATCGGTAAATTTCGGCGCCCGATTCAGAGCAAAGCGCAATTTGTTGAAAGGCAATTCCTCGGCCTGCAGCGCACGTTTCAGGCGCAGCGCGTTCTGAGCCGAGCGCATGTCCAGTTCAATCATGGCGAAATACACATGTGCGGCCTGAAGAACGGTTTCAGACCAGTGAACCAGCGTCGAGGGCATGTCCACGATCACATAATCAAAGTTCCGGCGGGCTGTTTCGATCACGCGCTGAATATCTTCGGGTGTGATCAGATCCAGCGGCACCATGTCCGATGGCGCTGTCAGAACTTGCAGTTTCTCTTCATAGGTTTGCAACGCTTGAGAAAATACGTCGTCATCCATCAGCGATGTGTCCGAAAGCATTTCAAAGACAGTTTCGCGCCGTGGTAAATCCAGATAGGTCGAAACTGTGCCGAATTGCAGATCCAGATCCAACAGACAGACTGATGGCGCGTCTTTGTCCGATACGGTGGCCAATTCCCAGGCCAGATTGACTGCCATAGTGGTGGAACCGACGCCTCCGGCAAGTCCGTGGACCACAAAGAGGGCCCCTTCTTTCGATTCACCTTGCGCCAAAGGTGCAGCGGCCTGCTGTACTGCAACTGGATCGGGCTGGTTCATCCGGGCGATAGCTTCCTGCAATTCGCCTTCGGGCAGAGGGTAGGGGACGAACTCGTCCGCGCCTTTGCGCAACAGTTGGTGCAGAGACGCCGGAGTGACGTCTTCGGCGATCAGGACGATTTTGATCTTCTTTTCTTTTGCTCGCGTGATGATCTCACCCATCAAGGACAGGTTGTCTTCATCTTCGCCGTCAATCGCCAAGGCGACAAACTCCAAAGAATCAGCATCAGGTTGGCTGAAGAATGCCAGGGCTTCGGCAAAACCGAGATCACCCCATCGTTCTCCCAGTGCAACCTCCATATCCTCGATCAGAAGGTCGAAATTCTGGACGTCACGGCTGATGGTGCAGGCCAGAATGGCGTTTTTATCATCTTGTGGCGATGCGCTCGTCATTAACACAATCCTTGTCGCGAGAGCCGACCAACCCAGAGAACCCGAAGATTCTGTCTGGTTCGCTCTTGCCCCGTCGCGGCCAGATTTGGCCGCAGGTCACCTAATTGTTGAAAATTTGGCTTGGAACTTAGGCAAGATTTAGGCGCAAAAGAACCAATTGTAGGGAAATGGGCGACGATGTCGCCCAAATCCGACTTATTGTTCGGTTGTATCGCCAACTCGGGTCTGGCTACGCAGTTGCGCCTCGTACGTCGCGCTTTGTACATATTCGCGATAGACGATGGCGGCATACTTGCCGTCCAGAACCAGCGGGTTGCGATCCACAAAGCCCGAAACCTCGGTCACGGTGCGGCGGTTGCGCCGATCGCGATTCGGAGTATCGATCAGTGGGCGTGACTTGCCGAAGGAAACAACGGCCTCAAGACGTGAGCGCGAGATGCCTTGCTGCGTCAGGAAGGCAACCGCCGCATTGGCGCGTCGCTGGCCCAGTGCCTTGTTGTAACCAGTCGAACCGACGGCGTCGGTATGGCCATAGACCCGGAACCGCGCTTCGGGGAACTGTTTGATCCACGCAGCCTGCCGCAACAGAACCCGCTGAGCCGTTTCGTCCAGCTTTGCGCTGTCAAAGGCAAAGTTGATCTGCGTCGGAACCTCGGCCGCGAACCGCTGACCCAGGATTTGGGCATAGGTCAGTTCGCCGTTCATGACCTGGGTGTTGTTCAGGGTCGCATTCCCGAAAGCACCTTGATCAACTTCATACCCGGCTTCACGCGTACAAGCGGCGACAGCAACCGAAAGACCCAGTGTGATTATCCACTTCTGCATTGGTCCTATCCTCCTATCAATCCAGAACGTAGCCGTAGGAGCTGCCAAAGTCCTGCTTGGCCACTTCCGAGGCTGCGCCGGCACCCGGGCGCGTTGTACGACCGACTTTGCCATTCACGAACAGATCAAATTCGCTGGGCGGCTTGACCCGATCTGTTGGCAATGCCAGCGCTTCACCACGTGTCGGCGAAACCAGATGCGCAGTGATTATGATAACCAGTTCGCTTTGTTGGCGCTGGTATTCCGCAGAGCGGAACAACGCTCCCAGCACCGGAATATCACCGACCCAGGGAACTTGGCTGTTCAGGTCTGCAAAGTCATCTTGAATCAACCCCGCGATTGCGAAGCTCTCACCATCTCGCAATTCAACCGTCGTGCTGGTCTGACGAGTGACAAAGCTAGGAACTGTATCGCCTTGGATAGTAAAGTCTGAACTGGTGTCAATGCTGGACACGGCGGCGGCAAGCTCAAGATTGATCAGATCGCCATCCACAACGCGTGGAATAAAGTCGATTTCAACGCCGAACGTCTTGTACTCAATGGCAATAACACCATCTTCTTGCGGCACCGGAATGGGAACTTCACCGCCGGCAAGGAAGGTTGCTTCCTGACCCGACAGGGCAGACAGGTTTGGCTCTGCCAGACTGCGGGCAAGACCTTTGGCCTCCAATGCTTCCAGCAGCAAACGCACCTGCGTCGATCCGGCCCCAAAGCCGAACAGGATGGCGCCTGTATTTGTTTGAAGTATGGGGATGTTGTCGTTCAGTGCGTTGGCCAGAGCACCCGCATTGTTGAGGGTGTTGAAACCACCTGTCACGTCACCGCCGCCGAAGCCCAGCGAAGCGGTCAGGCTTTTGGCCACCGAGCGGTTCATCTCGGCAAAGCGTACTTTCAGCATGACTTGCTGTACGCCCCCGACTGACATCAGGTTCGAGACACGCTCGGGCGCGTAACGCTCGGCCAGTTCCAGTGCCCGCGCCAGTTTTGCGCCGCTGGAAACCGTTCCCGAAAGTACGATGCCATCATTGGCTGTGCGCACTTCGATCTGTTCACCTGGCAAAATCTGAACCAAACGCTCTTTGAATTCAGATACATCCGGCGATACGCGAACCCGAACATTTGCCAGCAGGTTACCCGCGCCGTCAAACAGGGTCAGCGTGGTCAGGCCCGGAGCCTTACCCAGCACATAAATAGTGCGATCCGAAAGCGACGAGATATCGGCGATGCCGGCATTAGCAATGCTAAGTTCGGCGAAAGGTTCTTCGCTTTCCACCACAATTGCGCGGTTCATCGGAACGTCCAGCGTTTCCGCTGAACCATTCTTTACCACGCGCAAAGTTTCAGCCCAGGCCGTATGGCCGACCGGACCAACTATAAGCGCCAACCCCATAAGGGTTGCGCTGATCCAAGTACGTATTGTCATGTGACCTGCCTCTCCGATCACGCCTCGTTTTTTGGGTCTATGCCCTATGTTAGGTAACACTGCGCGAATTACGAATTTATTGCAATAATCAAGGGTTTCTGGAATTTTCCTTATGTGGACAATGCGCAACATGCATAACGAAACAAGCCGCGCAGTTGGCGCGGCTTGTATTGGTAAATCTCTGATTTAACGTCAGTTTGTGCAAGGAATTTCGGTTTGCACAATTTCTCCGCTACGTCGAACTCTAGTGTAGCATTTCCGTTCTTCAGCCTGAACCGGGGCAGGGGCTGCTTCTTTGATTCCCAACAGTTTTCGCTGGTCCACTTCAACCGCACTTGCGATTGTGTCGTCCTGCACCCCAACTAAGGCCAATGACAAGCGACCTGTGTTTTGTGCTTGGGCCAAAGCCGCGATTTCTTCTGGGGTGGCGGCTACTGTCACAGTACGCGCAATTGTTGTGCCCGTCAGATCTGATCCCGCTGACTGGTCAATTGCGACCAATTCGATGTTGGTCTGAATCAGGCGGGTGATTTCGCCGACTCCAGCCTGAAGGTTGCTGTTAACGGTTCCGGTCCAATACACATCTACACTATCACCAGGGCGCAAAAAGCCAGAAACACCAGATGCAACATCCACGCTGATCGCAAAAGCGCGTTTACCTTTTTCTATCCGTGAGGTCAGACCTGCAGCCTCCCCAGGATTGGTGACTTTGACCTCCATGAGGGCCTCGTCTTTTTCCATCGCTCTCAGGACGAATCGGTCTCCCTTAGCGTCTTCAGGAAACAAAACGGCCATGTCCACGAAGCTGCCTTCCGGGATTGCTTCGTCAGGCCAGTTGACGACACGAACGTCTTCCTTGGTCAGGCGCTCTCCGTATTTCATGGCTCGGTTGGATACAAGAACGCCAGTGGTCCCTTCTAGGGCCGCATTTTCCAACGCTTGTTGCGCGGCCAGGCGTTCTCGGGCGAGTTGGTCCTGATGCTGTGCGATGTAGTCGCGCGCCAAATAGACGGCGCCTCCGGCCAAAGCCACCCCGACAATCAGGACAAGTCCAAATACTGCACGCATTCACGTCCCCTCGTATTGTTCTATTTTGGTTTGTTCGCCGTGACATTACGACGAAGTCCAGTCCTTCGTAATGTTAAATTGTGTCGAAAAGGGGGACAATCTCGATTAATTTCGTGATTGTAATTCCGCACTCATTCTGAGGCGTTTCCGCATCAGGGGCTGGTGGCAGAAAACTTTGTGCGAATGTCTTGAACCTCTACCGCAGAGACTGCGGCACCATTTTTTGCGTCCAGGCTTTGCACAGGATCTGCGATGTAAAGACCGATGAAAGAACCAAATCCAACCAGCATGGCTGTCAGCACGACCCAATCAACCGTTACGGCCCCGTCTTCTTGGCGAGAAAATGTTGCAAGTCTCTTCAGCATGGGAGCACCACTTTAGGGATATTGCATAAAAAGAGGGGCCAAGCCTAAGCAAGCATGGCCCCACCATATAAATCTCTACTGGCGTTTCTATTAGCCGCCGGTGGTCGTCGTGCCGAACTTGGTTTTGATGTCTTCAACCGTGGTGCCGTTGATTTCGGTACCGATTTTGCCCGACAGAGCTGCGGTGCCATCACCGATCGCGCTGTAAGCAACTGCGGCCAGGCCAACGATAGCTGCAGTCAGAACGACCCAGTCAACTGTTACGGCGCCGTCTTCGTCTTTGCGGAAGTTCTTGATGAACTTGATCATGTTACGTCCCTCCTAAAGGATCAAAAGTCAAATAAACCTCGGGGTCTATCAGAGCTTTCTCTCTCAGTCCGCTCCCGACCGTCTCGGTATGGCACTATGATTGCCTGTCAGGCGTGGCAGGAATTGGGCTAAACACCATTTTTTTTCTTTTCCGCTTAACTTTTTGGTAGTTTTTTCTTCAAGCTATTGAAAATAAACAAATAAAAGTTCGTTACCGATTGGGGTGTTCTGTGTTGCCGATGCAAAATTGCGCCAAATGAGGCGAAATTGCCCCATTTCGACGTGTTTCTCTGGCTTTACAACGGGATTCGCGGTTCAAATCCCGTAAAAGAAAAAACATGAGGCAGGCAAAATGAAACTCCGGGACGCAATGATCTGCGCCGGCACGTTGGCTTTGATGATGTCATGGCCCTTGCCCGCTATCGCGAATGAAGTTGAACCCAGGGGCGTATATAAAAGAGTAAAGCCCCCCAAACCGGGGACGCGACCCAAGATAACTGTTCAGATTTCGCCCGAAGAACATGCATCGGCGCCCTTCGCGCCCAGCACCGGGGCAGAGCTCGTTATTCCCGAGATCGTCAAACGCGCCAAGGTTGTACCCCCAAGTGTTCCAGGGACTGGATCGCAAAACAAGCCGGTCGGGTCTTACAAGGCTTTCTGGGATAAAATCTCACCTGCTTTGGCCGAAGCAGGAGCTTGGCGGTTGGATGCAGCCATAAACGCGCTGGCCGCGACCAATGTGGCCTCACCGCGTTTGCAGACGCTCCAGAACATTGCGCAACAACAAGGGATCGAGATTCTGCGCTCGACCGTAGGAACAAATGTATCGCCGGCTTTGGTGCTGGCCGTGATTTCGGTTGAATCTGCAGGTCGTGAGAATGCGGTCAGCTCAGCCGGGGCGCAGGGGTTGATGCAGTTGATGCCAGCCACCGCCAAACGATTTGGTGTTAAGGACAGCTTGCAGCCGTCTCAGAATATCTCGGGCGGTGTGAAATACCTGAACTGGTTGATGGAAGAATTTGGAAATGATCCGATCCTGGTGCTGGCCGGATATAATGCGGGTGAAGGTGCTGTGCGCAAGCACAGCGGAGTTCCCCCTTATGCCGAGACGCGGGACTACGTGCCCAAAGTCCTTGCGGCCTTTCAGATCGCCAAGGCCCTTTGTTCAACCCCGCCCGAGCTGATTTCGGATGGCTGTGTGTTCCAGACATTGAATTGAAAAGGCCCGCCAGAACTGGCGGGCCTTTTCAATCTAGTGGATTAGTTGACGATCTTGGCCTCGGTGGCGGCGCGAATCTCGTCTTCGGTTACACCTTCGGCAATTTCGACGATCTTCAGGCCGCCTTCAACCACGTCCAGAACACCCAGATTGGTAATGATGCGATCCACTACCTGTTTTCCGGTCAGGGGCAGGGTGCATTTCTTCAGCAGCTTGGACTTGCCGTGCTTGTTAGTGTGATCCATCACAACGATCACGCGGCCAACACCGGCCACAAGATCCATCGCGCCGCCCATGCCTTTGACCAGAACGCCCGGAATCATCCAGTTGGCCAGATCACCTTCCTCATCAACCTCCATAGCGCCCAGAACCGCTGCAGCAATCTTGCCGCCCCGGATCATGGCAAAGGATGTGGCGCTGTCGAAATAGGACGTGCGCGACAATTCAGTGATCGTCTGTTTTCCTGCGTTGATCAGGTCGGGGTCTTCTTCTCCTTCGAACGGGAAGGGGCCCATGCCCAGCATGCCGTTCTCGGATTGTAGAGTGATGTCCTTATCACCCACATAGTTAGCCACCAGCGTCGGAATCCCGATGCCGAGGTTCACATACATGCCGTCTTCCAGCTCTTGCGCCGCGCGGGCGGCCATTTGATTGCGGTCCCAGGTCATTATGCTTCCTCCTTCTTGCGGGTGGTGCGCTGTTCGATGCGTTTTTCGTGATCGCCCTGAATGATCCGGTTCACGTAGATGCCGGGCAAGTGGATCTGGTCGGGATCCAGCGAACCGCGTGGCACGATCTCTTCAACTTCGGCTATGCAGACCTTGCCGCAAGTCGCTGCGGGGACGTTAAAGTTGCGGGCGGTTTTGCGAAAGATCAGGTTGCCGGTGTCGTCGGCCTTCCATGCCTTGACGATGGCCAGATCGGCAAAGATGCCTTCTTCCATGATATAGGTTTCGCCGTTGAAGTCCTTATGCTCCTTACCCTCAGCGATCACGGTGCCCACACCTGTCTTGGTATAGAAGCCGGGAATACCGGCACCACCGGCACGCATACGCTCAGCCAAAGTACCCTGCGGGTTGAATTCCAATTCCAACTCACCCGCCAGGTACTGACGCATGAATTCCGCGTTCTCGCCGACATATGAGCTGATCATCTTCTTGACCTGCTTGGTTTGCAGCAAGATGCCGATGCCGAAATCATCGACGCCCGCATTGTTCGAGGCAAAGGTCAGGTCCTGAGCGCCCGACTCCTTGATCGCCTCCAACAGCAATTCAGGAATACCGCACAGGCCGAACCCGCCTGCTGCGATCATCATGCCATCCGACAACACCCCATCAAGCGCTTCGGTGGCATTGGCATAGACTTTCTTCATGGAAAACTCCCCCAATGACATGGTGATGGGCAGGTTGTGCCGCCACGTCACGGGGAAGTCAACGAATCCAAGGGGGTGGTGGTATTTCTACCTAGCCACCCTTAGGTGGCCGCCTTCTTGGTTGTTTTCTTGGCTGCCGCTTTTTTCTTGGGTGCGGCCTTTTTCTTAGTGCCCTTCTTGGCAGCCCGCTCATTGACCAGCTCAATGGCCATTTCCTGCGTCACGTCTTCGGGCTTGATATCCTTGGGAATGGTGGCATTGACCTTTTCCCACTTCACGTATGGCCCATACCGCCCATCAAGAACCTGCATTGCGCCGCCATCGGGGTGCTCGCCCAGCTCTTTGAGTGGTTTGGCAGCGGCCCTGCGTCCGCGCCCTGGATTGGCGCGCTTCTCGGCCAGCATTTCAACTGCGCGGTTCATACCGATCTCGAACACATCGTTGGGGTCTTTGAGGTTGGCATAGACCGGTTTTGCTTCCTCGGGCAATTGGTGCATCAGATACGGTCCAAACCGCCCAAAATTCGAGCTGATCATACCGCCCTCGGGGTGTTCGCCGATCTGGCGGGGCAGGGACAGCAACGTCAGCGCCTTGTCCAGATCCATGTCATCCTTGCTCCACCCGCGGGGCAGGGACGCGCGCGGCGGCTTCTTGTTCTCGGGCGTGGGTTCGCCGCGCTGAACGTAAGGACCGAACCGGCCGGATTTCAGCCAGATCTCATCACCTGCATCCTCACCCAGCAGACGTTCGTCGCCTTCGGCCCCTTCGCCCGCGATGGGACGGGTATAGGTGCATTCGGGATAGTTGCCGCAACCCACAAACCCGCCCGTGCGCGAGGTCTTCAGGTGCAGTTGTCCCACGCCGCATTTCGGGCAGATACGCGGATCAGACCCATCCTCGCGCGGGGGGTACAGTTGCGGCGCCAGTGCCTCGTCCAACTTGTCCAACACCTCGGAAATACGCAATTCCGATGTCTCGCCAATGGCGGCTGAGAAATCACGCCAGAACTTGCCCAGCAGTTCTTTATAGTCGCGGCCACCGGCGCTGACATCATCCAGCTGTTCCTCCAGATTGGCTGTGAACTCATAGCCCACATATTGTCGAAAGAAGTTCAGCAGAAAGATCGTAACGATCCGGCCTTTTTCTTCGGGGATCAAACGGTTCTTGTCCTTGCGTACATACTCTCGGTCCTGAATCGTGGTCACGATCGAGGCATAGGTCGAGGGGCGCCCGATCCCCAGCTCTTCCATCCGCTTGACCAAGGTGGCCTCGGTATAGCGCGGCGGCGGCTGGGTGTGGTGTTGCAGGGCCAGAACGGATTCGTTTTCGGACAGGAGGGCGGCCTTGTCCTCAGCCTTGGTGAACTGATCCTTCAGCGATGTCTTGGCAAACGGTGCTGGATCACCCTGCATGATCTGCGGCAGGCGCTTCTCGTCGTCATCGGCCACATCATCGCGGCCCTCTTCATACACGCGCATGAAGCCGTCAAACAGCACCACCTGACCGGTGGCACGCAGGCCAACCTGGCCATCGGCGCTGCCTACCTCAACTGTAGTTCGCTCCAATCGCGCAGCAGCCATCTGACAGGCGATGGTGCGTTTCCAGATCAAGTCATACAGCTTGCGCTGATCCTCATCCGTAACCTTCAGTGCCGTGGCATCCCGCGCCATGTCCGTTGGGCGGATACACTCGTGCGCTTCCTGTGCATTCTTGGCCTTGTTCTTATACATGCGTGGGCTGTCCGGCACATATTCCGCGCCATACCGGTCGGCAATTGTATCGCGGGTGGCGGCCACGGCTTCGGGCGCCATATCGATACCATCGGTCCGCATATAAGTGATGTAACCCGCCTCATACAGCCGTTGCGCCACCTGCATGGCATGGCGGGCACCCATGCCAAACTTGCGGCTGGCTTCTTGTTGCAGGGTCGAGGTCATGAACGGTGCGCTGGGGTTGCGCGCGGCGGGCTTGGCTTCGACAGAAGTAACGCTGAGCGCGCGGCTGGTGATCGCCTGAACCGCCAGTTCCGCCTGAGTGGCATTGGCCAAGTCATGCTTGTCCAGCTTTTTGCCCGCCAGAGTGACCAAGCGTGCCTCATAGGTCTGACCGCGTGGCGTTTCAAACAGGGCACGTACCGACCAGTATTCGACAGGTTTGAACGCTTCGATCTCCATCTCGCGCTCGACGATCAGGCGCAGACAAACCGATTGCACACGTCCTGCCGATTTCGCGCCGGGCAGTTTACGCCACAAAACCGGAGACAGATTGAACCCGACCAGATAGTCCAGCGCGCGGCGGGCCAGATACGCCTCGACCAACGGCATGTCGACCTCACGCGGGTTCTGCATCGCCTCGGTCACCGCGTCTTTGGTGATGGCGTTGAAGGTCACGCGGCTGACGGGCGTATCCTTTTTGATCGAACGGCGCTTGGTCAGCGCCTCTTGCAAGTGCCAGCTGATCGCCTCACCCTCACGATCGGGGTCAGTGGCAAGGATCAGGGCATTGTCTTCCTTCAGCGCGTCGGCGATGGCTTTGACATGTTTACGGCTGTCGTTGCCGACCTCCCATTTCATCTCAAATTCATGCTCGGGGTCGACGGAACCGTCCTTGGGGGGCAGGTCGCGAACATGACCATAAGATGCCAGGACAGTGTAATCAGGGCCAAGGTATTTGTTGATTGTTTTGGCTTTGGCCGGGGATTCTACAACAACAACAGGCATTTAAGGGGAAACCTCGCTCGACGGATTGGGCGCCTTCTATGATCGTGCAAGATGTGTAGGGCAAGAGCGAATTGTCAATGCGTTCCTTTAAATACGTGAATTTTACGGCGATTTCAGCGCGATAGCCTTCAAAAAATCAGCGCGGGGCGTGAGACGCTTGCTCAGGCCGTCAACGACAGCAACCCACCGGGCTGACGTTGGATATGCCCGTCCAATTCCAGATCAACCAGCGCCGGACCAATCTCGCCTGCCGTGGCTGCGATGTCGCGGATCAACTGGTCCTCGGCGATAGGCGACGGGCCAAGTCGGGCCAGAATTTCGCGATGCAGTGTGGCACCCAACGCGGCGGGTTCGGGTGTCATTTCGGGAACTGGGACCTCAAATATTTCGGGCTGTTGTTTTGGCAACGCTTCGATAACGTCTTCGGCGGACCGCACCAGAGTGGCCCCGTCGCGGATCAGCAGGTTGCACCCGGCCGCGCGGGCATCGAAAGGGTGGCCGGGGACCGCCAGAACCTCGCGCCCTTGATCCAGTGCGTCGCGTGCGGTGATCAGGCTGCCGGATTTTGCTGCCGCTTCAACCACCACAACAGCCTGTGCCAGGCCCGAGATAATCCGGTTACGACGGGGGAAATGCCGGGCTTGTGGTGTCACGCCCATGGGCTGTTCCGACAGGCGCAGGCCAGATTGGGCGATGTCCCTTGCCAGATCGGTGTTTTCCGCAGGATAAATCACATCCACGCCACCCGCCAAGACCGCCACCGTGCCAGTATTTAACGCCGCCAAATGCGCCGATGTGTCAATCCCGCGCGCCAGGCCCGAGACCACGACATATCCCTGTTTTCCCAGGTCGGCTGCCAGACCCCGCGCCATCCGCGCCCCTAAAGACGAGCAATTGCGCGCACCGACCATCGCAATCGACGGCTTGCGCAACACGGACACATCGCCAATGGCCCACAGCAACGGCGGGGCATCAGTCAGGTCGTTTAGGGCATGGGGAAAATCAGCGGACCCAAGGCACAGTAGCTGCGCGTTTGCGGCTTTTGCGGCCTTGAGTTCCGCCTCAATCACGCCAGGCGGGCAAATTTCATACCCTTTGATTCCGGCGGCGCGTGCCATTTCAGGCAGCGCGGCCAGCGCATTCTGCGCTGAGCCATGTTCGCGCAGCAGCCGACGAAACGTCGCCGGGCCAACCTTGCGCGAGCGCAACAGACGAAGCCAGGAAAACCGGTCCTCTTCCGTGGTGGGTGGGAGTGTGGGGTGATAGGAAGAAAGCTGCTCTTCGGTCATCCGTTGCTCCGCCTGATTGCAGAACTGGTTTACGACTGAGGGGGTTAACAGCTTGTGAATCTTGTCAAATTATTCAGAAAATTTCCCTGGATTGACGACGTGTTTGGCGTAACTATCAGATAACAAACATGAAAATAAAATGCCTGCCCGATGGAGTTTCTCAGGCAGGCATCAATATTGATAGATCGTCCACACGTGGCGTTAACCTTGTTGGTGACCGATTCTGTGTCAGGCCGCCGATCCGCCGATGGTCAGGCCGTCCATCAGAACGGTTGGCTGGCCGACACCTACCGGCACCCATTGGCCGTCCTTTCCGCAGGTGCCCATACCCGGATCAAGTGCCATATCGTTGCCCAGCCCCCGGATGCGGTTCAGGGCGGAGGGTCCGTCGCCAATCAGGGTTGCGCCCTTGACCGGGGCGCCAATCTTGCCGTTTTCAACGCGGTACGCCTCGGTGCAGGAAAACACGAACTTGCCGTTGGTGATATCCACCTGCCCACCACCAAAGCCCACGGCCCAGATACCGTCTTTGATATCGGCCACAAGCGAAGCAGGATCGGCGTTGCCGCCCAACATCACTGTATTGGTCATTCGTGGCATGGGCTTGTGCGCATAGCTTTGCCGCCGCCCGTTACCGGTGGGGGCAACATTCATCAGACGCGCATTCTGACGGTCCTGCATATAACCGGTCAGAACGCCATCCTCGATCAGCACTGTTCGCGAGCTGGGCGTGCCTTCGTCATCTACAGTGATCGATCCGCGTCGGTCGGCAATCGTGCCGTCATCCACGACGGTGACGCCTTTTGACGCGATCTGCTGTCCCATCAGGCCCGCGAAGGCCGAGCTGCCCTTGCGATTAAAGTCGCCTTCCAGCCCATGTCCAATAGCCTCGTGCAGCAAGATACCGGGCCAGCCGGGGCCCAAGGCCACCTCCATCACGCCCGCCGGGGCAGGGATGGCGTCCAGATTGACCAAAGCGATCCGCAGCGCCTCGCGTGCTTTGTTCTGCCAGTCTGTCGGGTCGATGAGGCCATCCAGACCAACGCGTCCACCACCCCCGGCCGAGCCGCTTTCACGGCGGCCGTTCTGTTCGACAATGACCGAGATGTTCAGGCGGGTCATCGGACGCACATCGCGCACCAGAACCCCGTCGGGGCGCAGGATCTCGACCTCTTGCACAGCGGCGGCGATCGTGGCGCTGACTTGCACGACGCGAGGGTCGAGGTCGCGGGAAAAGGCGTCGATTTCGCGCAGGGTTTCAATTTTCACCGGGAAACTTGCCGATTCGATCGGGTCTTCGTCCGTATAAAGCCGCGTGTTGGTGGCGCGGGGCGCCTCGGCCAAGGTGCCGCCGCCGTCGCCAACAGCCAGACGCGCGGTTTCAGCGGCGCGCTTCAATGCCGGGATCGAAACGTCGGTAGAATGTGCATAGCCCGCTACCTCACCTTGCACAGCACGCAGGCCGAATCCTTCGGAAGCATCATAGGACGCTGTCTTCAAACGCCCGTCATCAAAGACCAGAGACTCGGATTTTCGCCGCTCGACAAACAGCTCGCCATCCACGGCCCCGGCGGTGGCCGACTGCAAAACTGCAAGCGCTTCGTCCTGCGGAAGAACGCTTTCAAACGGGCGAAACGGGTCGTTGGGCATCGGTTGGGACCTTTCCGGTTTGATCCAGATCAAAAATAGCGTCTGTTTGACGCAAGCATTTTGCTTTATCTACCCGCCGGAATATGGTTTTTAACGCGGCCAAAGACAACGGGAGAGGTGCGACTGATTCACACCTTTTCGCCAGAGAAGCTAAGATCAGACGATCAGGACAGAAAATGAAGAACGCTTTGATGCTTTCCGGGCTTGCAACAGCCCTCTCCAGCCTTCCCGCCATGGCTCAGGAGCTTGAGATTATTGGCAAGCCGGTTGCCGGCGGTGTAAATTTCCAGCCTGCAGCTACAGACCTTGCCGTGGGGATTCACAGACTGGACGCGATGATTCTGGTGATCATCACCGTCATCTGTCTGCTGGTCGCGGGCCTACTGGTCTACTGCATCATGCGTTACAATCAGCGCGCAAACCCGACACCGGCGCGATTCTCGCACTATACCCCGGTTGAAATTGCTTGGACCCTGGGGCCGATCCTGGTTCTGGTCTTTATCGGTGCGTTCTCACTTCCGGTTCTGTTCAAACAGCAGGAAATCCCCGAAGGTGACGTGGTAATCAAGGTGGTGGGCAACCAGTGGTACTGGACCTACGAATATGTTGATCACGATTTTGCGTTCGACAGCTATCTGCTGGGTCACCCCGCAACTCTGGACGAAGGTGCCCGCCCGGCGGATGCCGACGTAACGCCGTTCGTTCTGGATGATGCGATGCGCGCTAAGCTGGCCGATTCCGGTTACAGCGATGATGAGTGGCTCCTGGCCACCGATACGGCCGTTGTTGTGCCGGTCGGTAAGATCATCGTCATGCAGGTGACTGCGTCGGACGTGATCCACTCTTGGACCATCCCGTCCTTTGGCGTGAAGCAGGACGGCGTACCGGGTCGTCTGGCCGAGCTGTGGTTCCAGGCTGACAAGGAAGGCATCTATTTCGGTCAGTGTTCCGAACTGTGCGGAAAGGACCACGCTTACATGCCGATCACCGTCAAGGTTGTCAGCGAAGAAGCCTATGAGCAATGGCTGCAAGGCGCTTTGGAAGAGTACGCAGGTCAACCTGCGGCCTATCAGGTTGCCTCGAACTGATCCGGGCATTGGCCGGAAGAATACATGATGCAGGCTGCGCGGTGATCGCGCAGCTTTCGCCCCAAAAGGACCCGACATGAGCGACGCAAGCTTCAATGCCAGCACCGTGACCGCGCAGACCCGCGCGGACGAGGCCAGCTTTGGCGACTATTTCGCCCTGCTGAAGCCGCGGGTCATGTCGTTGGTGGTGTTCACGGCGCTTGTCGGTCTGCTGGCGGCGCCTGTGCCGGTCCATCCCTTTGTCGGCTTCTGCGCCATCTTGTTCATTGCCATCGGTGGTGGTGCCTCGGGTGCGCTGAACATGTGGTGGGACGCTGACATTGACAAGGTGATGAAGCGCACCAAAGGCCGTCCGATTCCGTCCGGCAAGGTCGAGGCGGGCGAGGCCATGGCCATTGGGCTGGCGCTGTCTGGCCTGTCGGTGATCATGCTGGGTCTGGCAACGAACTGGTTTGCCGGAGCCTTCCTGGGTTTCACTATCTTTTTCTATGTCGTGGTCTACACGATGTGGCTAAAGCGTTCGACGCCGCAGAACATCGTGATCGGTGGTGCGGCAGGGGCTTTCCCTCCGGTAATCGGTTGGGTCGCGGCCACGGGGTCGATGACGCTTGAGCCGTGGTTGATGTTTGCCTTGACCTTCATGTGGACTCCACCGCATTTCTGGGCTCTGGCGCTGTTCATGCGCTCGGATTACGACGATGCGGGTGTGCCGATGCTGACCGTGACACACGGCCGCCGCGCGACGCGCTGGCACATTCTTGTTTACACCGTACTGCTGGCGCTGCTGGCGGTTGGCACGTCCTTCTCGGGCATCGGTGGCCCGATCTATCTGACCGTTGCTGTTGTGATGAACGCCCTGTTCTTGCGCGGAGCGTGGCAGATCTCGCGCCGCACCGAGGATGACTCAGAGGCAGATAACTTCAAGGTCGAGCGCTCATTCTTTAAGCTGTCACTGCTCTACCTGTTCCTGCACTTCGGCGCGATTCTGGCTGAGGCGTTGTTGAAACCCTATGGATTGGGAGGTTGGTCATGAGTCTGCGCAAAAGCCATGAACTGCACCAGCGCCGGTTCAACCGCAATCTGGGGGTGGGTCTGACGCTGGCTGCCTTCATCGTGATCATCTTTGGGCTAACGATCGTTAAAGTCTCGGGCACTGGCCTGGGTCAGCCGACACAAGAGGTTCAGAACTGATGGCCTTGTCCGGTCCGCAAAAAACAGTGATGCAGACGGTCAGTGTGGTCGTGCTGATGGGCGGTTTGGCCTGGGCGGCGGTGCCGTTTTACGACTGGTTCTGCCGGGTCACTGGTTTTGGCGGTACGGTTGGTGTGGCCGAAACCGCGCCCGAGGATATTCTGGACCGCAAGGTCACTGTCCGCTTTGACGCCTCGAAAGCCAAAGGCATGGCGTGGGAGTTCAAACCGGTCGAGCGTGAGATGGAAGTGCGCATCGGTGAGACCGGATTGGCCTTTTACGAAGCCCACAACCCGACCGACCGTCCGATTGCCGGGCAGGCGTCTTACAACGTCGCGCCGTATTCGGCCGGTGGGTATTTTCAGAAAATCGCCTGTTTCTGTTTTGAAGAGCAGGTGCTGCAACCCGGTGAGCGGGTGCAGATGCCGGTAACCTTCTTCGTCGACCCGGAAATCGTCGAGGATCTGGAAGCCAAGTATGTGCATACGATTACTCTGTCGTATACATTCTACGAAATAGACCTGCCCGAGGGCTACGCAGCCCTGGATGAGCAGGCAGATACAAATACGAACTAACGCCTGTAGGTGAGGGACGCTGATGGCACACGCAAAAAACCATGATTATCACATTCTGGCCCCGTCGATCTGGCCGCTGATCGGCGCGATCGGTGGCTTTGTAATGCTGTTCGGAGCCGTCCTTTGGATGCACAGTGTTACACCGTTTGTGTTCTGGGCCGGTCTGGTGGCCGTTCTTTACACCATGTTCGCCTGGTGGTCCGAGGTTGTGGCCGAGAGCCGCGCTGGCGACCACACGCCGGTTGTGCGCATCGGTCTGCGTTACGGCTTTATCCTGTTCGTTATGTCCGAGGTGATGTTCTTCTTTGCCTGGTTCTGGTCGTTCTTCAAACACCGCATGTATCCGATGTACGACTATGCTGGCACCGAGTACATCCAGCCGGATATTCACGCGGTTGACCCCTTCCACCTGCCGCTGATCAACACGCTGGTTCTGTTGCTGTCGGGCTGTGCGATCACCTGGGCGCACCACGCGCTGGTGCATGACAATGACCGCAAGGCGCTGATCAACGGTCTGGCTATCGGTATCGTACTGGGTATCGCATTTACCGCCCTGCAGGGCTTTGAATATTATGAATTGCTGGCGCACGAAGGCTGGAAATTCGGCGACGATCAGTTCTATTCGAACTTCTTCATGGCCACCGGGTTCCACGGGTTCCACGTGATCATCGGTACCATCTTCCTGTCGGTCTGCCTGATCCGGGCGCTACGCGGTGACTTTACCCCTGAAAAACACGTCGGGTTTGAAGCGGCAGCCTGGTACTGGCACTTTGTGGATGTCGTCTGGCTGTTCCTGTTCTTCGCCGTCTACATCTGGGGTCAGGCCCCGCTGATTTAACGCCGGTCAGGCGATCCAATTGCAAAAGCCGCCCCAAGGGGCGGCTTTTTCTCTATCCAGGGCGCAAGATTGCGCCCGATACAATTGCGTGGTTGCAATCTTGCACGTGGCACCCTTAACAAGGCGCCGGTTCAACCCGAGCCTTTAGGTAACGAAATCTGGTCCCGATATGCGCCGCATCCTGTTCCTGCTGATATTTGGTATTGCCGGTTTGGCGATCCTGTTGTCTCTGGGCTTTTGGCAGATGCAGCGACTGACATGGAAACAGGGTGTTCTGTCCGAGATTGATACCCGCATCACGGCAGCACCGGTTGCCTTACCCGACAGCGTTTCTCCTGAGGATGACAAGTACTTGCCGGTAACGATTTCTGGTGAGATGGAGCCCGGGGAAATCCATGTTCTGGTTTCGGTCAAACTTGTTGGCGCAGGTTACCGCATTATTCAGCGTTTCAGCACTGAAGACCGAACAATTCTTGTAGACCGGGGGTTTGTTCCGACCACTGCCAAGCAGGCTGAACGGCAGGTGGGTCAGATGGAGGTAACGGGTAATCTGCATTGGCCCGATGAGGTCGACGGGTACACACCCGAACCGGACATGGAAAGCAATATCTGGTTTGCCCGCGACGTGCCCAATCTGGCCGCTGCTTTGGGGGCTGAACCGGTGCTTCTTATCGCCCGTTCACAAACTGACCCGGGCGTGACGCCCCTGCCTGTCGACACTGCGGGTATTCCCAATGACCACCTGCAATATGCAATCACATGGTTTGGTCTGGCTCTGGTCTGGGCCGCGATGACCGGTTATTTCCTGTGGCGCAATCGCGCCCCTTCTGAAAGTGAAGAGCAATGAAATACATCTCGACCCGTGGCCAAGCGCCTGAACTGACCTTTGAAGAGGCGATGCTGACCGGGCTGGCCCGCGATGGTGGCCTGTACCTGCCTGCCGAAATTCCGGTGATGAGCCAGGAAGAGATCGCAGCATTGGCAGGGTTGCCTTATGAGGAAATCGCGTTCAGCGTGATGTGGCCCTATGTCAGCGGGTCCTTTGCCGAGGATGAGTTCAAGGCGATCATCGCCCGCGCCTATGAAGGCTTTGGTCATGATGCCCGTGCGCCACTGAAGCAGCTGAACGAAAACCACTTCCTACTGGAGTTGTTCCACGGTCCGACACTGGCGTTCAAAGACTTTGCCATGCAACTGATCGGGCAACTGTTCCAGGTGGCCCTGAAGCGGCGCGGTGAACGTGTGACCATCGTGGGCGCAACCAGCGGCGATACGGGTTCGGCCGCGATTGAGGCGTTCCGGGGGCTGGATGCCGTGGACGTGTTCATTCTGTTCCCCCATGGTCGTGTGTCCGAGGTGCAACGCCGCCAGATGACCACGCCGGCAGACAGCAATGTGCATGCATTGTCCGTTGATGGCGACTTTGACGATTGTCAGGCTGCCGTGAAGGACATGTTCAACGATTTCGAATTTCGCGATGGGGTGAAACTGGCGGGCGTGAACTCGATCAACTTTGCCCGCGTGTTGGCGCAGGTGGTCTACTATTTCTCGGCTGCGGCCAGCCTGGGGGCACCGCATCGCAAGGTCAGCTTCACTGTGCCTACCGGCAATTTCGGTGACATCTTTGCCGGTTATATCGCCAAGTGCATGGGGCTGCCCATTGATCGGTTGGTTGTGGCCACAAACCAGAACGACATTCTGCATCGCTGCCTTTCGGGGCAGGGGTACTTCAAGGGCGACACCATTCCTTCGATCAGCCCGTCGATGGATATTCAGGTCAGCTCGAACTTTGAACGTGCGCTGTACTATGCCTATGGCGAGGATGGCAGCGCTGTATCGCAGTTGATGGATGAGCTGAAGAATGGCGGCTTCAACGTCAGTCAGGGCGCGATGGAAGCACTGCGCGAGAATTTCGACTCGGGCCGCGTGTCCGAGGATGAAACACTGGCCACCATCAAATCCGCATTGGCCCACAGCGCCGAGCTGGTTTGCCCGCACACCGCGGTCGGTATCAAGGTCGCCGAAGATCACCGTGCGGCTAACGTTCCGATGATCACTTTGGCCACCGCACATCCGGCGAAATTCCCGGCGGCGGTTGAGAAGGCGAGTGACGTACATCCGCCTCTTCCCTCTCGCATGTCTGATCTGTATGAACGTCCGGAACGGGTGACCCGCATCGCCAATGATCTGGGTGCCATTGAGGATCATATCAAAAGGCATATTGCTGAGTGACTGTCAGACAAGACCAACTGAAGAACGGCTTTCGTATCGTCAGTGAACATATGCCGGGGCTGCAATCGGCGGCCATCGGCATTTGGGTAACCGCCGGTGGGCGGCATGAACGGATCGAGCAGAACGGTATTGCCCATTTCCTTGAACATATGGCGTTCAAAGGAACTGAGCGCAGGTCTGCGCTGCAGATCGCCGAAGCGATCGAGGATGTGGGCGGGTATATCAACGCCTATACCTCGCGCGAGGTGACGGCCTATTACGCACGCGTTCTGAAAGACGATGTGGCGCTGGCGATGGACGTGATTGGTGACATCGTTCTGAACCCTGTCTTTGACCCGCGCGAGATCGAGGTTGAGCGCGGCGTGATCCTGCAGGAAATCGGTCAGGCCTATGACACGCCAGACGACGTGATTTTCGACTGGCTGCAAGAGCAGAGCTATCACGATCAACCGCTGGGTCGCACCATTCTGGGCCCGACTGAGCGGGTCAGCGCGTTTTCGCGCGAGGACCTGTCGGGTTTTGTCGCCGAGCATTATGGCCCCGAGCAGATGATCCTGTCTGCCGCGGGTGCGGTGGATCACGATGCGCTGATGAAAATGGCCGAAGAGATGTTTGGCCATCTGCAACCGCGCAAAGGGCTGGTTCCTGAAACGGCCCGCTTCACCGGTGGCGAAGCGCGACAAGAGAAAGAGCTGGAACAAGCCCATTTCGCACTCGCGCTGGAAAGCCCCGGCTACCGCGACGATGAGATCTATACGGCACAGATTTACTCCACCGCTTTGGGTGGCGGCATGTCCTCGCGCCTGTTTCAAGAGGTGCGCGAGATACGTGGCTTATGCTACACGATCTTTGCGCAGACCGGGGCCTATGCTGATACCGGAACAACAACGATCTACGCAGGCACCTCGGCGGATCAGGTCGCAGAGCTGGCCACGATTACCATCGATGAGATGAAGCGTGCCGCCGAAGACATGAGCGCCGAAGAGGTTGCCCGCGCCCGCGCGCAGATGAAAGCCGGGATGCTGATGGGGCTGGAAAGCCCATCAAACCGGGCGGAACGTCTGGCGCGTCTGGTTCAGATTTGGGACCGGGTGCCATCGCTTGAGGATACGGTCGCCAAGATCGATGCAGTCAGCACCGGGGATGTTCGTGCGTTTGCAGAAAAGATGGCGCTTCAGGCGCCGGCGGCCTTGGCGCTCTACGGTCCGGTTTCCGCCGCGCCCACGCTGGCAGAATTGCAGGAGAGGCGTGCGGCGTGATGCTGTTGGGCAGACGCAAGCTGAAACTCGAGACCGAGCGCCTAAGCCTGCGCCCGCCCGTTCACTCTGATTTCAACGATTGGGCGGCGCTGCGGCGAGCGTCCCAAGAATTCCTTACCCCGTGGGAGCCGATCTGGGCTAAGGATCATCTGACGCGCAAATCTTTCACCAATCGCGTCTACTGGGCGCAGCGTTCTGTGGCCAGTGGCACAGCGATTCCTTTGTTCCTATTCCGTCGATCCGATGATGTGCTTCTGGGGGCGATCACGCTGGACAACGTGCGCCGCGGCCCGGCGCAGGCCGGTACGCTGGGATACTGGACCGGTCAAACCTTTGCCCGCAACGGGTATATGCGCGAGGCGATAGGCGCGATTGTCCACTATGCCTTCACCCGCTTGGATCTGAGCCGGATCGAGGCCGCGTGCCTGCCCGAAAACAAGCCCTCGCGCGGGTTGCTGGAAAGCTCGGGCTTCAAATACGAAGGCGTGGCGCAGTCTTATCTGCAGATCAACGGGCGGTGGCGGACGCATGTCCTGTATGCCAGCCTGCGGTCGGATCGGCGCGGCAAGACAGACGCGGGCTAGGGGCTTTGCCCCCGGCGCGGCCAGCCGCGCCTCCCCCGAGATATTTTTGGCCAGATGAACAAGGGGCATGACTTGTTGGCGTTCTGCGCTACACTTGCCCCATGCGCTGGATTGTTGCGGTATTGATGGTGATCTCGGGCGGGGCTGTGGCGCAGGAGCGGCGGCCGAGCCATTGTATCGCCATCGCGGATGCTGCGCCGGGGATTGAGTATATTCACAAGGCGGCGTGGCAGGACCCGATCCCGGAATTTTCCGTGCGGATCAGCTATATCGCCCATGCCTCTTTCCTGATCCAGACGCAGGGCGGGTTGAACGCAGTGACGGATTTCACCGGCTTTATCGGTAGTGCCGATTTGATCCCGGATGTGGTCACCATGAACCATGCGCACAGTACTCATTGGACCGCTCATCCCGATCCTGCAATCCCGCATGTGTTACCGGGGTGGGGCGAGTTTGGGCAGGGGATCGATCATTACCTTGATCTGGGCGAGATGCTGGTACGTAATGTCTCGACCGATATCCGAACTGCGTATGGCGGCGTGGAAGAGCGCGGCAATTCGATCTTTGTGTTCGAGGTGGAAGGACTGTGCATCGGCCATCTGGGCCATTTGCACCATATACCATCCGATGAACAATTTGCGGCGTTGGGGCGGCTGGATGTTGTCATGGCGGCGGTGGATGGGGGAACGACGATGCCTCTGCCCGAGATGATCTCGGTCCTTAAGCGGCTGAAAAGTTCCGTTATCATCCCGATGCACTGGTTCTCGGGCTTTTCTCTGGACCGGTTTTTGGTCGATGTCCGCAATGATTTTCCGGTTGAACGCAAGGGAGCAACCGAAATCACCGTGTCGCTGCGTACTCTGCCAAGTCAGCCAACAGTGGTCGTGCTGGAGCCGCAGTATCTGATCGAACTGGAATAGGGCTTGTCCGGGCGCGTTCGCTTGGGCAATGAGGTGGCATGACACTGAATCCTGCCGATGAGAAACTGGCCCGTCTGATCCGGGCTGATCTGGGTGAAGATATTATGCGCCCGGTCACGGAACGCTATCTGGAAGAGCCACGGGGGCGTTTTACCGGACATGCCGGTTTGTTGGCCTTACCGCGAACGGTTGATGAAGTAGCAGCGCTGGTGCGATTGGCCTTGGATAGGCGGGTACCGGTGGTGCCTTACGGTGGTGGCACAGGGCTGGTAGGCGGACAGGTAATGCCGGACGGGCCAGCGCCCCTCTTGATCTCGTTAGAGAGGATGACCGCGATCCGGGCGGTTTACCCGACTGAAAACATTCTGATTGCCGAGGCAGGTGCCATTCTGGCAGATGTACAAACCGCCGCGGAAGAGGCGAACCGGTTATTCCCTCTAGCTCTTGCAGCGCAGGGATCGTGCCGGATCGGGGGCAACCTTGCCACCAATGCGGGTGGGGTCAACGTGTTGCGCTATGGCAATGCGCGCGACCTTTGTTTGGGGCTTGAGGCGGTTCTGCCCAGCGGTGAAATCTGGCACGGGCTCAGCCGGTTGCGCAAGGACAACACCGGCTATGATCTTCGTAACCTGCTGATAGGTGCGGAGGGTACATTGGGGATCATCACCGCCGCCTCGTTGAAGCTTTCTCCGCGGCCCGAAGCGGTCGGAACCGCGATGCTTCAGGTCGCTTCGCCCCAAGCGGCGATCGATTTACTATCATTGGCCCACGACCAACTGGGTGAAGCGGTCAGCACCTTTGAGCTGATCCACAAGCAGGGGCTGCAATTCCTGACCGAGGTTTTGCCAGATGTGCGCCAGCCATTTGCAACACAGCCCGAATGGTGCGTTCTGATCGAACTTGGATTGTTTGCGGGGCACTCGCCCGCTGACGCGCTGGAAACGCTGTATATTGAAGCGGACAAAGCTGGCCTCGTCGGGGAGGCGGTTATTGCGCAAAGCGAGGCGCAGCGTATGGACCTATGGGCCGTGCGCGAGCGTATCCCCGAGGCCAACCGGCTGATCGGGTCGGTGTCCAGTCACGATATCTCGGTCCCGATATCCCGAATTCCCGAATTCATTCAACGCGGGGCCGAGGTCGTGGCCGCGCTTGGGTTGTTCCGCATCAACTGTTTTGGTCACGTTGGTGATGGCAATCTGCACTACAACGTGTTCCCGCCCTTGGGCCACAGCCGTTCGGAGTTTGATGACGAGAGACAGGCCGTCAAACACGCTGTGCATGATCTGGTGGAGGCCTTTGGTGGCTCGGTCAGTGCCGAGCATGGGGTAGGGCGTCTGAAAGCCGATGATCTTGAGCGCTATGGCGGCGCGACAAAGCTGTCTGCAATGCGTTCCATCAAAGCTGCGCTGGACCCGCAGGGGATCATGAATCCGGGTGCGGTTTTGAAGGCGGATTGATCGTGCCGCTTCCCGCGCCTTGCCTTTGGGAAATTGAATGACGGGCGTTTACAGCCCTTCGAATTCGCACAGAACGTGCACATCCATACCCATGTCTTCCAACGCCTTGCGGCCGCCCAGTTCCGGCAGGTCGACAATGAATGAGCATGATACGATCTCACCCCCCAGCCGTTCAATCAGCTTGATCCCGGCAGCGGCGGTGCCGCCCGTTGCCAGCAGATCGTCGACAACAAGGATTTTCTCGCCCGGTTGAATGGCGTCATCGTGAATCTCGACGATGGCCTCACCATATTCCAGTTTGTAATCTTGGCTGATGGTGGTGCCGGGCAGTTTGCCCTTTTTGCGGATCGGCACGAAGCCAACACTCAGCTGATGGGCGATGGCACCGCCCAGTATGAAGCCGCGCGCCTCGAGGCCCACGACTTTGTCGATCTGCTCACCCGCGTAGGGGTGCAACATCTGGTCGATTGCCATACGAAAACCGCGCGGATCAGCGAACAGTGTGGTGACGTCGCGAAACATGATCCCCTCATGCGGGAAATCGACGATGGTTCGGATGTAATCCTTGACCGACTTGTTTCTGGACATTGCCAATCCCTCTGACGTCAAAACACGCAGGCGTATTTGGCCCATTGGGGACAGCCTTGCAAGGAAAGATTATCGCTGACTTCCCGACAGGGAGCGGAATTGAGCTTTGATAATACGAAATAGCGATGCTGTGCGGTAGGTGACCACGATGGACGCGCTGGACTGGTAAATGGAATGCCTGAGTCGCGGGAAGGTTGATTGCCAAAACTCTGTTTTGTTGGTAGGTCGCCGGTACCTGAAATTGCTATGCATTGTATATGCAGTGTATCGCTTGTGGATTTAGGCATTGAACAGGGTGTGCGGGAAAGATGGACAGCAAGGTATCTGCCAAGAAAAACAGCCAGTTGGTCCTGCGCCTGGACAAGGATGAACGGGACGCATTTGTTGAATTGTGCAGGGAACTGGATACATCAGCCGCTCGCGAAATACGACGTTTTATCCGTGGGTTCATGAAAGAACACGAAGCGAGCTGAACCCTCAGGCCGGGCGGCGCAGCACGGCGGTTGCAACCCCCATTCCAATCAAAGTCAGCCCTCCGAACCGGGTCATCGCAGTGATGACCTCGGCGCGTCCGATCATCCGGCGCAGCCGGTCAGCCAGCAGCGCATAGGCCAGTGCGTTCAGCCAGGCCAGACCCACGAAAGTTGCGATCAGGATAGCGAATTGCGGGCCCAATGGGTCCGCCGGACGCAGGAATTGCGGTACGAAGGCGATGAAAAAGGCAATGGATTTCGGGTTCAGCGCCGTAACGGCGGCGGCATGGCCAAAGACACTTTGTGCGGTGACGTTTCGCCCGGTCGCTGGCGCCTCTAACCCGCCCGAGGGCGCGCTGCGCAGCAGCTTGATTCCCAGCCACACAAGATAGGCCGCACCCACCCATTTCAGCACAGAAAACAAAGTAGCCGAGGCCAGCACCAGCGCCCCCAGCCCCAGTAGCGAAGCGGTCATTGCAACCAGATCCCCTACCGCCACCCCTGTGGCCGAGGCCACGGCGACGCTGCGCCCTTTTGATAAGGCATAGCTAAGCACCAGCAACACAGTCGGGCCGGGGATAAGCAGCAAGGCGGTCGATGCGGCCACGAAAGCCAGCCAAAGTTCAAAAGACATGGGGTTACCCGTTTGGTTTCGCCCTCACCAAGCCCCGCCGCGACGGTGAGGTCAAGCCTTTCGTGGCTCGGTGACGCGACGCATCAATGCCTCAAGTGGGCCGCGCTTGAACCGGCGGAACCACAACAGGGCAAAACCCGAGGACAAAGCGCAGAACCCAAGCGCGTAAACCACGATCTGTGTTGGTTTGAGTGTGCCATTTAGCAAACCAAGCTCCTCCAGCAATCCCATCCCGATCAGGATATGCGCCACATAGAGGGTCAGGCTCTGCCGTCCCGGAGCGGTCAGGGCAGAGCCAAAGCGCAGTTTTTCGATCTTTGGCCATAGCTTCAGCAACAGTCCGATCACCACGCACGCCGATCCGGTGCTGGCCAGGATATAGAACGGCCCTGGCGGAATCGATGCAGTGCCCAGATAGGCAACCAATTCCGGATCGGACACCAACCTTTGTGGAAACAGGGCCAATACGGCAGCGCCAAATCCCCACATGATCAGGCGGTGTTGAATGCAGATCGTGCGAAGCTGTGATCGCCCGATGGCCATGCCGATCAGCAGGAAAGCAGCCCAAGGTAAAACCGGGTGCCAACCGTTGAAAATTGCATTTCGTAAAAAGCCGGGCAGGGTCCAGAGGTCGGGATAGCTGAGCGTGGACCAATCCCAGCCCCGCTCATAGTCAAAGATAAGGTTGGCCAAAACGGCCAGCGCAACAATTCCCAACGCCCCCAGCCACAACATACGTCCCGAGGCCGAAAGAAACGCCGCCCCCACCACAAAATACAATGCGTAGAAATGCAGAATGTCAGCGTCGAACACGGTCATGTTGATCAGGCCGAGAACGAACAGAAAGGCCGCGCGCCGCAGCAGCACACCAGCGGGGATGCTCGACAGACCCAATCCCACACCGGCCAGAATGACGAACAGCGCGGCGGCTCTCCCCTCCAATGCGTCGACAAAACCCGACGCCCAGTCGTGGCCCGGCGCAACTTGCGCCGCGATGCGGAAGTTCACCAGCACCATACCGCAAAAAGCAATAAAGCGGGCGGCGTCCAGGGCTTCGAGTCGTTTCATGGTGCTCCTCTGTTTGGGGCGTACTGAAGTGATTTTGTGGCACAAATGCGGTTCAGCGGCGTGTTTAAGATAAACAAATTGCGAGGATCAGGGCGACCTTGCCACCTTCATCAGTCACAATGTACCCGGGTTGAGTAAGTTAAAGATTGCGTTAAAGCGTGCGTACCGTCCTTGAAACGCCGGTCTGGCCCTACAACCTAGGGCCTATCAAAGGATCGGAGGCGAAGGTGACGCAGACACATCCCGACTATTCGAAAGCGTTCAAGGACATGTCCCGCTCAAACGACGGGCGGTTGAAACGTGTGCTGATCCTTCTGATCCTGATCAGCGTCGTGATTTACGCCGGAATCGTGGGGTACATGTACGCCAATCAGGATGAGCTGCTATACAAACCATCCGGAGAATTGCCCGCCCCCGATGAGGTCGGGCTGGCCGATGTCGACGTGATCTCTCTGCCCATGTCCGACGGGGTTGTGCTGACGGCGTGGTCCGCGCCACCGGCCATCGAAGGAGCGCCGACCGTTCTGTTTTTTCACGGTCAAAGCGGCAATCTGGGTGACCGGGCCGACCGGCTGCGGGAAATCCTGAACAGTGGTTTTGGCCTGCTAGCCCCCAGTTATCGCGGTTTTCCAGGCAGTGGCGGCGAGCCCTCGGAGCTGGCGCTGATCTCAGATGGGGTTCACATGTTTGACCAACTGGACTCTGAGGGTGCAGCCGTCGTCCTGCACGGTCAAAGCCTTGGCACCGGCGTGGCCGCCGCTGTCGCCCAACAGCGTCCGAATGCACAGTTACTGGTGCTAGAGGCCCCCTTCACCGCGACTGTGGATGTCGCGGCCGAGCGCTATCCGTTTCTGCCGGTTTCGGTCTTGATGAAGGATCAGTTCGCCACCCGAGACTTTGTCGGCGATGTTACGGTGCCAACGTTGATCTTCCACGGAACCGAGGATGAAACCGTTCCGGTGCATCACGGCCAAGCGCTGGCGGCGATGTCGGGCGACACCGCCAAACTTCATGTCATCCCCGATGGCACCCACAACGACCTCTGGTCGTATGGCTTGTGGGACGAGGTGCAGCAGACCCTTGCGCAGTAGCGTGGTTTAAAGAATCCGGCCTGCGACCGCATCCAGCTTGGCCAGTAACGCCGGATCGCGTTTTTCGGGCGCAGTGAGGATCGCAAACTCCAATGCCCGATCGCAGCCATGCGGGCAGGGCGCGCGTTCAGCCCCCAACAGATCGGGCAGGCCCTTGACCAGCGCCCGGCCTTTTTCCGCATTCCCGGTTAGGGTGGCGATAATGGCGGTTACGTCGACCTCGCCGTGATCCGGGTGCCAGCTGTCATAGTCGGTCACCATGGCGATCGAGGCATAACAAAGTTCGGCCTCGCGGGCGAGTTTCGCCTCGGGCATGTTAGTCATGCCGATCACGTCACATCCCCAATGCTCGCGATACATCTTGGATTCGGCCAGAGATGAGAACTGCGGCCCCTCCATCGCCAGATAGGTGCCACCGCGATGGATGGTGATACCTGCCGCCTTGCCTGCGCTCTCACAAGCGTCCGACAGGCGCGGGCAGGTGGGATGCGCCACGCTGACATGGGCGACGCAACCAGTGCCGAAAAAGCTTTTCTCGCGCGCAAATGTCCGGTCAATGAACTGGTCGACAATGACGAAATCCCCCGGCGCCATATGCTCGCGAAACGACCCGCAGGCGGAAACCGAGATCACGTCCGTAACCCCCAGCCGTTTCAGCGCATCGATATTGGCGCGATAGGGCACCTCGGTCGGTGAATGAACGTGGCCACGCCCGTGACGGGGCAGGAAGGCCATTTCGACCCCATTCAAAGCTCCCGTCAGAATCTGGTCCGAAGGTGCACCCCACGGCGTTTCAACCGTAACCCATTCCGCCTTTTCCAGCCCGTCGATATCGTAGATACCTGATCCGCCGATGATTGCGATTTTCGTCTGGGTCATGGCTGCGCTCCGAATGAAAAAATACGATGCAGACTGTCTGAGGGGCAGCGGAGGATTTGGCAAGTGGGTTCAACGGTTTGTGTTGGCTGATGGCCCGGTATGCGTCTGTTGCATATCTGGGTCCCACCTGGCGCGGTATCTCCTGCGGGGATTGACCGCTAAAAGACCCCTTTTGCGCGAACCCAAAATACCAACAGGACCGTCCCATGCCCCGAGCCATGCTGGCAAGCTTTGCCAATCGTATAGCTAAACCCGATCTTCGTTGGGTGCCGGACGAAGGGCTGACTGCCTCGCGCCTGCGGATCGAACTGCTGTCCGGTCTGACTGTGGCGCTGGCGTTGGTGCCCGAAGCAGTGGCCTTTGCCTTTGTTGCCGGGGTACATCCGCTGGTTGGTCTGTACGCGGCCTTTATGGTCGGTCTGATCACGGCGTTGATTGGTGGCCGTCCGGGCATGATTTCGGGCGCGACCGGGGCGCTGGCCGTTGTAATGGTTGCGCTGGTGGCCCAACACGGGGTTGAATACTTGTTCGCGACCGTGGTGTTGATGGGTATTCTGCAAGTGATCGCTGGGGCCATGCATTGGGGCCGGTTCATCCGGCTGGTGCCGCATCCGGTGATGCTGGGCTTTGTGAATGGTCTGGCTATCGTGATTTTTCTGGCGCAGTTGGGTCAGTTCAAAGTGCCTGGCACCATGGAAAACACCGGCCATGGCGTAGGTGGCGGCGAATGGCTTTCGGGTCTGCAGCTTTACACGATGCTGAGCCTGGTCGCACTGACCATGGCGGTGATCTGGGTCATGCCGCGTATCACGCGCATCATTCCTGCGCCGCTGGCCGGTATTTTTGCCGTTGCCGCGCTGGTGATTGGCTTTGGTTTGGACGTGCCTCGCGTCGGTGACCTGGCGTCTATCGAGGGAGGTTTGCCGCCGTTCCACATCCCGATGGTGCCGCTGACCTGGGAAACTTTTGAAATTATCCTGCCCTATGCCGTCATTCTGGCAGCAATCGGCCTGATCGAATCCCTGCTGACGTTGAACCTTGTTGGAGAGATCACCGGTAAGCGCGGCGGGGCTTCGCAGGAATGCATCGCGCAAGGCGTTGCCAACGTCGCCACCGGTTTCTTCGGTGGCATGGGCGGCTGCGCAATGATTGGTCAGTCGATGATCAACGTGAAGTCCGGTGGCCGGACCCGTATCGCCGGTATCGCGGCGGCGCTGTTCCTGCTGGTGTTCATCTTGTTTGCCTCACCGCTGATCGAGCAAATCCCGCTGGCCGCACTGGTCGGGGTGATGTTTATGGTGGTGATCGGTACATTCGCCTGGAACTCGTTCAAGATCATGCGCAAGGTGCCGTTGACGGACGCATTCGTTATCGTTCTGGTGACTGTGGTGACGGTGATGGAAGACCTTGCGGTCGCGGTTGTGGTTGGTGTCATTGTCTCCGCGCTGGCCTATGCGTGGAACAACGCCAAGCGTATCCATGCCATCACGCGTGAATCGGAAACCGAAAAAGGCGCAAAAGTCTACGAAATCCAAGGGCCTCTGTTCTTTGGTTCTTCCGAGGGTTTTGTCGAGCTGTTCGATGTGCCAAGTGATCCTGACACGGTGATCGTGGATTTTGCCGAAAGCCGGGTTGTGGACCAGTCCGCACTGCAGGCCATCGAAAACGTCGCGTCGAAATACGAGGCCGCAGGCAAACGCGTCATGCTGCGCCACCTCAGCCGCGATTGCCACAAGCTGCTGAACAAAGCAGGGCATCTGATGGTCGACAGCGATGATGACCCCGATTACCAACTGGCGGTGGATTATTCTGTTCGCACCGGCATTCTGGGCGGCCACTGAGTATTTTGCGAGGCTCTGCCTCGCGCTCCGAGGTATTTGTGACCAGATGAATACAGGATCCCCTGCCTCATCTGGCTGAAAATATCTCGGGGGAGACACCCAAAGGGCGGCGGGGGCAGCGCCCCCCTGTAATTCCTAATCGTCTGGGCGACTAAGCGAGAACAACTCGGTTACGACTGAATAGTCCCGATATCCAAGCCGGGCGAGCGGGTTGAAGGTCGTCACGTCGAATATTCCATCCCTCAAACAATCGTCTCGCAGGTGGACACCGGTTACTTCTCCGAAAACAACCCGATTTGCCTCGCCCGGCAGATCGACAATCTTGGTCAATTTGCATTCCAGAGCAGCCGGAACGCCCTCGACTCGAGCGCAGGGGATGGTTTCGCATTCAACCGGCGTCAGGCCAGCATGTTCGAATTCGTCGTGATGTTTGGGCAGGCCTGCGGAACTGGCGTTCATCGCATCGCGGTGTGCGTGCGCCACCACGTTCACGCAGAACACTCCGGTTGCTTCGATGTTCGAAACACTGTCCTTGCCGCCGTCCTGATCGTGTTTGGCGCCCGTTGAAGCGAACATCACTTGTGGGGGCGTGTAGGCGACCCCGTTGAAGAAGGAATAAGGTGCCAGATTGTTGATCCCATCGGGGCTGCGGGTGGATATCCAACCGATCGGACGGGGGGTAATGACAGCGTTGAATGGATTGTGCGGCAGACCGTGGCCGTCTTCGGGTCGATAGAACATCTCTACTCCAAGCGTTTGCCCAAGGCGTAGCGAAGTGCTAGGGCGAATGCCAGCGAGGAAAAGAGGGCTGAGGTGCAGCAGTTCGGGATCAGGCCGGAAGAGCCGGATGATTGGTGGGAGGTCGAAGCCCTCTATGACCTGTGCTTTGCGCCCGGGCGCGAGGCGCTGTCTTCCTATCGTCTGCGCGATGATGTGCCGCCGGTTTCAGGCTTGTCTCTGGTTGCGCGTGACGGGCAGGGCATTCTGGCCGGGGCCATACGGTTCTGGCCGGTGCACGTGGGTGATCACGATGCCTTGCTGCTGGGGCCGGTAGCCGTACACCCGACCCATCAAGGCGAGGGCCTTGGGGGCTTTCTGATCCACGAAGGTATCGAAGCTGGCCGGGCGATGGGCTGGGATCGGGTCATGTTGGTTGGTGATGCACCTTATTATGCCCGGTTCGGGTTTTCCCGTCTGAATGGGATTGAAATGCCCCCTCCGACCAACCCGGACCGAATTCTGGGGCTGGAATTGTCCTCGGGTGTATGGGACGGGGTGGACGGGCTTGTCACCCGTTGGACCCGCTGAACTATTGAAACTTTGGCCATAAATCCCGATGTCTAATGGGCAGGAGGTATTTATGCAGGACGTGGTTCTTGTTGAAAAGCTGGATGCTGAGGCGGAACTGGACCGATTGGCCGGGTATTACCGAACGGCCGGAGGGCCGGGCGTCAAGCTGTTGAATAGCCTCGGAGGTTCGGCAGAATCCTTGTTGGAGCAATTGCCCGAACCGATCAGGCAGGGCCTGACGGGGGCGACGGAACAGGCCCTGTGGTTGGCAATGCATGCTGCCGAAGGGTCAAGACGGGCTGTGCCGGACCAGCATCCCTGGGTCAACACCGCGGTAGCCACGGCCATGGGTGCAGCCGGAGGGTTGGGCGGAATGTCCACTGCATTGATGGAATTACCTGCGACGACCGCGATGCTGTTGCGTGCCATACAAGGGGCGGCTGCGCGAGAAGGGTTTGATCCGTCGGAAGATGGTGTGAAATTCGATTGCGTGCGTGTCCTGTCCGCCGCCGGGCCTTTGTCCAATGACGACGGTGCCGATCTGGGGTTTTTCTCGGTCAGGTTGACCTTGACAGGACCTGCCATGCAAAAACTGATCGCAGCGGTCGCTCCGCGGTTGTCAGTTGTGTTAGGGCAGAAATTGGCGGCGCAATCCGTGCCGGTATTGGGGGCCATTGCCGGAGGCGGCACCAACTATGTCTACACGCGGTATTACCAGCAGATTGCCCGCGTGCATTTCGGGCTGCGCCGTTTGGCTGTTGATGCCGATGTTCCCCACGATGAACTGGTGCGCAAACTTGCCGCCCGAATGTGATTTTTCTTCAAAGGCTTGGCGAAATTCACCCCATATGGTATTGATGATTTGAGCGTCCGCTAAATAAACCAAAACAACGCGGGCAAACAGGCAAATATCCATATGAAAGGCGGCTCGGCGTGATTGACGCAAGGCTTTCGCCTCATGTTTCCAACATTGCCCGGCACCTGCCGGTGCTGCAGCAATCGGCGGCTTTGTGCTATCGTGTCGAGCAAGGGCAACCCGAAGTGCTGTTGATTACAACGCGCAAATCACGCCGTTGGATCATTCCCAAAGGGTGGCTGATTGATGGGCTGACTGCGTCTCAGACCGCAGGCCAGGAGGCGTGGGAAGAGGCCGGCATTCGAGGAGAGTGCGACACGCAGGCAATGGGGCAGTTTTGCTATCGAAAACGTCATCAGAAAAAAGGCGCAGTATTGTGCGTCGTGGATGTCTTTCCGTTATTGGTGACATCGGTTGCTGCGTGTTTTCCCGAATTCAAACAGCGGCAGAGACAATGGTTTGTGCCGAAAAAAGCCGCAGTTCACGTCAATTTCCCCGAACTTGGGCAAATGTTTCAAAAACTTGAGCCAATCATGCGCTAAGATGCCTCTGGTAGGGCTTGATATTGCCATGTCTGTGGTTATCAATTCGACAACCGACATTTGGACGGATCATGATTCAATACGCATTGAAATGCAGCAACGGCCATACATTTGACAGTTGGTTCCAATCGGCCGCCGCTTACGACAAACTGGCATCCACGGGCATGGTGACATGCGCTGTGTGTGGATGTGCGGATGTTGAAAAGGCTATCATGACCCCACGTGTCCGCCCGGCCCGTGAGGCCGTGGCAAAGACCATCGCCCCCATGCCCGAGGCTGAAACGATAGATGTGGCCGCCCCTGCGCCAGACATTGAAAAGGTGCTGGCCGAGCTGCGCCGCAAGGTCGAAGAGAACTCGGACTATGTGGGTAAGGATTTTGCCAGCGAAGCGCGCAAAATCCACCTTGGTGATGCGCCCGAGCGTGCGATCTATGGTGAGGCCAAGCCGGACGAAGCGCAGGCCCTGATCGACGATGGGGTTCCAGTGGCACCTTTGCCTTTTGTTCCCAGCAGAAAGACAAATTAAGCCGTGCATGTAGTTATTACGGGGGTTAATCGTGGCATTGGCCGAACGCTGGCCGACAATTACCGGGCCCGCGGGGACAAGCTGACCGGCACCGCGCGGGATGGCAGTGCGCAGGTGGTTCTGGATGTCACCGACCCTTCGCAACATTCCGACGTGGCCACGTATCTGGCAGATCAACCCGTCGATTTGCTGATCTGCAACGCTGGGGTCTATCTGGACAAAGGGCAGAGCATTAACGGCTATCCCGCCGACATGTGGGCGCAAAGCTTTGCCATCAACGTGACAGGCGTGTTTCTAACCGTTCAGGCATTGTTGCCGAACTTGCGGGCCGCACGAGGAAAGATTGCGATTATTTCATCGACGATGGCCTCGCACACCCGCGCGCCGGGGGGCAGCTATATCTACCGCGCATCAAAGGCCGCAGCCTTGAGTCTGGGACGCAATCTGGCCACGGATTTGCGCGATGATGGAATCGCCGTAGGTATCTATCACCCGGGCTGGGTGCAGACCGATATGGGCGGGCCCGAAGCCGATATCACCCTGGATCAGGCCGCAAAGGGCCTTATTGAAAGGTTCGATGCGTTGTCACTGGAAACAACGGGTTGTTTCGAAAACTGGGACGGTCGCCCCCACGCTTACTGACGTATCAACGCTGCGGTGGGGATTTCATAGACCTCATCCGGGTCGATGAAAATCACGGTCAGGTCGCCACGTGTTTCATGGCTGATCTTGGCAGGTGAACTGCTGGAATTCGGCACGCCATCGGTGAAATAGATGCTGCGCACTTCACCGCCGCCCAATGAAACAGCCAACGTCGTCGTGCCGTCGTCATGGTGGCGCAATTCGGCATGGCAGCTATCGAGAGGTGCGCCGCCCGAGGCGCAGGGCACAGTGCCCAAAGCATTCTTGCCGTCAGTTGCGGCCAGAGTTGAAACCTGTGCAAGGGCAGGGGAAGACAGCAGGACAACTGCGAGGGCAAGGCGGAGCATGGAAAACCTCTTGGAAAATTCGATGACTAAGGCTGACAGCCTCGCTGCCGGATGTAAAGCAGCCCCATGCGGCATTCGGGGCGGTTTTGAACCCTTGCCCTTGCGGCCCCCCTCGCATAAGACGCACGGAACCTGAATTCCAAGGCGCGGAGAGACCACCCCCATGCCCGTACTCGTTATGAAATTCGGTGGCACGTCGGTTGCCAACCTTGACCGTATCCGCCGCGCGGCGAAACGCATCGGTGTTGAGGTGGCCAAGGGCTATGACGTGATCGTCATTGTCTCGGCAATGTCGGGCAAGACCAATGAGCTGGTGGGATGGGTCAATGAAACCTCGCCCCTGTTTGATGCGCGTGAATATGACGCCGTGGTGTCCTCGGGCGAGAACGTGACCGCCGGTCTGATGGCGCTGACGTTGCAGGAAATGGATATTCCCGCGCGCAGCTGGCAGGGCTGGCAGGTGCCGCTGATGACCACCAGTGCCCACAGTCAGGCCCGGATCGAAGAAATTCCGACCGAAAACCTGACCCAAAAATTCGACGAAGGCATGAAAGTGGCCGTTGTCGCAGGCTTTCAGGGCATCAGCCCCGAAGGGCGCATCACCACGCTGGGCCGGGGCGGTTCGGACACCACCGCCGTGGCCTTTGCCGCCGCGTTCGGCGCCGAGCGTTGCGATATTTATACGGATGTAGACGGCGTCTATACCACCGACCCGCGCATCTGTGAAAAAGCGCGCAAACTGGACCGTATTTCGTTCGAAGAGATGCTCGAACTGGCCTCGTTGGGGGCCAAGGTGCTGCAAACCCGCTCGGTCGAGCTGGCGATGCGGTATAAGGTGAAACTGCGCGTTCTCTCAAGTTTCGAGGAACAATCCGACGAGGCCGGTACGCTGGTCGTTGACGAGGAGGATATCATGGAATCCAATGTTGTGGCCGGTGTGGCCTATTCCCGTGACGAGGCTAAGATGACCGTCGTTTCGGTGGCGGACCGACCCGGTATCGCCTCGATCATCTTTACCGCGCTCAGCGATGAGGGCGTGAACGTGGACATGATCGTTCAGAATATTTCGGACGAGGGGCGCACCGACATGACCTTCTCGTGCCCGACCGATCAGGTCGCGCGTGCCGAGAAAGCGTTGTTGGCGATCAAGGACGCGGGTGAGCTGAACTATGCCGAACTGGTTGCGGACGAAGATGTCTGCAAGGTCTCGGTGGTGGGCATCGGAATGCGTTCTCAGTCGGGTGTTGCGGCCAAAATGTTCAAGATACTCTCGGATGAGGGGATCAATATTAAGGTCATTACAACCTCTGAGATAAAAATTTCCGTCCTGGTGGATCGGAAATACATGGAACTTGCGGTTCAGGCACTGCATGATGCCTTTGAACTGGACAAGGCGGCCTGAGCATTTCAGCCAAGGATTTCGCCTGACACAATAATTTGGTTGGGCCATGGCGGACGGCACCGAAACAGAATCCCGCAAGCTGCTTGGGCGGCTGCGCGAAGAAATGGCGAGCGAAGCCGCCGGTCAGGAACGTCTTGACCGGATTACGCATCTGATCGCCGACAGCATCCGGGCCGAGGTCTGCTCGGTCTATCTGTTTCGCGACGAAGACACGTTGGAGCTGTGCGCCACCGAAGGCTTGGCACCCGAAGCGGTGCACAAGACCCGGATGCGTATGGGCGAAGGTCTGGTTGGCCGCGTCGCCCAATCTGGCAAGGTCGTGAATACCGCTGACGCGCCGTCGGCCAAAGGCTTCCGCTATATGCCGGAAACCGGCGAAGAACGGTTTTCGTCTTTTCTGGGCGTGCCAGTTCAACGGCTGGGTGAAAAACTGGGCGTTCTGGTGGTGCAATCCCGCGAGGCGCGCCAGTTTTCGGCGGATGAGGTTTATGCGCTGGAAGTCGTTGCAATGGTTTTGGCCGAGATGGCCGAACTGGGCGCCTTTGTCGGTGAGGGTGCGGCCCTGTCGCCCCTGCACCAGCAATCAGTACAGCTGAGCGGTGGTCCCGCACAGGAAGGATACGCCGAAGGTCATGTCTGGCTGCATGAGCCCCGCGTCGTGGTCACCAACCCGATTGCCGATGATCCACATCGCGAACGTGAACGCCTGAATGAAGCGGTCGAAGAGCTGCGCGTTGGCGTCGACAAGATGCTTGAAATCTCGCAGGGCGGCGACAAGGAACAGCTGCAAGTCCTTGAGGCTTATCGCATGTTTGCCAATTCCAAAGGTTGGATGCGCCGGATGGAAGAGGACATCGCCCTGGGCCTAAGCGCCGAGGCAGCGGTTGAAAAAGAACAATCGCAGGCCCGCGCGCGGATGGGGCAGGTAACCGATCCGTATTTGCGTGAACGGCTGGCTGATCTGGATGACCTGTCCAACCGGTTGCTGCGCATTCTGACCGGGCAAGGCAATACAAATGGCTCTGACCTGCCACCTGATCCGATCCTGATCGCCCGCAATATCGGTCCCGGAGACCTGTTGGAATACGGTCGATCACTGAAAGGCATCGTGCTTGAGGAAGGCTCGGTCGGCAGTCATGCCACTATCGTGGCACGTGCGTTGGCTATTCCGCTGGTGGTACATGTGGGCCGGATCACGACCGAGGCGCTGAACGGCGACCATATTCTGGTCGATGGGGATCAGGGCATTGTCCATCTGCGTCCCGAAGACACCGTGGCAAACGCTGTGCGAGATAAAATCGCGATGCAGGCCAAGGCGCAGGAACGCTATGCCTCAATCCGTGAAACCCCGACAGTGACGCGGGATGGGGAGCGGATCAATCTGGTAATGAATGCGGGGCTGATGGCCGATCTACCCTCATTGAATAATTCCGGGGCCGAGGGCGTGGGCCTGTTCCGAACCGAGCTGCAGTTCCTGATCCGCAACCAGATGCCCAAGCGGTCAGAATTGGTGACACAATATCAACGGGTTCTGGACGCTGCTGAAGGCAAGCGCGTGATCTTTCGCACGTTGGATATCGGGTCCGACAAGGTTCTGCCTTACATGAAGCACGTGGCGGAACCGAACCCGGCGTTGGGTTGGCGCGCAATCCGCGTCGGTCTGGACAAACGCGGCGTGATGCGGATGCAGTTGCAGGCCCTCTTGCGTGCCGCCAATGGCCGCCCCTTGTCGATCATGTTCCCCTTCGTGGCGCAAGCCGACGAGTTTTACGAGGCCCGCTGGGAGGTCAATAAAACCATCGAGCGTGAAAAGCGTCTGGGTCATATCCTGCCCGAAACGCTTGAGGTTGGGGCGATGCTGGAAACCCCATCGCTGGCCTTTGCGCCGCAAAAGTTCTTTGACGAGGTCGATTTTGTCTCGGTCGGAGGCAATGATCTGAAGCAGTTCTTCTTTGCTGCTGACCGTGAAAATGAACTGGTACGTCGTCGCTATGACACGCTGAATGTCAGCTTTCTGAGTTTCATCGCGCAGATCGTTGAGCGCTGCAACTCCTCCAATACGCCGCTTTCGTTCTGCGGCGAGGATGCCGGTCGCCCGGTTGAGGCGCTGTGCCTGGCCGCGATGGGTATTCGGACACTGTCCATGCGTCCGGCCTCGATCGGTCCGGTCAAAAGCGTGTTGCTGCGGGCCGATCTGCAATCTTTGCGCAAGATCATCGCGGATGCTCGGCACCGGGGTGAGCAATCGGTGCGCCCCGCTGTCATGGAGTGGCTGCGCAATCAGGGCTGACATCCCAAATCCGGGCTTGCTTTCTGCATCTGCATTGCCTATGCAATTTGCAAATGTTAGCGATAACATCACTCAGACCACAAGTGCTGCGACTTTCTGGTGCTATGTTGGCAGAGGTAGAACTGAAGGAGCCCTTTGATGGTTTCACGCGTAATTCCGGTTAACCCGTTCGATCTGGTGCTGTTCGGTGCGACCGGCGATCTGGCTCAACGCAAGATTCTACCGGGCCTATATCACCGCTTTGAGGTCGGGCAGATGCCCGAGGACGCCTGCATCATCGGTTCGGCGCGATCGGACATGGACAGTGATGCATTCCGCGATCAGATACGCGCCTCGATGGCGGAGTTTGCGCCGGAATTCAAAAAGGACGTTCTGGATCGCTTTCTAAGCCGGGTCTCGTATGTCCCTGTTGATGCGTCCGGCGATGCCGGCTGGTCGAATTTGGCCAAAGCATTGCGCCCTGACGTCGTGCGTGCGTTCTATTTGTCGGTGGGGCCTGGCTTGTTTTCGGGCATTGCGCACCGGCTGAACCAACACGGGTTGGCCACATCAGACAGCCGCATCGTGGTGGAAAAACCCTTTGGTCATGATCTGGCATCCGCCAAAGCGTTGAACGAGGGGCTGCGTACCTGCTTCGAAGAACACCAGATTTACCGGATCGACCACTATCTGGGTAAAGAGACGGTTCAGAACCTGATGGCCCTGCGTTTTGCCAATTCTCTGTTCGAACCGCTATGGAACTCGACCCATATTGACCACGTGCAGATCACGGTTGCTGAAACTGTGGGCGTTGAAGGACGCGGCGCTTATTATGACCAGTCCGGTGCCATGCGGGACATGATTCAGAACCACTTGGTACAGCTTTTGTGTCTGACGGCGATGGAGCCGCCGTCGAAATTTGCGCCCAACGCTGTGCGCGATGAAAAGGTCAAAGTGATCGAAGCGTTGGAGCCTGTTGAGCAGAAAGATATCGCGCGCGGCCAATACCGCGCCGAACACGGGCAGGGTGGTTATGTCGATCACGTTGGCAACCCCGGCAGTCGTACGGAAAGCTTCATCGCGCTGAAGGTACATCTGGGCAACTGGCGGTGGGCGGGTGTTCCGTTCTATCTGCGCACCGGCAAGCGGCTGCGGGCGCGGGAATCCGAGATTGCCGTGTTCTTTCGTGACCCGCCGCATACGATCTTTCCGAATGTTGGCCCGCTGCACGGGAACGTGCTGGTGATCCGCCTGCAACCCGACGAGGGCATCACCCTGCGCACCACCATTAAAGATCCAGGCCCAGGCGGGTTCCGCCTGTCTGATGTGGCGCTGGACATGAGTTTTGCCGACGCTTTGGGCGTCGAGGCCAGCGCGCCGGATGCCTATGAGCGGCTGATTATGGACGTCATACGTGGCGACCAGACCCTGTTCATGCGCGGTGACGAGGCCGAAGCCGCCTGGGCCTGGGTCGATCCCATCATTCAAGGCTGGGAAGATCACGGCAATCGCCCGGCACGCTATGATCAGGGCAGTTCGGGCCCCGAAGAAGCATTGATGCTGATGCACCGCGACGGACGTCGCTGGCGTCAGATCGGAGGTTAACCATGGTTCATTCTGTTATCACTGACGTCACCCAGCGGATCATCGACCGCAGCGCCGACCTGCGTGGCCCGCATCTGGAACGGATGGAACAGGCCAAATCCAAAGGCCCGGCTCGCGCGCATCTGTCCTGCAGCGGTCAGGCCCATGCTTATGCTGGGGCGGGGACAGATCAACAGGCGATGGCGACCGGCGCCGCCGGAAACCTTGGTATTGTTACCGCTTATAACGACATGCTTTCAGCTCACCAGCCGTTTGAACGCTACCCTGGCCTGATCCGCGATGCGATCCGCACTGCCGGTGGCACTGCGCAAGTTGCAGGTGGTGTACCTGCCATGTGCGACGGCGTCACCCAAGGCGAGGCCGGGATGGAGCTGTCGCTGTTTTCGCGCGATGTGATTGCGTTGGCCACGGGCGTCGCACTGAGCCACAATACCTACGACGCAGCTGTTTTCCTTGGCGTTTGCGACAAGATTGTTCCCGGTCTGATAATTGGGGCGCAGGCCTTCGGCCATTTGCCCGCCGTGTTCCTGCCCGCAGGCCCGATGACCAGCGGCCTGCCCAATGATGAAAAGGCCAAGGTGCGCCAGAAATTCGCTGCCGGAGAAATTGGCCGCGATGAACTTATGGCCGCCGAAATGGCTGCTTATCACGGCCCCGGCACCTGTACCTTCTACGGTACCGCCAACACCAACCAGATGCTGATGGAGTTCATGGGGCTGCATCTGCCGGGCTCTAGCTTCATCAATCCGAACACGCCGCTGCGGGATGCCTTGACCGAAGAGGGTGCGCGCCGTGCCCTGTCACTCAGTGCGTTGGGCAATAACTACACGCCGGTTTATCAGGTGTTGGATGAGCGAGCCTTCGTGAATGGCATCGTCGGGCTGATGGCTACCGGTGGCTCGACCAACTTGCTGATCCACCTAATCGCAATGGCACGGGCGGGTGGTATCGTTTTGGATTGGCAGGATTTTTCCGATATTTCCGCCGTTGTCCCACTGGTCGCGCGGGTCTATCCCAACGGTTTGGCGGATGTGAACCATTTCCACGCGGCTGGTGGTTTGGGGTATTGCATCGGCACGCTGCTCGACGATGGGCTTTTGCACCCGGACACCCTGACAGTCGCAGGGCAGGGCCTGCACAATTACACTAAGGAACCCAAGCTGAAAGACGGCGATCTGGTTTGGGAAGAGGGCGCGGGCCACAGTCTGAATGACAAGATCGTCCGCCCCGCCAAGGACCCGTTCCAGCCTACAGGTGGACTGTCACGCCTGACTGGCAATCTGGGCACCGCCGTCATGAAGGTTTCCGCAGTCGCGCCCGAACATCAGATCGTCGAAGCACCCGTGCGTGTTTTCCATGATCAGGCCGAGGTCAAGGCGGCCTTCAAGGCGGGCGACTTCACCGGGGACGTGATCGTTGTGGTCCGCTTCCAGGGACCAAAGGCCAATGGCATGCCCGAATTGCATTCACTGACGCCAATCCTGGCGATCCTCCAGGGCAGGGGCCAAAAGGTGGCGTTGGTCACGGATGGCCGTATGTCAGGTGCCTCGGGCAAGGTTCCCGCCGCGATCCATGTCTGCCCCGAGGCGCTGGAGGGTGGTGCAATTGCCTATCTCCAGGATGGTGATGTGCTGCGCGTTGACGCAGTGAAAGGCGAATTGGAAATCCTCACTCCGGGTGTGCTGGACCGCGCCCCGGTCACTGTGGATCTGTCCGCCAATCAGCACGGGGTCGGACGGGATCTGTTCGCCGTATTTCGCAACAACGTCGGTTCTGCCGACGCGGGTGCTAGCATTTTCGGAGTGTAATCTTCATGAAAAAAACCCAACGAACCCGCGAAATCTGCGGGCTGGCACCTATCGTTCCGGTTCTGGTCGTCGATGATGCCACGCAAGCCCGGCCTTTGGCCGAGGCGTTGGTGGCAGGTGGCTTGCCCGCCCTGGAGGTGACCTTGCGCACTCCGGCGGCACTGGATGCCATCCGGGCTATGGCGCAGGTGCCCGGTGGGGTGGTGGGCGCAGGCACGCTGGTCACCCCCGAAGACGTACGCGCCGCAAAAGAGGCGGGCGCGCAGTTCGGTGTTTCGCCCGGCGCAACAGACGTATTGATTGCAGCGTGTGAGGCCGAAGGCCTGCCTCTGCTGCCCGGCGCGGCCACGGCCAGCGAGGCGATGCGCCTGCTGGAAAAAGGCTATGACATGCTGAAGTTCTTCCCCGCCGAGGCGTCTGGCGGCGCGCCCGCGTTGAAAGCCATCGGCGCACCGCTGCCGCAGATCACGTTCTGTCCGACGGGTGGTGTTTCGCCAGCCAATGCCAGCGATTACCTGTCGTTGACGAATGTCGCCTGCGCTGGCGGCAGCTGGGTTGCGCCCAAACAGATGGTGCAGGGCGGTGATTGGGCCGGGATCGAAGCCCTTGCGCGTGACGCCTTAAAGCTGATGGATTGACGCGGCTTTTTGCTGCGCTAGGTTGGGCGTCAATTCAAACAGGTTGATCCCATGACAAACCATCTTTCTCTTGCGCAGGGGCGCGAATATCTGGCGATTCCCGGACCCTCGGTCATGCCTGACGCTGTGCTTCAGGCCATGCACCGCCCGTCACCTAACATCTATGACGGCGAGCTGATCGAGATGGTGCCGACCCTGACACGCGATCTGAAACGCGTGGCGGGCACGGATCACAACGTCGCCATCTATATTGCCAACGGCCATGGCACTTGGGAAGCCGCCCTTTCCAACGTCATTGCAGCGGGGGAAACGGTGCTTGCCCCGGCCTCGGGCCTGTTCACCCACGGATGGGCCGAGATGGCGCGCGGAGTTGGCGCCGAGGTCGAGCTGATCGATTTCGGTGCATCCTCGCCTTGGGATATGGATCGCATCGCCGATAGCCTGCGTGCTGACACGGCTCATCAAATCAAGGCCGTGCTGGCGGTGCATGTGGACACGTCCAGTTCGATCCGCAACGATATCCCGGCGTTGCGGGCGTTGCTGGACGATCTGAACCACCCGGCGTTGTTGATGGCGGACTGTATCGCCTCGCTGGGCTGTGATCGGTTCGAGATGGATGCCTGGGGCGTCGATGTCATGGTGTCGGCCTGCCAAAAGGGGTTGATGACCCCGGCGGGCGTGGGTTTTGTGTTCTTCAATGACAAGGCACAAGCCAAACGGGCAACGATGCCGCGCGTCTCGCAATACTGGGACTGGCAGCCGCGTGTGAACCCGCAGGTGTTTTACCAATACTTCAACGGCACCGCGCCGACGCATCATCTGTATGGTCTGCGGGCAGCGCTCGACATGATCCATGCTGAAGGGACCGAGAATGTCTGGGCTCGCCATGATCACCTCGCCAAGGCCATCTGGGCGGCATGCGAGGTCTGGGCAGAAGGTGGCGCACTTGAGATAAACGTATCCAACCCCGGCCATCGCAGCCACGCGGTTACCGCCTTGCGTCTGACCGATGGGCGGGGAACACCACTGCGCCAGTATACCGAGCGCCAGCTGGGCCTGACCCTTGGCATTGGGCTGGGCATGGAGGATCAGAACAGCTGTTTCCGTCTGGGGCATATGGGCCACGTGAACGGCCAGATGGTCATGGCGATGCTGGGAGGGGTGGAAACCGCCATGGCCGCCCTGAACATCCCGCGCGGCTCGGGTGCGCTTGAGGCCGCAGCTGCCGCGTTGGCCGCTGAACCCTCCAAAGCCCGGGTCAAATCGTGGCCTTCGCAGTGGCCAGCGCCTTTGGCAGAGCTGCAGCAAAGGCATCCAGATCCGTAACCGTACCACAGCTGACGCGAATACAACGGTTCTGTGGGGCGGCAAAGGGCATGCGCACAAATATCCCTTGCGCCACTAACCCCTCAAGCACCGCTTTGGCAAACGCTCCATCGCCACCGCAATCAATCGCCACGAAATTGGTGGCCGAGGGCAAGGGTACCGACCCGTTTTCTCGTGCGATCTGGCCGATCCGGTCGCGTGCCGTAGCGATCTGTGCCTGAACTTGCGACAGCCAGTTGGCATCCTGCAAGGCCGCCAAGGCCCCCGCTTGTGCAGCCCGGTTCATTCCGAAATGGTTGCGGACCTTGTTGAAAGCTTCGATCAATCCCGGCGCGCCGATCGCATAGCCAACCCGCGCCCCGGCCATGCCATACACCTTGGAAAATGTGCGCATTCGGATCACACGCGGATCATCGGCTGAAACCGGGGCTGCGGTGCCTTCTGGCGCGCATTCCACATAGGCTTCGTCCAGCACCAGCAGGCATCCCGCAGGCAGGGCCTCCATCGCGGCCAGGATATCCGCGCCTTTATGCCAACTGCCCATTGGGTTGTCGGGGTTCGCCAGATAGACCAGTTTTGCGTCCACCTCGATGGCTTTGGCAAACAGCGCCTCGGGGTCCTCGTGATCGTCACGATAGGGCACCTTGTGCAACGCGCCGCCAAACCCGGCCACGTGGTAGTTGAAGGTCGGATACGCCCCGTCCGAGGTCACAACTGTATCGCCGGGGCCAACCAGCAACCGCACAAGGTAACCCAGCAGGCCATCAATGCCTTCTCCGACCACGATGTTTTCCGGCTTTACACCGTGATGATCGGCCAGTGCATGTCGCAGTTCGTGACTTTCGGGGTCACCATATTTCCAGATGTTCGTTGCTGCCATCGCCTCGATAGCGCGGGGGGAGGGGCCAAAGATGCTTTCATTCGCCCCCAGCCGGGCGACAAAGGGCGCGCCGCGCTGACGTTCCTGCGTTTCCGGCCCGACAAAGGGCACGGTTGCAGGCAGTGACAGGGCAAGCGGAGTATAGCGTGGGTCAGTCATGGTGCGAGATAACCCCATGCCCCCCCGTCAGGCAACCATCTGCGACGCGCAGCCAGAAGTGCCCCAACGTTGAGGTGGAACTTGGCAGACCTTCCGGGCATGGTTGGGTCAACAAGATCAGGAGGCCCGCATGACCCGCGTATCCGTCGAGTACAAAGACCACATCGCCCATGTCACGCTGACGCGCGGCGACAAGATGAACGCGCTGGACGACGCGATGATCAAGGCGTTGCTGTCTGCAGGGCAAGAGGTCGCAGCCTCGGACGCACGCGCCGTGGTCCTGTCGGGCGAGGGCAAGAGTTTTTGCGCCGGGCTTGATATGGCCAGCTTTGCCAAGATGGCGCATATGGACCCGACTGAGTGGCTGATGTCCCGCAGCCACAGGGATGCGAATGAAATGCAAGAACTTGCCCTGATCTGGCGGCGTGTGCCAGTTCCGGTGATCTGCGCCATTCAGGGCGTTGCTTATGGTGGCGGGCTGCAAATCGCGCTGGGCGCGGATATTCGCATCGCACACCCCGACGCCAAGCTGGCGGTGATGGAGATGAAGTGGGGCATTATTCCCGACATGGGTGGGATGGTTTTACTGCCACATCTGGTGCGCTCGGACGTACTGCGCCTGCTGACCTACACCGCGCGTCCCATCGGCGCGCAGCAGGCGGCGGACTGGGGGTTGGTGACGAAACTGTCAGACGATCCACTGACCGAGGCATTGGCGCTGGCCGAAGACATCGCGGGCAAAAGTCCCTCGGCCATTCGCGCCGCCAAGCGCCTGATCGAAGTGGCCGAAACCAAGACCCGCGCCGAGGTTCTGTTGGAAGAATCCGCCGAACAGGTCGAACTGATCGGAAAACCTGATCAGATGGAGGTTGTGATGGCGCAGATGCAGGGGCGAAAACCTGAATTCAAGTAGCTAGCGCATAAAGGCCCGTCGCGCATCTCGGGCCATGTTGTACCGCATCTCCAAATCGGCGATGCGCGCCATGGCAGCTTTACGTGCATCTGCATCGGTCAACTCGGCGTAATCCTTTCGGGCGGCATCAAGCTTTTTCCTGATCTCGAACTCTTCCGGCAGCACACCGGCCTGCGCCATGATCCGGTGCCCAGCGGCGATGGCCGGATCACTCTGCGCCTCACCCGACCGATCCGGCAAAGGTTTGCCTTCACCCTCGAGCCCCTGCAACTGGCCCTCGGCCTGTGCCTTTTTGATCTGGCGTTCGATCAGTTTTCCAAGCGATCCGAGCATGGTCAAACTATATCCCAAGCCGAGTGAGCACCGCTAGCGAATTCGCTTCGTGACCAGATACGCAATGCCACCAGCCAGCAAACCCCAGACTGCCGAGCCCAGACCAAAGACCGAGATACCTGAAGCGGTGATGGCAAATGTCAAAATAGCGGCTTCCCTCTCCGCTGAAACATCAAGCGCTGCGTGGGTGGCGTTGGCAAGCACTCCGATCAACGCAATCCCTGTCAGGGTGCCCATCAGCAGCGGATCAGCATGTACGGCAAACCCGGTGATGGCCACCGCAAATACACCAAACAGGCAATAGAATACGCCTGCCATCACCGCCGACCAATACCGTTGGGCCGGGTCTGGGTGACTGTCCTCATTCGAACACATGGCGGCTGTGATCGCGGCCAGGCAGGTGGCAGGCGCCCCGAACGGGGCCGACAGGATGCTGGCTGCGCCGACTGAAGAGAACAACCTGCCGGGGGCGGGTGTGTAGCCAAAGCTGCGCATCACCGCGATGCCGGGGATGTTCTGTGTGGCCATGGTGACGATAAACAGAGGCAATCCAATACCGATGGCCGAGGCCAGTGAGAAACTCGGGATTGTCCAGACCGGTGCGGCCACCAGATGGGTTGGGGTGACCGACGTGTCGCCCGCGTTCAGAATCACAACAATCGCCGCTGCGACGACCGCCGCCGGAACCGCAAACAACCGGTTGATCCGCCCGGCGATGAACCAGGTCAGGATTACCGGCAAAGCTTGCCACGGGAGCTCGACCGCGGCCTTGAAAGGCTGGATACACAGGGGCAGCAGAACGCCGCCAAGCATTGCTTGGGCCAGCGTTGTCGGGATGGCCGACGCCAGCCGTCCCAAAGGTCGCCAGAGTCCTGCAAGCACGGTTAGCGCGCCTGCACACAGGAACGCGCCGACCGCGTCAGAAAACCCTGCTGCAGGCATCGCGGACACGGCCAACAACGCAACGCCCGGAGTGGACCACGCAACGCTGATGGGTTGCCGGTACCACAAGCTGAGACCGATGGCCGTCACTCCCATGGCAATGGCCGCCATCATCAGGCCCGACGCGGATTCCTGCGCCGAGGCCCCCATGGCCGCCAGTCCCTGCAACACGATAGGGAAAGAGCTGAAGAACCCGACAATGGCGACCACCAGCCCGGTTGAGATGGTTTGGATCGGAGGGAATGCGCGTGCCATCTGAGACCTCGGGGTTATATCCGCCTTTGCTAGCAAGGGCTTGCGAGTGGGGGCAAGGGCTGTGTGTGCAAAAGTAAACCCCACCGTGGCATACGCGGCGGGGTTTGGGATTTGAGTATTTTTGAAAAGATGAATATTAGGCGATTTCGGCCAGGCGGGCCAGCGCCTCGTTCAGCTTTTCTTCTTCCTCTTCGCGGGCGGCGAGATTGGCCTTGGCTTCGGCAACAACCTCCTCCGGGGCCGAGGCCACGAATTTCGGGTTGTTCAGACGTCCACGCAGACCGCCCAGTTCTTTAGCCAACTTGCCCTTGGCTTTTTCCAGCCGTTCCTTTTCAGCACCGATGTCGATGATATCCGCCAGTGGCAGGCCGAAAGTGGCGCCCGGTGCGGCAATGGAAATCGTTCCTTTGGGTAGGTCGTCGACCTTGGTCAGGCTGTCGATCCGTGCGAGACGCTTGATCAGCGCCTCGTTGCGGTCCCACGCTGCCTGTCCGTGGGCGTCGATCTCGGTCACCAACATCGGCACATAGAGCCCTGCGGGAACCCGCATCTGCGCACGGGCCGAGCGAGTATTTTCAATCACCGAAATTACCCAGTTCATCTCACGATCCGCATCGGCGTCGATCAGGTCGGCGGCGGCGTAAGTCGGCCAGTCGGCGTGGACGACCATCTTGGCGCGGTTGCCGGTTAGACCCCACAGTTCTTCGGTGATGAAAGGCATAATCGGGTGCAGCAGGACCATGCACTGATCCAGAACCCAGCGCATTGTGGCGCGGGTTTCGGCTTGCGCCTCGGCGTCATCGCCTTGCAACAAAGGCTTAGAGAGTTCCACATACCAGTCGCAGACCTTGCCCCAAACAAAGGCATAGAGCCCATTGGCCGCGTCGTTGAATCGGTAGCTTTCCAGCGCCGCGTCGACCTCGGCCCGCACACGGGCGGTTTCGCCGATGATCCAGCGGTTGACGGCGGCTTTGGGTTTCAAGTCGGCTACGTCCAGTTGCGGCACGGCGTCGGTGAAGACCTCGTTCATCTCGGCAAAGCGGACGGCGTTCCACAGTTTGGTGCCAAAGTTGCGATAACCGGTGATGCGCTCGCGGGACAGTTTCAGCACGCCGCCAATCGCCGCCATCGAGGCGTTGGTGAAACGCAGCGCGTCAGCGCCGAATTCGTCGACGATCTCCAACGGGTCGATGACGTTGCCGGTGGTTTTGGACATCTTCTTGCCCTTCTCGTCGCGGACGAGCTGGTGCAGGTAGACGGTGTGGAACGGGATCTGATCGACCACGGCCAGCTGCATCATCATCATCCGGGCGACCCAGAAGAACAAGATATCGAAGCCGGTGATCAGCACATCTGTGGGGAAGTAGCGCTCCAGTTCCTCGGTCTGCTCGGGCCAGCCCAGGGTGCCGATGGGCCATAGGCCGGAAGAGAACCAGGTGTCGAGGACGTCGGGGTCGCGCCACACCGGATAGACAAGCTTGGTCGGGTCTTGGTCGACAGCGTATTGAGCAAGGCTTTCAGCGAACTGATGGATCGCTTCCTGTTTGTCTTCGACTTCGATAACGGTCGCGTGGCTCAACGGGCTGGGGATGTTGGCATTGTCGTCGAGGAATTTTTCCGTGACATCCTCAAGGCTCGCCGCGCATTCCATGACATTGCCACGGTGCAGCATGCCGCCTTCGTTCAGCAAACGACCCAACTCGACCAGATCAAGATCGCCGTCGTTCTCGTCGTCTTTGAACCCTTCTGCGGACAGGTCGATCCCATACCAAACCGGAATCTGGTGCCCCCACCACAGCTGACGCGAGATGCACCAAGGCTCGATGTTTTCCAACCAGTGGTAATAAGTCTTCTCGCCTGACTCGGGGATGATCTTGACCGTGCCGTCTTTGACCGCGTCCAGCGCGGGGCCGACAACCTTTTCGGCGTCGACGAACCACTGGTCGGTGAACATCGGTTCGATGACAACTTTCGAGCGGTCGCCGAAGGGCTGCATGATTGGTTTGCTCTCGACCAGCGGGACCAGCCTGTCGGCACCTTCATGCTCGGGCTTCAGCGCGGTCGAACCCAGACGTGCGTCATCGGCGCGGCACATGACGGCCAGTCCATCGGCGGTGATTTCTTCGACCACTTTCGCGCGCGCCTCGAACCGGTCGAGGCCACGCAGGTGATCAGGGACAAGGTTGATTGCGTCAATTTCGTTCTCGGTAAATTTGCGCCCTCGCGCGTATTCCTGCGCTTTCCCTGCTTCGTCTGCGTAAGGGGCGCCATCGGCCCGCATCGCGCCTTTGGTGTCCATCAGACGGTACATCGGAATGCCGCCGCGCTTGGCAACCATGTTGTCGTTGAAGTCATGCGCACCGGTGATCTTCACCGCGCCCGAGCCGAAATCAGGATCAGGGTAGTCGTCGGTGATGATCGGGATCTGACGGCGGTGTTCTTTCGGACCAACCGGGATTTCACATAGTTTACCGACGATTGGCGCGTAACGTTCATCCGACGGATGAACAGCAACCGCGCCGTCGCCCAGCATGGTTTCGGGCCGCGTGGTGGCGATCGAGATATAGTCGCGCTCCTCGCGGAAAGTCACATTTCCATCTTCATCTTTTTCCAAATACTCATATGTTTCACCGCCCGCCAAGGGGTATTTGAAGTGCCACATATGACCCGCGACCTCGATATTCTCGACTTCAAGGTCCGAGATCGCGGTCTCGAAATGCGGGTCCCAGTTGACCAGTCGCTTGCCGCGATAGATCAGGCCCTTTTCGTACATGTCGACGAAGACCTTGATGACTGCGTCATGGAAATTGGCGGAGTTCTCGTGCCCCGTGCGTGGATCGCCCGCCGCACCGGCCATAGTGAAGGCATTGCGCGACCAGTCGCAGGATGAGCCCAGACGCTTCAACTGCTCGATGATCGTGCCGCCGTATTCGCCTTTCCATTCCCAGACTTTCTCAAGGAACTTCTCACGGCCCAACTCGCGCCGTCCGGGCTGTTGGGTCGCAGCCAGCATCTTTTCCACCTGCATCTGGGTGGCGATACCGGCGTGGTCCTGACCCGGTTGCCACAGCGTGTCGAAGCCACGCATACGGTGCCAGCGGATCAGAATGTCCTGCAGCGTGTTGTTGAAGGCGTGGCCCACGTGTAGCGCGCCCGTCACGTTGGGCGGCGGGATCATGATGGTAAAGCTTTCGTCGCGCGATTTGTTTGCGCCTGCCTTGAAGGCTCCGGCCTGTTCCCAGGTCTCGTAAATGCGGGCCTCAGCCTCGGCCGCGTTGAATGTCTTTTCCATCACCATGGGGTGCGTCCTGCGTCATCAATCTTGGGTCAGCGCCTGCAATAACGAATGCGCAGGGGAAGGGGAAGGGTCTGCGGGTACTCTGGACAACGAACCGGTGCAGCCTAAAGTCGCCCCTACAGGCCGAGGCAGGAGCATCCAATGGACAAGTTCGGAAAAAGTCAGCCGGTCAAACGGACCGAGGATCAGCGGTTTCTAACCGGGAAGGGGCTATACATCGACGATGCTGTGCCCGGCGACGCCCTGTTTGCGGCGTTTTTTCGCAGCCAGGTTGCGCATGGGCGGATCACCGCGCTGGATCTGGATGCCGCGCGTGAGGCGAATGGCGTGCGGCAGGTCATGGCGCTGGACGAACTGACTGAGGCCGGGATCGACACGGTTTTAAACGCGGCGCTTGTGTCGAACCGGGACGGCTCGAAAGCGGCGGCGCCGGATCGCCACATGCTGGCCAAGGACCGCGTGCGTTTTGTCGGTGAGCCGGTCGCGGTGGTCATCGCCGAAACGCAGATACAGGCCCGTGATGCGGCCGAGTTGATCTGGATGGAAACCGAGGATCTGCCCGCCAAGCTTGACCTGGAGATGGGCGGCGAGCCGCTGCACATCGAAGCTCCTGACAACCGTGCCTTTGACTGGGGCATGGGGGATGAGGCAGCGACCGAGGCGGCCTTTCAGGACGCCGCGCACAGAGTGCAACTGAACGTTGCGGATAACCGGGTGATCGTTACATCGATTGAGCCGCGCGGCTGTCAGGCTGCTTGGTCCGACGGGCGGCTGCACTTTGCCTATAGCGGGCAGGGCGTCTGGGCGATGCGCGGGCAATTGGCGCAGAAGCTGAAGCTGGAACCTGAATTCATTAGGGTCACCACGCCCGACGTGGGCGGTGGGTTTGGCATGAAGGTGATGCCGTATCCCGAGTATTTCTGTGTCGCTGTCGCCGCGATGAAACTGGGCCAACCCGTTCACTGGATGTCGGACCGATCTGAGGCGATGCTGTCTGATCACCATGGGCGCGACCTGACTTCGCTGGCTGAGCTGGCTTTTGATGAAGACCACCGAATTACCGCTTACCGCGTGCATAGCAAGGTCAATCTTGGGGCCTATAACAGTCATTTCGGTCAGGCAATCCAGACAAATCTGTTCAGCAAAGTTCTGATGGGGGCCTATGATGTGCAGACCTCTTATCTGCGGGTCGAAGGGTTCTTTACCAACACAACGCAGGTGGACGCTTATCGCGGCGCTGGTCGGCCTGAGGCTATCTATGTGCTTGAACGGGCTATGGACCGCGCCGCGCGTGAATTGGGCGTCGATCCGTGGGAGTTGAGGCGCAAAAACTTCATCCGGCCTGAAGCTTTTCCTTACAAAACGACGACTGGTGAGGTCTATGACGTCGGCGATTTCGACATGGTCCTGAGCCGCGCGAGTGAACAGACATTAGGTTTTGCTGCCCGTAAGGCGGCTGATGCCGAACGCGGCCTGATCCGGGGGCAGGGCATCTGTTACTATATCGAAAGTATTTTGGGCGACCCTTCCGAGAACGCAAAGATCGCATTCTGCGAAGATGGCACCGTGAACCTCTATGTGGGGACGCAATCAAACGGCCAGGGCCATGAGACGGCCTATACCCAGTTTTTGTCGGATCAGATCGGAGTTCCGTTGGATCAGATCAATGTCATCCAGGGGGACAGCGATCAGTTACCTGCCGGAGGAGGGACAGGAGGATCGCGGTCCGTTACAGTCCAAAACACGGCCACCCTGGCCACAATCGACGTCATGATCGCCGCATTCGCGCCTTATCTGGCCGATAAGATGGGCGTCGAGGAGGCTGACGTGAATTTTGATCACGAAACATTCCGCGCGCCAGGGTCAAACCTGACGCCTACATTGATCGAAGCGGCCGAGATGGCCCGCGCCGATGGCCGAACCGATCTTCTGCAACATGAGGCGCGCATTACGCTGGACGCACGCAGTTATCCGAATGGCGCACATGTTGCCGAAATCGTTATTGATTGTTTCACCGGCGAAACATGGGTCGACCGCTACACCGTAGTTGACGATTTCGGCAATCTTATTAACCCGATGTTGGCCGAGGGGCAGGTGCATGGCGGCGTGGCGCAGGGCATTGGTCAAGCCCTTTCCGAGCGTGTTGAGCATGATGCGCAGGGGCAACTGCTCACGGCTTCGTTGATGGACTACGCCTTGCCCCGTGCGTCTGAGATACCCATGATAAAGTTTACCTCGGCGCCGGTTCCGTCAACTTCGAACCCAATGGGTATGAAGGGATGCGGAGAGGCCGGCACCGTGGGCGCGCTGGCCGCTGTGGCGAACGCGGTGCAGGACGCGCTTTGGGAACATGGGGTACGGCAGGCGGATATGCCATTCACACCCCTAAGAGTTTGGGAATTGCTGACGCATGGTTCTGTCACGGCTAAGTAAAAAGATACTTGGATGGCTCGGACGGCCTTTGCGGTCCGAACATTCGGCCGAGGCGCTGCACCGTGAACCTATTAGTCATGTCATTATCCTTGACGGCACCATGTCGACGTTGGAGCCGGGGTTTGAAACTCATGCGGGTCAGACCTACCATCTGTGCCGCGAGATGGGCGGCAAGGTCTCGGTCTTTTACGAATCCGGTGTGCAGTGGGAAAGCTGGAAAACCTCTCTGGACGTGATGATGGGGCGCGGCATCAATCGGCAAATCCGGCGGGCCTATGGCTATCTGGCGTCACGCTACAAACCTGGTGATAAGATATTTTTCATCGGCTATTCGCGCGGCGCTTACGGCGTGCGCAGCCTTGCGGGCGTGATCGACATGATCGGTCTGCTCAAGGCCGAACACGCAACCGAGCGCAACATCAAGCAGGCCTATCGCCACTATGAATGTACGCCTAGCGGCGAGGCAGCCTGTGAGTTCCGCCAAAAATTCTGTCATGACGAGCTCGCAATTGAAATGATCGGTGTCTGGGACACCGTCAAGGCGTTGGGCCTGCGTCTTCCGCTGCTGTGGCGCTGGGCCGAAGATAAGCACGCGTTTCACAACCATGAACTTGGCCCCGCCACCCGGCATGGCTATCACGCTATGGCGCTGGACGAGACGCGCGAGGTGTACGAGCCGGTTCTGTGGAAATGTACGCCCGAGTTTAAGGGCCACGTTGAACAGGTCTGGTTCCGTGGCACACATGGCGACGTGGGCGGGCAATTGAACGGGTTTGAAGAGGCGCGTCCCCTCAGCAATATTTCCCTGATCTGGATGCTGGACAAGGCCGAGCAGCATGGATTGCCGCTGCCCGAAGGCTGGCGCGACCGGTTCCCAACTTCAACTACTGCAACTTCGGTCGGGACCTGGCGGGGGTGGGGCAAGGTTTTCCTGCTGCGCAAGCATCGCAAAGTCGGGATGGACCAGTCCGAGCAACTGCATGTCTCGGTCGCCCCCGATGAACTGCCGGGTTGGGTACCGATGCCGGATTCGTCCTCGCACCCGGCGCAATAGGTCAATCGAACAGAGTTTGGGATTGGTCTGTTGAATGGGCGCGGAACGCTGCTGTGACATCCGCGTGAATATTTCGGGCCAAAGATAGTGCAGGTATTTTGTCCGGGGGAAAGAAGGCCGCGTCGCTGGTCTCGGCACCCGGCTGCGGGGCGTCCGTGCCATCCTCATCGCACAGGAAGAAAAGTTTATAAAAATCTCGGGAATCCGGCGGGTAGGGATGCCGTGCCTTGTGGCGCAGAGCATAGAGGTGTCTGGCACGGACCTGCAGCCCAGCCTCTTCCCAGATTTCACGTTCCATATTTTCCGCTGGAGAGCTGCCAATGTCTGCAAAACCACCCGGCATGGCCCACAGCCCGTCTAGTCGTTCGCGGACCAGCAGAATGCTGCCATCACGGATTACAGCGCCGCGAATGTCGATGCTGGGCGTGGCATAACCACCGGCATGATTCGAGATCAGCCCCTCGATCCGCGATAGGGGCACCCGGCCCAAATCGGCCAGCATGGCGCGGGCCATGGCTGCGATCTCGTCATAGCGTTCGCGATCAAATGGGTCTTTGGTGAAATGCTGGCCGGTTTCGGCCAGCGCCAACAAGCGTTTTGCCCGTTTCAGCCAGGCATCCTCCAGTACAGTCGGATCCTGGCGCATCTTCCTTACCGCCGACGGTCGCGGCGCGAGCTCATGGGTTGGAAGGCCACGCCCACATGCGCCTCACAATAAGGTTTGCCGGCTTCCACAGGCAGGCCGCAGAACCAGAAATCCTCGGTCGCGGGGTCGCCGACGGGCCATTTGCAGGTCTTCTCGGTCAGTTCCATCAACGTCAGTTTCTTGGCCTTCTTCTCGATCTCATTGACCTTGGCCAGGGCCTCGGGGCTGATTTCATTGGCCGAAGGCTGCGGTGGCAGCGGCTGACCGGCCGGAATGATCTGGCGGCGGGCAGGCACGGCGGGCTTGGCCTCGGCCGCAGGTGCGGGGGCCGGGCGGGCCGGTTCGGTTTTGGGTGTCGGTTTCGGCTTGGCCTCGGCCTTGGGCGCGGGGGTCGGTTTTTCCTTGGGCTCGGCCTTGGCCGGGGATGCACCGGTGGCACGGTTCGACAGGCCCAGACGGTGCACCTTGCCGATTACGGCGTTGCGGGTCACCCCACCCAGTTCCTTGGCGATCTGGCTGGCCGACTGGCCTTCGCCCCACATTTTCTTCAGCAGCTCTACACGCTCGTCAGTCCAGGACATCATTTGCCTTTCAAAAGCGGAAAGCGGCCCCGGATTCGGGCCGCCTTGGGAAATCGTCTCAGCCCCCTATTCTAATCACTGCGCCCCGAGTTACAAGCAGTCTTCGAATCAGGTTGAGGTCAGATGATGCGGATACCCCTTGAGCCGAATGAACACCGTTTCGGAGCGGTCAACTGGATGGGTCTCTATACACTGGCCCAACGCGAGACCCTGCGCTTTCTGGCGGTCTGGACCCAGACCCTGTTGGCGCCGCTGGTGACCGCGGGTCTGTTTCTGCTGATCTTCAACATCGCTATTGGCCCCAGCCGACCCGACGTGATGGGGGTGCCGTTCCTGACCTTTTTAGCGCCGGGTATCATGATGATGACCGTGATTCAGAATGCTTTTGCCAACACCTCGTCTTCGATGGTGATTGCCAAGGTACAGGGCAACATTGTTGATACGTTGATGCCACCACTGTCTCCGTTGGAAATTCTGTTGGGCTATCTGGCGGGAGGCATCGTGCGTGGTGTTCTTATCGCCTGTGTGGTTGCCGTTGCGCTGGCGCTGGTGCTGGGGCTGGTGCCGCGGAACCCGTTGATTGCGCTGCTGTTTGTTGTTCTCGGCGGTGCTTTCATGGGGGCGTTGGGCCTGTTTGCGGGAATTTTTGCCAACAAGTTCGATCAAATGGCGGCGATTACCAATTTCATCGTCACGCCGCTGGCCTTCCTGTCGGGTACATTCTATTCGGTCGAGGCATTGCCACCTGTTCTCAACCGCCTCAGCCACGTGAACCCGGTATTCTACCTGATTGATGGGTTGCGAAATGGCATGATCGGGGTGTCTGACAGCTCACCCGCACTGGGTTTCGCGGTTTGCAGTGGCGCAACGTTGATTGTCTGCGCCATTACCTGGCAGATGCTGCGAAAGGGATACAGGCTGAAAGCATGACGGTGCAGGTTTTGGATCCCGAAATCCCAAAAAAACGCCGGGCTAGGCGATTCTGACGCGTGCCTCGCGCCAGACAAGGATTAGTCCGCCCGTCAGAATGATTGCAGAACCGATTTGGCTGACCACATCCGGGATAACGCCGAAAACCGCAAAGTCATAGAAGGCGGCAAAGATCAGCGTTGCATAGCTGATTGGAGCCACAAAGGATGCATCCGCGCGCGCCATCCCGTTGACGAAACAGGCTTGGGCACAGGCCATCAGCACCCCGATTGCCACCAGCGCGATCCATTGTTCGGGCGTTGGCATCTGGAACACAAAGCTGACGGCGAGCGAGGCGATGGTCAGCCCCATCGCGTTGTTGATCAACAGAATCTGGATGGGAATTTCACGGCCCGAAAGCTTTTTGATAAAGATCAGCTCCATCCCGATCACAGCCGCCGCCGTCAGGGCAAGCAACGCCGCAGGTTGGAAGCTGGCCGGTGTCGGACGCAGCAGGATCAATGCACCGGTCAGAGCAACAGCAGCGGCCAGCCAGCGCCACGGCCCAACGCCCTCTTTCAACAGCGGGATGGCCAGGACCATGCCAAAGACGGGGTTCAAAAAGGAAATCGCAGTGGCATCCGAGATCGGGATGAACGCGACCGAGGCGAACATCAGCGTAATCCCCACCCAGCCAAAGCTCGTCCGCCCAATATGCAACCCCCAATGCGGGCGGCTTAACCGTGGGCGCAACACGCCCACCGCGCTGACGATCACCAGAAACGCGAACAGGAACCGCCCGTGGCTGATCTGCAACGGATGCAACGCCGGGCCTAAGGTATTCGTACCCAACGCTTTGGCCAGAAGTGTGGTGGCGGCCAGAAAGGCGCTGGCGGTGACGATCAGCAAAGCCGCAAGGGCAGGGTTCTGGCGCGCGGGTGTCATGACCCAGCGGTGCGTCACTGCGCCCTAAATGGCAAGCGATAAAAGCTGATTTTCAAAGTGAAGTTTCTGATTTTGGAAATTCGGGGTTTTCAGAAGTCAAACACACGGCTATACGGCCCCGCATGATCAAACACGCACATATCCTGCGACTCCGACGCCGACGCATTACTGCGTAACCGGCCTGTTTGATCCATTGCGCGCTGTAAATCCGCGCAAATCCCACCAAATCTGTTGACGAATCCGGCCTTCGTGTATCACTCACGGGGCTTAACCTAACGAAAAGGATGATCCGATGATCCCGTCCGTTCTGCCGACCTACAATCGCGCGCCCCTGACTTTCGTAAAGGGCGAAGGCGCCTGGCTGACCGAGGCGGATGGCCGACGTTTCCTTGACCTTGGTGCCGGGATTGCGGTGAACGCACTGGGCCACGCGCATCCGGCGCTGGTCAATGCGCTGACTGAACAGGCGCACGCGCTGTGGCATGTTTCGAACCTGTACAACATTCCTCAGCAACAGGCGCTGGCGGACAAGCTGGTCGAGCACACCTTTGCCGATACGGTATTCTTTACGAACTCTGGCACGGAATCCTGCGAACTGGCCGTGAAAATGGCTCGCAAGTATTTCTATGACAAAGACCAACCCGAACGGGTCGAGATCATCACCTTTGACGGTTCATTCCATGGCCGGTCGTCGGCTGGCATCGCGGCTGCTGGGTCCGAGAAAATGACCAAGGGCTTTGGCCCGCTGCTTCCCGGTTTTGTACATGTCACGTTCGGTGACCTGGACGGCGTCACCAACGCGATTACTGACAAAACAGCCGCGATTCTGATCGAACCGATCCAGGGTGAGGGCGGTATCCGTCCGGTGCCCGACGCGGAACTCAAAACCCTGCGTCAGATATGCGACGACAATGGCCTGTTGTTGATTTTGGATGAGGTGCAATGCGGCGTTGGCCGCACCGGCAAGCTGTTTGCCCACGAATGGGCAGGTATTACCCCCGATATTATGATGGTTGCCAAAGGCATCGGCGGCGGCTTCCCCTTGGGCGCTGTGCTGGCCACCGAAGACGCGGCCAGCGGTATGACCGCGGGTACCCATGGCTCGACTTATGGGGGCAACCCGCTGGGCTGCGCCGTCGGTTGCGCGGTAATCGATCAGGTGGCAACGCCTGCTTTCCTTGAAGGCGTGAACCGCAAGGCGGGAATGCTGCGCCAGAAGCTCGAAGGCCTGATCGCCGATCACCCCGACGTGTTCGAAGAGGTGCGCGGTACGGGCCTGATGCTGGGCTTGAAATGCAAGGCGACCAATACCGATGTGGTTAACGCGGGCTATGGCAATGAGGTTATCACCGTTCCCGCCGCCGACAATGTCATCCGCCTGTTGCCGCCCCTGACACTGACCGAGGATGACATTGCTCAGGCCTTGATCCGCCTCGACAAGGCTGCTGTACAAGTCGAAGCCAGCCTCGAATCCGCGTAATCCTCATCTTTTTCTAAGTACTCCGGGGGGCCGGGGCAGCGCCCCCGGCAACCGACAGCCAAAAGCGAAACGATATGAACCATTTCCTCGATATCCACAAAACCGATGCAGGCGATCTGCGGACGATGATCGATCAGGCCGGCGAAATGAAACAGGCCCGTCTGGGTCGCCCCAAAGCCGCGCAGGATGATGATAAGCCGCTCAAGGACCGCATGGTCGCACTGATCTTTGAGAAACCCTCGACCCGAACGCGCGTGTCCTTCGATGTGGGCGTACGGCAGATGGGCGGGCAGACCATGGTGTTGTCGGGTAAGGACATGCAACTGGGCCACGGCGAAACCATCGCTGACACGGCCCGTGTCCTTTCGCGTTATGTCGACATGATCATGATCCGGACGTTCGATGAAACCATCCTGACCGAGATGGCTGAATATTCCGACGTGCCGGTGATCAACGGCCTGACCGATCGTACGCATCCCTGCCAGATCATGGCTGACGTGCTGACTTTTGAAGAACATCGCGGGCCGATCAAAGGAAAAAAAGTAGTCTGGACCGGAGACGGCAACAACGTCTGCGCCTCGTTCCTGCATGCGGCGGGCCAGTTCGGATTCGATCTGACCTTCACCGGTCCCGCTCAGTTCGACCCCGAGGAAGAATTCATGGGGTTCGCCCGTCAGAAGGGTTCGAAAATCGTGGTCGAGCGTGACCCTTACAAAGCCGTGGAAGATGCCGATCTGATCGTGGCCGATACTTGGGTCTCGATGCACGATTCCCAATCGGCCAAAGAGCGTCGTCACAACCTGCTGCGCCCCTATCAGGTGAATACCGAGTTGATGTCTCATGCCAAGCCGGATGCGCTGTTCATGCATTGCCTGCCTGCGCACCGCGAGGAAGAGGCGACATCCGAGGTCATGGACGGACCGAACTCGGTAATCTTTGACGAAGCTGAAAACCGTCTGCATGCCCAAAAGGCGGTCATGCGCTGGTGTCTGGGCGTTTAACTGCGCCGCCGGATATCCCACACACGCAATCTGGCGAGCGTTCGGACGCTCGCCAACAGAACCAGAACGCAGAGGGCGGTTTTGGTCATGATCTCCATCGTCCCTTCAATCAGCATCGCATGCACGACACTGCCGACAATGGTTATGGCGGCTAACCCTGTGTGACCCAGCCTCCAGATACGGTACCGCAGGGCCAGACGCTGCCGAAAGATGCCCAAACAGGCGGCAGCGAAGGCGGCCCACATCGCAACGACGCCCCAGACTGAAAACGGGGTGGGTGAGACGAGCAGCAATGCATCCATAACATCCGGGGGGCTGGTGATCCACAAGCCGCCCACATGCACCACAAGGGCGATGATCAGAGTGATGCCAACCCGTCGATGCCAGCGCCGGCTGGCCAAAGGCAGTAATCCAGGCAAGTCGCGCGCGGCCAGCAAGGGTTGCAGCAACAACAGCCCCATACTCAGCACTCCGGCAAACCCGGCCACGATGTAGACTGGGTCGCGCCACGCCAATAAAGGGCTATGCGCCGCCGCAATCAGCGGCACAGCTATGGCGGCGATCACAGCCGCCCAGATCAAAAGGCTGCGGATCACGTAAATCAGGCGGGTTGCAGGACGAAATGCGCGGCAAGGGTCCGGTCTTTTGAACTTGCCATGATCGGGCGCAGGAATACCGTCTCAAACTCGCCGCTGTCATAGGCCAGATGCCCGTGCGGCTGGCCAAAGGCGGGCACGATCTGCGGCATCTCCAACCGGAACTCACCATTGGCGTCGGTCAGTGTAGCACCATGGCTTTGCGGATCCCGCTCATGCCCTTCGGTTGTGTGAGCCCAGATTTGGATACGTTGGCCGGGCAGAGGGGCACCGTCCCCAGCCCGCCGCACAGTGCCGGTCATCCAGAACCCACCGCCGCCGATCCGGTCGACGATGGCTGCGCCGGGGCGGTAGTTGTTCGACCCGCCGCGCATAGACGGTGTCGGTGCTAGCCCAGCAGCGCGCGCGGGAAGCACTAAGCCCGAGCCACCAGCGACCAGAACAGCCCCGCCTAGCGCCATTACGGATCTACGAGACAAGTGTGAATTCGTCATGTCGGGACCTCCTGCAAGGTAACATCCATAGCAACCTGAGCGCGCCACAGCGCAAAGATAGCACGGTTCAGATCAATTCCGAGGCGATCTTCACCACTCTGTGATCACCCCAAGCCCCGGCGAATTTCTTTGACCCTGTGCGGGTTGCAGTGCCATCGTCGGTATACCGATGCGAAAGGCTGAAAAATGGACAAGACACAATCGGTTTCGCCCGATGAAATTGCGGCCTTCAAGCGGGACGGTGCCGTTGTGCTGCGCTCGAAATTCTCGGAACATTGGTTGGACTTGTTGCGCGAAGGTATCAGTGCGGACCTTGCCAACCCGACCGACAATTTCACTCGTCACACCAAGGACCCAGACGCCCCTGCTTATTTCGAGGATTTCTGGGCGTGGAACAAGATTCCGCAATTTAGGGATTTCGTGCATCACTCGCCGTGCGCCCCGCTGGCTGCGGGTTTACTGGATGCCCCGTCGATCAACCTTGTGATGGATAACTGGTTCCTGCGTGAGGCCGGATCGACCTCGCGCCCACCCTTTCATCAGGACCTGTCCTATTTTGATTTCGAAGGCACCATGTGCGTCCTGTGGTTGCCACTTGAGCCGGTGAACAAAGAGAACGGGATCGCCTTTGTCAAAGGCTCTCACCTATGGGACAAGCTGTTCATGCGGGTTCGGTTTGCGGATGGTCATCCCAGTCTCGGGGCCACTGAGGTCGCAGGCCGGACGTATCACCAGCCCCCGGATATCAACGCCGATCCTGACGCTTACGATTTGTTGCAGTGGGATATGGAGCTGGGGGATTGCATCTATTTCGATATGCGAACCCTGCATGGGGGCCTGTCCTCGGTCACGCCGACGGAAACAGTGCGTCGGTTTAGCCTGCGGATGACAGCGCCGGACGGGATCATCCGATATCGCGGAGATTGGGCGAAGGACGAACGTGCGCAGTTCGAGGCCGCCGGTTACAGCGAAGGCGACCGCATCGACGGGCCGTTTTTCCCCCGGCTTTGGCCAAGAGAGGCACTTTGAGCAATGGATGATATAGCATAACATCGAAATTGCACTTAATCTGTGCGAAATGGCGAATACTCAAGCTGAAAATACCGTGTATTCTGCGATGGTGAACGTAACTACCTGATCGCAGGAGCGCAGCAATGAGTTGGAACCCGACCCAAAGTCCCGAATCTCTGTCACACAACACGGCGCTGGACACATTGATCATTCCGCGCGCTCGTGATCTGGGCGGGTTCGAAGTACGTAGGGCGCTGCCCTCGAGTAAACGGCAGCTGGTTGGGCCATTCATCTTTTTTGACCAAGTAGGTCCAGCCGAATTCCTGACTGGTGACGGCATCGACGTCCGACCACACCCGCATATCGGTCTTGGGACGGTGACGTATCTCTATCAAGGAGAGTTCGAGCATCGAGACAGTCTTGGCACGCATCAAATGATTTACCCCGGCGAGGTCAACTGGATGGTTGCCGGGCGCGGGGTGACTCATTCCGAAAGGACCAGTCAGAAGACACGCGACAAGAAACACCGCCTGTTCGGCATCCAGACCTGGATTGCATTGCCCGAAGCGCATGAGGATATGGCCCCGGATTTCGAGCATCACAAGCAAGGTGCGCTGCCACATTTTCAGGACCAAGGTGTCAGCGCCCGTTTAATCCTGGGGTCAGCTTATGGTGAAACCAGCCCGGTTACGATGCTGTCCGAGACCTTCTATCTGGACGTGCGACTTGATCCCGGCGCGTCGTTTCCTTTGCCGGATGACCATGAAGACCGGGGTGTATATGTCACCCAAGGTTCCGTCGAGATCGCAGGCGATACGTTCACACAGGGCCGTATGATGGTGTTCCGCCCCGGCGATCCCCTTTCAGTCAAGGCCGGACCGCAAGGCGCGCGGTTAATGCTGCTGGGCGGAGCGACATTGAACCAAGAGCGCTATATCTGGTGGAATTTTGTGTCATCTTCGAAGGAAAAGATCGAGGCCGCCACGCGTGAATGGAAAACCGCCGATTGGGCGAAAGGTGCGTTCCACCTGCCGCCGGGTGATGATCAAGAGTTCATACCGATCTCGGATGAACTGGAACGGACACGGCCAAGGCGCGCACGCTGACCAGACGTCAGGGGGTCTTGCCCGTGCCCTCGTTCCCGGCGATCCTTTGCGCCGGGAGGGATGCCATGAAAATCGTGATCGCGGGTGCAGGCAGTATCGGATGCTATTGCGGGGCATTGTTGGCGCATTCAGGGCATGACGTTACCCTTTTGGGCCGTCCACGCATATTAGATCCGATCCAAGAACAAGGACTGACGATTTCGGATTTTTCGGGCCTGACCCGGCATGTGGCCGCGCAAGATTTGACCCTGACCGAAGATGCAACCTGCCTGGCCGGTGCCCAAGTCGTCATCGTGACCGTTAAATCAGGTGCCACAGCGGAAATGGCTGCGCAGATCGCGGAATACACGCCCATCTCAATTCCGGTGATATCGTGGCAAAACGGTATGGAAAACGCTCGTACTTTGCGCATGGTTCTGTCAGAGCACGACGTGCGCGCCGGAATGGTGCCGTTCAATGTGGTGCCGACTGAACCGGCCAGCTTTCATCGCGCCACCTCTGGTGAGATCGTCATCCAAAGCGGTCCCGGTGCGCTGGGTCAGAGGCTGAGTAGTGCTGACATGCCGGTTGTGGAAAGCGATGACATCGAAGCGGTCCAATGGGGTAAGCTGGTAATCAACCTCAACAACGCGCTGAATGCGCTGTCGGGGATGACGTTGAAAGATCAACTGCTGGACCGGAACTGGCGACGCCTGATGGCCGATCAGATGGCCGAGGCTCTGATGGTGTTGAACGCCGCGAACCATCCGGTCGCTTCGACTACTCCGCTGCCTGCATGGATGACGCCGCATATCCTGCGCCTGCCAACGCCGATCTTTTCCAGGATCGCTGCGCGAATGCTGACCATTGACCCCAGCGCGCGCACCTCGATGGCCTATGATCTGATGGCAGGTCGCCCGACCGAAATCGACAGTCTTCAGGGTGAGGTCATTCGCCTGGGCGCGCAAATTGGCGTCGAAACCCCGATCTGCGCCAAGATACGAGATTTGATCGAGGACGCGCCTGAAACCGCGATTTCTGTGGATCAAATTGCGTCTTAGGCCGGATTAGGCGAAGGCCGTCAGGATTAGAAATATTGTCGCTGACATCGCCGCGGCTGCGGGGACCGTGATCACCCAGGCCGCCACGATGGTCATGAAATGTGAACGCCGCACCAGCTTGCGGCGCTGATGCTCTTCCCGGGCCAGCCGCTGTTCGACCGGACGCTGGCGGTTGGAGTGTTTCCACCGGCGATCTGAATGCCATTCGCGATAGAAACCAACCCCAAAAACGCCGCCTACAGCAATATGAGTTGAGCTGACCGGCAGGCCAAGCCAGCTGGCCACGATAACGGTAATGGCTGCGGACAGCGCCACGCAGAAGGCCCGCATTGGGTTAAGTTTGGTGATCTGACTACCGACCATGCGGATCAATTTGGGCCCGAATAGAAACAGGCCGAACGAAATTCCAAAGGCTCCGATCACCATGACCCAGTTGGGGATCGCAACTTTTGCGGCAAAGTCGCCGAATTCCGCTGCGTGTACGATAGCGGCCAGGGGGCCGACCGCGTTGGCCACGTCATTGGCGCCATGCGCAAAGCTGAGGAATGTGGCCGAGATGACCAGCGGCAGGCCAAACAGAGTTTTCAGTGATTTGGTGCGGTTTTCCATCCCCTCGGATTTGTGCCGTACCCAAGGCACCGTGACCGACCAGACCAGGAACCCCGTTGCAAGGCCGATCAGCAGCGCCACCTCAAGCTCAATCTTCACGATCCGCTTAAGACCCTTAACGGCCAGATAGGTGGCAAACGCCGCGGCCATCACCGCCACAAGGATCGGAAGCCAGCGCCGTGCTGCCGCTATTTTATCGTCCTGATATTGAATCTTGGCTTTGATCAGCGCCAGAAACCCAGCCGCGATCAAGCCACCCAATACTGGCGAGATTACCCAGCTTGCGGCAATCGCGCTCATTGTGCTCCAGTTGACAGCGCTCAGGCCCGCTGCGGCGATGCCGGCCCCCATCACGCCGCCGACAACCGAGTGCGTCGTTGACACCGGTGCCCCGACCCATGTGGCCAGGTTAACCCATAAGGCCGACGAAATCAGCGCAGCCATCATTGCCCAGATGAATACATTGCTGGTTTGAACCGAGGCCGGATCGATGATCCCCTTAGAGATGGTCGAAACGACATCTCCGCCTGCCAACAGGGCACCGGCGCTTTCGGCAATGGCGGCGATGACGATAGCACCACCCATGGTCAGTGCGTTGGCACCAACCGCGGGCCCCATGTTGTTGGCCACGTCATTGGCACCGATATTGATCGCCATATAGGCCCCAAAGGCGGCTGCCGCAGCGACGATCAGGCCGCCATCCGCCAGCCCGAACACTATCGCCGCCGACAACCCGGCCAGCGCAATAAAGGCCAGTGAAATACCAGGGGCCAACAGCGGGCGCGCCACATGGGCGTTGGCATTCTCAACGCGCGAGATACGGTGAAGGTCGCTGTCCAGAGCCTGCCAGCGGGATTTCGAGGTCAAATTCGACATGATCTTTTTTCAAGCAGCCAGTGCATTTCGGCACGCGGCTAGACGGTTTCCCCCCTCGGGACAACAGTTATGTTATCAATTTTTTGCGAAATTATCACACTTGCAGCAGCAAATCGCGCAATTCCGGCTCGTTAACACGATCAGCCGCAGTTGAGGGCGAAACCCAGACCCGCTCGCGTTTGCCAGCTTCGGGAAAGTCATCTTCCAGATCCTGAACATCAACCCGGTAGACACTGGTCAGAACGGGATAGGCCGTGCCATCGTTCAGGATTTTATCGTAAGTATAGTGCCCGATCGGTTCCTTGGAGGGGTTCGGCGCCCGCACGCCTGCCTCCTCCCACGCCTCCTGCAGTGCAGTTTCGGCACCGTCCATGCCATCAACCGGCCAACCTTTGGGAATGATCCAGCGCCCGGTGTCGCGACTTGTGATCAATAGAACCTCTGGTCCGCTTGGGGTTTCACGGGTGCAAAGGGCTGCAAACTGCACCCGTTGCGGGCGCAGGAAAATAGGTCGGGCGACCTCGTCCCAGATTTTTCGCAGCCATTTCGTCATTGGTCGATCGATCCTGTGCTTTTCTTGCCTGAAACGCCGGCACATAACAGTGAAATAGGGCTGATACAAACAATTGCCTGAGCCAACTCTATCACAAATGTCGGGGTCGCGGTTATTTCCGCCGTTTGGCGCGCAGGGTTGGGTCGGCCTGTGTTGGGTCTTCGGGCCAGGGATGCTTGGGGTATTGCGCGCGCATATCCTTGCGAACATCGGCGTAAGAGCCCGCCCAGAATCCCGGTAGATCACGGGTGATCTGGATCGGTCGTTGCGCAGGAGAAAGCAGGGTAATTTTCAACGCCTCGCCCCCCACAACCGGATGCTGCGTTACGCCAAACAACTCTTGCAGGCGCACGGAAATCTCAGGCACCGCGCCGCCATAATCAATCGGCACCTTTCGGCCCAGCGGTGTTTCGAACGATCCGGGCGCGCGGCGATCCAGTTCTTGCGTCTGGGTCCAGTCTAGCCGGGCGCGCAGAGCGGGCAGCAGGTCAAACCGCTTCCACTCTTCGGCGTTGCGTACGCCCGAGAGCATGGGCAGCAGCCAGTCCTCAAGCGACTCGGTCAGCCCTTCGATGGTAAATTCAGGCAGATCAGCCCCTTCGGCCCGCACCAATTCAACTCGCGCCGCCAACCGCGCCGCCGCTCCGTCCAGACGCAATCCAAGATCGCGCACGCCATCCAGCATGGCCTGCGCCACGGCATCGTCCGGCACGTCCTTCCACAGACGGTCGCTTAGCGTGATCGCGCCGAACCTTTCCTGTTTGCGCGCCACCACCCGGCGGTCGCGTTTTGACCAGGCGCAGCTGTCGACCCAGCTGATTTGCCCGGAAAACAGATCGCGGATTTCGCCTTCGCTGATCTGGGCGGCCATGCGCACCCTTGCTTCGCGCGGATTACCGTCGGTGTCCGTGACCACCAGATAAGGTGCCGCGGCCAGCGTATCGCCGCTATCCAGCACCACACCTTTGCCGCCTGACAGAACATAGCGGGGAACGTCACCCTTGCGGCGCTGTCCGATACGGTCGGGATAGGCCAGCGCGGCCATGACGGCGGGGCTCAGATCACTGGCCTGGCCCTTGGTACGCAGACGTTTGGTTTCGGCTTTGATTCGATCCACTGCGCCTGCATTCACTTGCCAGACGCGGTTGCGTTGAAACGCGCGGATGTCGCGCAGGGCCTCTAGTCGCAGCAAAAGGTCTGACGGCGCGCCCTTTAGCGGATCGCGTTCGGCCATCAATGCGGCCAAAGTGGCGGCACTGGAACCGGCAGACACCAACATATGACCCAGACGCGGATGCAGGGGCAGGGCAGCCAGGGCGCGCCCGTGGTCCGTAATCCGCCCCTTGGCATCCAGCGCCCCCAGCATCGTCAGCAGAGCCTTTGACTCGACCATCGTGCCTTCGGGCGGCGGTGTCAGAAAGGCCAGATCGCCCGGTTCCGCACCCCACAGCGCCAGTTCCAATGCCAAACCTGTCAGGTCCGCGGCCTCGATCTCGGCCGGAGGATAAGCAGACAACGCACCTTCTTCACCCTTGGACCACAACCGATAGCACTTGCCCTCGGCCACGCGGCCTGCGCGACCGGCGCGCTGGGTGGCTTCGGCGCGGGTTACACGCTCGGTTACCAAACGGGACATGCCCGAACCGGGATCGAACCGCGCCCGTCGCGCTTGCCCCATATCAACCACGACCCGAATGTCGGGAATGGTCAGTGAGGTTTCGGCAATCGACGTGGCCAACACCACTTTGCGCCCTTGATCCATCGGCGCAATCGCAGCGCGCTGGGCGGCAAAAGGCATGGCCCCGAACAGGGGGCGCAGCACGCAGTTCTCCGGCAGGCGCGCGGACAAGGCGGCCTCGGCCCGGCGAATTTCACCCTCACCTGGCAAGAACACCAACACCCCGCCGCCGGTTTTGCGCGTGTCCCTTTCAGCCTGAACAACCAGATCGACCAGAGCGTCCAGCCGCCGTGCCTGCGCCCCCATGGGGCGGTCCAGCCAGTGTGTTTCGACCGGAAAACTGCGCCCTTCGGAGGTGACCAACGGCGCGCCCATCAACCGTCCAACCGGCTCGGCATCCAACGTTGCCGACATGGCCAGTAGCATCAGGTCATCCCGCAGAGCGCCGGTGACTTCCAAACAAAGGGCCAATCCCAGATCGGCGTTCAGGGATCGTTCGTGGAATTCGTCGAAAATCACGGCGTCCACACCCGGTAAGTCGGGATTGGATTGCAACATCCGGGTCAGAATGCCTTCGGTCACGACCTCGATCCGGGTTGATTTTGAAACCTTGGCTTCGCCCCGCACCCGATAACCTACGGTCTCACCCGCGCGTTGGCCCAAAGTGTCGGCCATCCTTTCGGCAGCAGCGCGCGCGGCCAATCTGCGCGGCTCCAACATCACGATCTTGCCGTCGCACAAGCCCGCCTCGAGTATCGCCAGGGGAACTCGTGTTGTTTTACCTGCCCCCGGAGGGGCCTGAAGAACAGCGCGGCCTGAATCCTGGAGGGCCGCAAGCAGGTCTGGGATGGCGTCATCGATGGGCAGTCGTGTCATGCGGGCTTTATCCGCCAACGGCTCGGTAAGGTCCAGTTCCGCCATGCGCGCAGTGCGAACCGGAGTAGCACGACCGCTAACAGCGGAAGAACGGCAACACATGGGTGCGAATAATTGGTGTGCGGCGTATTTCCTCAGCGGTCCAGTCTGGACAAACGGTTTGTCGGGGCGGCAAGTAGTCGTGCCGCAAAATATCGAGGATGAAATGGACATAGACAGCCTGAGCGACAGAATTTTGAACGGTGAGCGGCGCGCACTTGCCCGCGCCATCACTCTGGTCGAAAGCGGCCGTGAGGATCACCGGGCGCAGGCGACCGAATTGCTGGCACATCTGGCTAAATCCAAACGGCAATCGCTGCGTATCGGCCTGTCGGGGACGCCAGGGGTTGGCAAATCCACCTTTATCGAAAGCTTTGGCATGATGCTGATCGCCCAGGGGCTGCGGGTGGCGGTGCTGGCGGTTGACCCTAGCTCGTCCCGCTCCGGAGGCTCGATTCTGGGCGACAAGACCCGGATGGAGCGTCTGAGTCGCGAGAGAAACGCCTTTATTCGCCCATCCCCCAGCCAGTCGCATCTGGGTGGTGTGGCCCGACGGACGCGCGAGGCGATTGCGCTGTGCGAGGCCGCCGCTTTCGATGTGGTGCTGATCGAAACCGTGGGTGTGGGTCAGTCAGAAACCGTTGTGTCCGAAATGTCCGACCTGTTCCTGTTGCTGCTGGCCCCAGCGGGCGGAGACGAATTGCAAGGCGTCAAGCGCGGCATCATGGAAATGGCCGACATGATTCTGATTAACAAGGCAGACGGAGATCTGAAGCCTACAGCCATCCGCACCTGCGCCGACTATGCCGGAGCGCTGCGCCTGTTGCGAAAGCGCCCGCAGGACCCCGAGACCTTTCCCAAGGCTATGACAGTGTCGGCGGTGGAGGAACACGGCTTGGAAGACGCGTGGTCCGAAATGCAATCGCTGACTGATTGGCGGCGCGAAGCTGGCCATTGGGAGGCCAATCGAACCAATCAAGCGCGATATTGGTTCGATCAAGAGGTCCGGCATGCCCTGTTGGCCCGGCTCGAAACACCACAGGCGCGTGCAATGATGGATCGTTTCAGCACTCAGGTAGGTGAAGGTGTCCTTAGCCCATCGATCGCGGCCAAACAAATGCTGACTGAATTGGCGGCAGGCTAACCGGCCGGGCAGAGTGGCGCGTTCATCATTTGTCGTGTAAGATCGACGCGAATGCAATTTTGAGTTGTGCGATTGGCTCAGGCGACAGGAACCGTCGAACATGCCCGATATCAACGGGACGAATAACGACGACGACATTGAAGTCACCGACAATACCGGTTCTTTAAACGGGACAACGGTACCAGGACCGATTGACAATATACGTGCCCGACAGGGCGATGACGACGTCACCGTTACCAACAGTACGATTTCCGGCTCCGTACGGGGCAATCGCGGAGACGACGATATCGTTATCACCGGCAGTACTGTGGTCGGGCAAGTTAATGCCGGAATTGATGATGATACGGTCAACCTTCAGGGATCTACCGTTGGTGATGTTCGGTTGGGGCAGGGCAACGACACCCTGAACATCAACAGCACAAACGTTACAGGCGACGTTCGCGGTGGCGGTGGAACGGACAGCTTGAACCTGCCCGTTGGCACGGTCGTCACCGACGATACGTTTGGAACTTTCACCGTTGCCGAAGGTGTTTCCTACTCGGTCTCAAGCGGCACTTTTATCCTGCCGTCGAACCTACCGTCTGGGCCGTCCGTCTCTTATCAGGCATTCGAGAACGGAACAGGGGTTCCATGCTTCACACGCGACACTGAGATTTTGACACGATCCGGCCCGGTGCCTATCCAAGATCTCTGCACCGGTGACATGATCGAGACACTGGGTAAGGGGTTGCAACAGATTCGCTGGATCGGGAGGCGACGCTTTGATCTGGACGGATTGAAGAGGAATCCCAAACTTTATCCCATTCGAATTCTGGCAGGGGCGCTGGGCGGCGGTTTTCCAAGTCGGGACTTATTGGTTTCGCGACAGCATCGGATGCTGGTCCAGTCCCCCATTGCCCAACGCATGTTCGACGAACGCGAAGTGCTGATTCCCGCCATCAAGCTAACAGCCTTGCCCGGTATTTTCGTGGACGAAGACGTCACATCGGTTGAGTACTACCATCTGCTTTTCGATCAACATCAGGTCATCTTTGCCGAAGGCGCGCCGACAGAAAGCCTGTTTACAGGGCCCGAAGCGCTCAAAACGCTGAGTTCAGAGGCCCGCCGAGAAATATTTGAGATATTTCCCGAGCTGTTCGAAAAGAAGCTGACACCGCGGCCCGCTCGCTATATTCCGCACCGACGGCAGCAGGCGCATCTGCTGGAACGCCATCGCAAGAACAAAAAACCGCTTTTGCAGGCGTGTATCCAACCGCCCGGTGATGCCTGAGCAAAGATTTCGCGCGATCTGTCTTGACCCTTCTGGCGATTCCCACTACACGCATCCAACCAGTTTTCGGGCGCGACTTCGGGTTGCGCCCCTTGTGATTTGGCCGCTGGCATCATGCCCGGCCTCCAGAAACAAAGGAAGAAACCATGTCGCGCCGCTGCGAACTGACCGGAAAAGGCCCGATGACTGGCAACAATGTCAGCCACGCCAAAAACAGAACTCGTCGTCGTTTTCTACCGAACCTGAACGACGTTACCCTGCAGTCCGAAACCCTTGGCCGTGGCGTCAAGCTGCGTATCTCGGCGGCTGCACTGCGCTCGGTCGACCACCGTGGTGGTCTGGATGCGTTCCTGGCCAAAGCCAAAGATGACGAACTGTCGGCAAACGCGCTGAAAGTGAAAAAGGAAATTGCCAAGGCACAAGCCACGGCGTAAATCCTTTTCCCTTCAAAGAATTCAACCCTGTACCGCAAGGTGCAGGGTTTTTTCTTGCGCGGCCTGCTCCTGAACTGGAATTAATTTTTCAACCACGGTGATATTGTTCACATACCCTGCGCCAAGACTGTTTTATGTTTAGTCATATTCATCTGGCGGAGTTTACCCACATGTCTTTTAAATTGTCTGATTTCCTCTCCCTGTTGGCTGCCTTTTTTGGCAAGACGTTTGGGACATGCTTTCGGATGCAACGACAGGTGAACAGGTTGCATACGAGCCTGACCAAAGGGTCCGTCAAACGTCCTGGCGTGGACAGCTGACACGAACCCAGTGGTTGCGGGTTTCAGGCGTATTCGATTGCGCTTGAAGCCCGCTTAGAGTCCGGCCTATATCAGGCGCAGGATGAAACTCGTTCTGAACAGATTTCTGCCTTTGGCGCTTTCGCTGCTTGTCATTCTGACAGGGCAGGGGGTGGCTGCATCGCGCGGAATGGACAGGGCGGTGGGGCAGATGGTGCTTTGCACTGGTACAGGCCCGGTGGTGGTCTATATGGACGCCGAAGGCCAGCCGACTCAGCCCCCTCATTTCTGCCCTGAATACGCGCTGACCCTCTTGGGGGCGGTCGTTGTCCCGGCAGCCGCCATGCCCGTTGCGCCAGAACAGGTTCAGCCCGCGCCTTTGCGCAAGGCGGGTAATCTGGTTGCCCTGCCGGTTCCCTACAGACCGGCGCGCGCGCCTCCGGTTGTGATCTGAAGACACATTTTCTTTCAGACACTTATACAAGGAGAGGTGCAATGTCCCTCAAATCCAAACTTCTGATCACTCTGGTCGCTGCAACGCTGGCAACATCTGCTTTTGCTCAGGATACGATTGCCGTTGATGACGCCTATGCGCGCTCCGCAGGCAAAGCAGCCAAGGCCGGTGCTGCCTTTATGATGATCAAAAACACGGGCGAGGCTGACGACCGGTTGATTGGCGTGGAATCCGATGCGTCTGCACGTGTTGAGCTGCATACCCACAAGATTGATGACAACGGCGTAGCTAAGATGATGCACGTCGAAGAAGGTTTTGTCATTCCAGCCGGTGAAACCCACATGCTGAAGCGCGGTGGCGATCATGTGATGTTCATGGGGCTGACTGCCCCATTCGAGCAAGGCGCGACCGTACCGGTGACGCTGATTTTTGAGAAGGCCGGAGAGATCGAGATCGAGGTGCCGGTTGATCTGGAACGTCAGGACGCCGGCGGCCACGGGACACATTCGAACTGAGGCTACGCCTGTCTTCAGGCCGCGCTGCGGCCCTCATCCATGCGTCAGGTCGGGCTTTGCCCGGCCTGTTGCCGTTTCCGGAGGTGGTTAGCGATTGACCACGCGCATGGCGACCCGGTCATGGGCGCGTTTGAACCGGGCGGTCAGCCAGAACATCACCGCCGAGAAGGCCAGGGCCCCGAAGGCAATGGCCCATCCCAGCGCCACCATTCCGCTGCCGGGCCAGAAGATCAGCACCAACCCGATCAGCAGCGCTATGACCCCGGAATTGCGCACTGAGGGCGCATCGGGGTGTTGATCCGACATTTGCCGCCATGCCATCAGCGAGCCAACGCCGATGATCAGGGCCCACGCTCCCAACAAGAAGAAGGTCAGCCGCGCCACGCCTTCGGGCCACAGGAGAAGTACCAGACCGATCAACAGGGCCCCGACCCCTACGCCCCCTATCAATCCACGCCGACCAAAGCCCAGCAAGGTCAGGCCGCCATCCACGATCAGAAGCAGACCGACCAGACGCAACAGCAGTGAAATGCTGCCTGTCGGCCAGAACAGCGCAGCGATGCCCAGTGCCCCAGCGAAGATGCCGCGCAACAGGAACGTCCACCACAGTCCCGCGAGTTGATCGCCCAAAGCGTCGCGGCCGTCCAAAGTGCCATCCTCGAGGATTTCCTCGTGCGGGGATTGAGGGTCTGACATGATGCTCTCCCAGCTGGTTAGGCCTTCACTATAAACGGAAAATTCTGCCGGTGTCTGCTGTCATCTGGGGCTGAGCAAGCCATCTACCCAAGATGGGACTGTTTCCGTTGCGGGGCCGAGAATGACCTCATCAAAACTGGAGGCTCCGGTTGAAGGTTCGAGGTTCAGTTCGACCGTGCGGGCGCCGGATTGCAAGGCTTCATGAACGAAGGCGGCGGCTGGATAGACCTGACCCGAGGTGCCGATGGCAGCAAACAGGGTCGCTTCGGCCAGATGGTCGTAGATTGCGTCCATGTGATAGGGCATCTCGCCAAACCAGACCACATCCGGTCGCGCGGTGGCGGCACCGCAGGCAGGGCAGGGTTCGCCCACGGCCATCTCGGGTGGTGATGCCCAGCGGTGGCTGCATGCCGGGCAAAACGCTCCGGCCAACGTGCCATGCATGTGGATCACATGCTCGGCGCCGCCAGATTCGTGCAGGCTGTCGACGTTCTGAGTGACGATCACCACCTCGCCGGGAAAGTCCATTTGCAGCCGTGCCAGCGCGGCATGCGCAGCGTTAGGTTTGGCCTTGGCGGCCTGCACGCGCCGGGCGTTGTAGAACCGGTGAACCAGAGCGGGATCGCGGGCGAAACCTTCGGGAGTGGCGACGTCCTCAATCCGGTGTTGTACCCATAACCCGCCTTCATCGCGGAAGGTGCCCAACCCGCTTTCGGCAGAAATACCGGCCCCTGTCAGTATCACGATCTTTTCCATCATTGCCCTTCGCGTTACATCTTGGCTCATGACCCACCGTATCCTCTTTGTCTGTCTCGGCAATATCTGCCGTTCTCCTGCTGCCGAAGGCGTGTTTCGCGCCCGCGCGCCGCATCACACCACCGATAGCGCCGGAACCTCGGGTTGGCATATTGGTAATCCGCCTTATGGGCCGATGCAGGCAGCGGCACAGGCCCGCGAAATTGACCTTAGCGACCTGCGAGCCCGGCTGTTTGTAGCCGAGGATTTCGAACGGTTCGATTTGATCATCGGTATGGACGCCGAAAACATTGCAAATATCGAGGCGTTGCGCCCCGCTGGGAGCACTACCCCTGTACAGTTGCTCACCGATTTCGCACCCGAAACGGGTGCCGATCATGTACCCGATCCGTATTACACCCGTGATTTCGACGGGGCGCTGGACCTAATCGAAGCTGCCGTTGAAGGGCTTCAAGCGCATCTGCGGGCCTAGCCCATTACTTTCAGTTTGTCCGTCAGCCATGGCAGTTGCACCAACGCCGGGTCGACGATCTGATTGCGCATAAGGCGACGCATCATGCCCGCGACCTCTTGTGGAACCTGATCGGACCAATCGGTGCGCGTGAACAGGGAAATTGTCCGCGAAAACTCTCCGAATGGAACGGGATGGACCGCCAGCGCGTCGTGGAAACGCGCTGCCCGCATATAGCCCAGCGGCGTTGTGATCGCCCAACCCAACCCGCGTGCGACCATGGCCATTAAAGCAAGATGCGAACCGATCTCGAACCGTTCCTCATATTTCTGTTGCTGCCGCGCCAGATGCGACTCGATCTGGCGGCTGATCAGCTGTTCACGGGCATAGCGCAGAAAGGGCAGGTCCTGCGTGGCATTGTCGACCCCCTTGGGTGTCACCAGAATAAATGGGTCGCGGACCAAGGGATATTCGACCACACCTTCAAGCACTTCGCCGGAATGGGCCGAGACCATCAGGTGCAGGCGTTGCGCTTCCAACTCGGCGAACAGATCCAGGCTGGGCAGGGTAATGAGCTTGAAATTCGACCGTGTCAGGCTGTCGGCCAATAGGGTCGCCAATCGAGGCGTCAGGTCATTGTCAAAGTCGTCGATCAGCCCGATGGACAAAGTGGTGAGGTGCCCCAGGTCCATCACGGTCAACTCACTTTGTGCTATTTGCAGCTCGGCCAGAACTGACTCGGTTCGTGCCAGAAAGCTGTGCCCGGCCTGGGTAAGCCGCATCGGGCGTCGCCCGTGATCCACCAATTCGGTGCCAAGAGCGTTTTCCAGATTGCGCAATTGCTGTGACACTGAAGGCTGGCTGAGCCCCGTGATCTCGGCCGCCTGCGCCACCGATCCCGTCCGCGCCAAGGCTTCGAACACTTCGAGCCCACGCAGGGTCAGCCCTTTCATTACCATTAGATACACCTTTCGCTGCGCCTTTTCTGGGGCGCAGGACGGATCAGGTCAAGGATTCAGAATGCCTTAGCTGCAGATCGCCTGTGCCATCTGGCCAAAGTTCTGATACCGATCCCACAGCGCATCATCGCGCGCAGTTTGCGACATCTTCAACTCTTGCGCCTGGTGGGGGTCGGTGAACCACTTCGCGACGGTTTTCTGATCGCTGCGGGTCAATGCCTGATTGGCCACGCGTTGAATGCAGTTGCATCGATCCCGTGTCGCGGCTGTACGATCAGACGCCAGACACGCCCGTTTGATCTGCGCAGCTTCTACCGGTGCTATCGCCGTCAGAGATGTGACACATAGTGCGATTAGGAGGAACTTTTTCATGCTCTTGCCTCGTTTTTGCCTGCCCGGAGTGATCTGACGCCCCTCTCGGTCTGCGGCGGAGTATGAATCAATCGGGTTTGCGGATCAATGGACAACAGCGATTGGAGCAAAAATGCGGCCTCACGGCGTTTTAAGGCCAGTCTTGCCGTGTCTGTTGTTTCCATAACACGCCCCGTGAGTTCGGGAAAAAATAGCCTGTCTGGATTTGGCTGATCCGCCAAACATGCGGTCAGCAGACTTTCGGAGGCTGCGCCGTTCGCCCGGACGACGTTATGCCGTTCCAGTAAAAAGTGATGAAAGCGGGCCGTTCGATCTGTAGCCAGATATGCGATACCGGCATCCACAAGGCTTATGGCGGGGACAAAAACTTCATTCTCTGCGAACAACAACTCGGCCAATGGATGTGAAATCAATATCCTATGTTGCTGGGAGACTTTGAGCGGGGCAAAGTTGGATAGAACGCCAACGGGAATTTTCACTAGTTTGAAGCGGCCTGCAGCAATGACATCCTGGACACCCGTCCATTGCACCGAAACAAACCCATCATCCTGTGTCCAAACCCTGTCACCCGGCTTCAAAGCTTCGATTGGCAGGTGACCCTGTTCCGTTTCAATTAAAGTTCCAGCATCATAGCAGATCGGTGTAACATATTCGCTTTCATCAAAGCTCGGGCCTTCCTGCGTGCTGACAACGGTCAAGGGCACGCCAGCGGGGGGAAACTGACCGGGCCCTCCGATAAAGGCAATCCCCTCAACGGTTGCGTATGCCGGAGAAGAGTTGGTTACGTTGAACGCAACCGCCTGCCAAGTGTTCACTCCATCTGTTAAGGTGATGCCGTACTCAGCCTCAACTCGCGTGCCGTCGGTGAATAGCGTGCCGTCTATCGTCTGGTCGCCATCCAAACGCTGATTTCCATCGTTGTCGGCAAAATTGGTGTCGCTTCCCGCGTCGGTGATGAAGACCTCGGTCGCCGCGCGAGAGTCAATCGTGATCGTCTGACCGATCAAATGTATGCCCGTGCCCTGAGTGATGCCGTCCAACCCCTGAGGCACCGTGATCGACAGTTGGCTTTCACCAAGAACGAAAATCGAATAGTCGGCCAACGTTTAAACTGCTTTCTTGTTAGTGTTCGGGCCAATCAACGGCATAATCCTATCCGTTCGCAAATACTGGGTAAATGCATTTAGGTAGAAAGACCCACTGCGCGCCTATGCTGCAACGCTTCACGGCTTGACGAGATCCAAATCTCCGGACATATCCCAACCCATGACAGACCTCGCTCATATCCGCAATTTCTCCATCGTCGCGCATATCGACCATGGCAAATCCACCCTTGCTGACCGGCTCATCCAAGAGACTGGAACGGTCAAGGATCGCGACATGAAAGAACAGCTGCTCGACAGCATGGATATCGAACGCGAGCGTGGCATCACCATCAAGGCCAACACGGTCCGCATCGACTATACCGCCGACAATGGCGAGCAATACGTGCTGAACCTAATCGACACCCCCGGCCACGTGGACTTCGCCTATGAGGTCAGCCGGTCCATGCGCGCAGTCGAGGGCTCGCTACTGGTTGTGGACTCGACTCAAGGGGTCGAGGCGCAGACGCTGGCGAACGTCTATCAGGCCATCGACGCCGATCATGAGATCGTGCCGGTGCTGAACAAGATCGATCTGCCCGCGTCCGATTGTGACCGCGTGGCCGAACAGATCGAAGACGTCATCGGCATCGACGCGACCGACGCCATTCAGGTCAGCGCCAAGACGGGGCAGGGCATCCACGAGACGCTGGAAGCCATCGTGCAGCAACTGCCCGCACCGCAGGGCAATCTGGATGCACCGCTCAAGGCGATGCTGGTGGATTCCTGGTACGACGCCTATCTGGGCGTCATCGTTCTGGTCCGCATCATGGACGGCACGCTGAAAAAGGGCATGCGGGTCAAGTTCATGTCGAACGGCACCCTGCACCATGTGGACCGCGTCGGTGTTTTCCGCCCCGAGATGGAGATGGTGGACTCGCTTGGCCCTGGTGAGATCGGCTTTCTCACCGCTTCGATCAAACAGGTTCGCGACACCCGCGTCGGCGACACCATCACCAATGACCGCAACGGTACTGAAATCGCGCTGGACGGCTTCAAACCTGCGCAGCCGGTGGTGTTCTGTGGCCTCTTCCCCGTCGACAGTTCCGAGTTCGAAGACCTGCGCGATGCAATCGACAAGCTGGCCCTGAACGACGCCAGCTTCAGCTTCGAAATGGAAACCTCGGCCGCCCTTGGCTTTGGCTTTCGCTGCGGCTTCCTTGGCCTGCTGCACCTCGAAGTCATCCGCGACCGCATCGAACGTGAATATGATATCGAGCTCATCACCACCGCGCCGTCGGTGATCTATCACGTCTACATGAAAGACGGCGAGATGATTGAGCTGCACAACCCCGCCGACATGCCCGACCCATCCAAGGTCGACCATATCGAGGAACCGCGCATCAAGGCGACCATCCTGGTGCCCGACGAATACCTCGGCGACGTGCTGAAACTCTGCCAGGACCGCCGCGGCATCCAGCTGGACCTGACCTATGCGGGCAGCCGCGCCATGGTCGTCTATGACCTGCCGCTGAACGAGGTCGTCTTCGACTTCTATGACCGCCTGAAATCGGTGACCAAGGGCTATGCCTCGTTTGACTACCAGATGACGGGCTATACCGAGGATAATCTGGTCAAGATGTCGGTGCTGGTGAATGACGAACCGGTCGACGCGCTGTCGACCATGGTTCACCGCGACCGGGCCGAGATGCGGGGCCGGGCGATGTGCGAAAAGCTCAAGGACCTGATCCCGCGCCACATGTTCAAAATCCCGATCCAGGCGGCCATCGGCGGCAAGGTCATCGCGCGCGAGACCCTCTCGGCGCTGCGCAAGGACGTGACCGCGAAATGCTACGGAGGCGACGCCACGCGGAAACGCAAACTGCTGGACAAGCAGAAGGCGGGTAAGAAGAAGATGCGCCAGTTTGGGAAAGTCGATATCCCGCAAGAGGCGTTTATTAGCGCCTTAAAAATGGACAGCTAAGGCTGTCCATTATTACGGCGGGTAGGCGAAAGCGGTTGGCGCAGCCAACTGCGTGCGCACACGATTAGATTGATGAAGAAGTTTGATTTTCTTAGATTGGGTGCTCTACTATCGGCACAACATCTTTGATGTATTCTGGATGGAAGGTCTTTGTGAATAAGGGCAATCATGCTCAAAACAGTGAGATAGATCCTGTCAGCATCCTTTAGTACGACGTCAACTTGCTCCCGCGTCACAGCGGTATTTTCGCGTTGAAACTTGGGTTTATTTTTTGTGCCGGTTTTGGTTACATAGTCGACACGCATGAAACCTTGGTGACTGTCAAAGAATGCGCCGTGTGCGGCCATATGCCGATTCTGTACAAATCGTTTAATCCAGTCAGAAAGCTTGGATAACTCATCCGAGAACCCAAATTTTTTGCCGCCTCACTGCATTTACCGAGCTGTTTGAGGAATTGATCAGTGCGGAGCTTCCTAACTTTACAGTACTCATGAAACCAATCCTCGCATTCTGGTTCCAGTCCTCTCAAGCAAACTATTAAGGCGCTGGCCATCATTTCAATGTGCGCGCACGTTTGAAGGTAGAGCCCCAATTCGTATGCAAACTCTCGTCGAATGAGTTGTTCTACTGCTGTACCTTTATTAGGAAATGAGTTCTTCATAAATTGGCTCGTGTTTTGACGATTGAGGGCTCTTGCTCACCAAGACAGCAGTAGTATTAAGTTTAATCTTTCGACCTTCACAAGTGTCTGGAATTCACAAGGGTTTGTCTCGCCCGGCGGCACCGCCGGGCCGCGCCGACCCGCCCCCATGGGGCGGCGCGTTTGCGCCCCGGGGCTCCGCCCGTTCGATAGCCCCTTTATCAGCCATCCCCTGCCGATCCGCCGGGTCGGACGCTAACGCCCTCCGGGCCTGACCCGTTTCATGGTATTCTCATCACACCCAAAAAACGGGAGGATGAACCTATGAAACATCTGTCTCTGGTCGCTGCATTCTGCCTGCTCGCGGCGCCCGCCTTTGCCGGGCAATGCCCCGCCGATATTACCGCCATTGATGCCGCTCTGGCCGCGGGTCCCGACCTGTCCGCCGAACAGATCACGCAGGTCGAAACATGGCGCGACGAAGGTGCCGCGCTGCATGATGCAGGCGACCATGACGCGTCGGTCGCGACACTGGCTCAGGCCAAGGACATGCTCGGACTGAACTAGCGCCACGTCACCGATCTGGTTTGACAAAGCGGGCGGTGCAATTGGGCATCGCCCGTGAAGTGGGTGTTCACCCCATGATCCCACTGTGACCCACCTCACAGCCCCAACCGCGCCCTCCTGCTACACTTGACCCAACGGAACCCTCGGCAGGAGGCGCAGATGTCAACATCCATGATCCCCATCATCGCCCTCGGGTCGGCGGGACTCTATTCCGTGGCCATGATCGCGATGAAGTTCTGGTGGAAACTCCCCGGCGTGGGGCTTGGCCTGCTGATCGTCGCAACCCTGCTGGCCGGGGCGACGCTGGAACTTGCCGCGCTGCGCGACGAGCGGCTGGGCATCATCTATACCGGCATTCTGGGGGCCGAGGTCATCCTGATCGCCATCGCCTCTTACTTCCTGTTCGGCGAAAACTTCTCTGGTCGCGAAGTCGCCGGGATTGGCCTTGTCCTGGTCGGCACGGCCTTGGCATGGGCCTGATCGCGCCTCGAACTTCCACTTATTCTGACCCAGATCAAGGATCACCCTCAAGCTTGGTTTTAAGGTGCGCGCAAACAGACTGGAAAAACGAGGCACCCTATGCTGACCCTGATGCTGATCCTTCACATCTTTCTTGGTTCCACCCTTGCCGGGTCCGCTGTAATTGCGGTTTTGGCAATGGGTTACACGTCGGCGACGCATATTCTGGTCGCAGCTGTCGTGGGGTTTGTGGCGGCGTTCCCGGTTTCGTATCTGGTGGCCCGCAAGCTCGAAAGCTGATCCGTGGTGCATAGTTCCCCGCTTTAGACGCACACATCTCAATCTGTTATTGTGTCCGCGGGGGACCGCGTTTGGGCGGCTTTATTCTTCGGGTGCCTGCAACGCATGACCCTCAGAAATGAGAGGTTATTATGCACAAATTCTTAACGACGACCGCAGCCACAGTTCTGACCCTAGGCTTGTCAGCAGGTTTGGCCCAGGCCGAGACCTATGACGCCGCAGCCAAGGGCATGGGGACGAATGCGAACCAGGTCTATGGCATCTCGGACGGGAACGCCGTGGTCAAAACGCAGACCGACTATGACAGTTTCGAAGTCACCGCCGGGCACCCGCTGGAGGGGGCAACGGGTTCGTGCTTCGGTGCACTATTGGTCAACGGGGCTGCGGTCTCGGGCACCGGGAATTGTGTGTTCGATACCACCTCGGGCGATAAGGCGGTGATGACCTGGACGGCCACGGACCTTGGTGCGGATGGGGCTTTGACGGGCGACTGGACCGTCTCGGGCGGTTCGGGCAGTTGGGCCAGCGCCACCGGAAGCGGGAGTTTTTCGTCGCTGACTGATCCTGACACCAAGAAGTTCGTGAATACGATCACAGGTAGTATCACAATCGAATAGATTAATCTTCACAAAGGCTTGCGACAGGGGTGCGGGGTTTGACGTGCCCCCCGTTCGCTGTGGATGTCTAAGGGGTCCATGAACCAATCATGAAGTTTCCCTCAGGTAAGTTGTAACTGGATCGCGCCTTTCCAATCTGTAGAGCAGGCCAGCATCGGCCCGACAGAAGGAGAGAGCCAATGACCAGATACATGACTGCCGGAGCAGCCGCTCTGGCCACGACCCTCACCCTTGGAACGGCCGCGCTGGCCGATACCGCGCCGGATCTGCGCGGCACCTGGTTGGGCTCGTACACAACCGTTTCACCAAGCCATTATCAACGCGGCGATGAGCCCAGGTTCAATCAGGCTGAATGGATGCTGGATGTCCAGATTCAGGAAGACAACGTGTTCTGGGGTCCCAGCAAATGGCGTCGCGAAGGCGATGCCGAGTGGACCGAAAATGAGGCCACTGGCACCATCAGCCTGGACGGTTCGGGAAGTATCGGGATCATCGAAACCTCGCCCATGATCATCGGCGCAAACGCGTTGATCGACGCCCGGTACGAAGATGGAAAGATCTATGCGGATTTCCGTAGCCTGCGTAACGGAACGACTTACAGCACCGTTCTGGAACGTCAGGTGAACTGAAGCGTTTCTGGCCCGATCGGTCTGTAGGGGGTACTGGCTGCGGTTTGTTGCAGCACGTAATAGGTAATCCTGATCGGGTCGGAGCGCTTCTCAAAAAGCGGAACTATGATCCCCTCGGTGAGGGGGCGGGTCGGGCGGTGATGGTGCCACCTGCGACAGGGCTCGGATTGGTCTATGCCCAATAGCGGCGTTCCTCGGTACAGGCCAGCCGGGCTTCGCGATCCTTCAGCGCGGTATTGCAGAAAGTGGGCAATGGCGCTCGACCCAAAACTCACATTATGTCCGCTGCGAAAAGTGGGATCGATTCTTGGAAACTTGCCTCTGGGGATCAGAGAATCTCACGGTTTTAACCAATTTGACCGATTAATGGCCTTTGCGCTCGCAGAAAGACTGCAAAATTGCGTTATTGTCGGATGATTTTGTTTTTCCACCGCCAAGCCAGTGGCACTTCGATGTTTCCAGAGTTATCCACATAAGTTTCCCGGCACATATCAACATCTTATCCCCGTCTAATTTTCATGCTGCAGTGCTATTTTCTTGTTCGAGACAGGCCTGAATGTAACAGTCTGATTACTGCAACGGTTCTTCGGAACCTGAGCGGGGCGCAAAGGCCAGGGGGTCAGAGCGATGAGAGCGGATTTTAGGATTTGTTTTTCGTTGCAATGATTTACCGGTGGGCAAATGGCTGATCTAGGTTTCGAATTTGGATCAGGCGATTACCCTCTCAGAAGGTCGGCGCGTGCTGTGTAGTGCCAGCAGGTACGACGCAGCGGCTTTGGCCCTTTAGGGGGCTGGGGCAACTGGCTCGGGACGTTCCTCGGACGTGTCGACCCGGCAAGGCGTCAGGAGCATCCGCAAGGATGCATGCATGGACCGCGTCTGCGCACCTGACGCCTTTTCCTTTTGCCGGACATTGGCTTGAAACAGACTGCCACTCTATCCCCTTTAAAAAAGGGAACGGGGTTCTTGTGTGTACACAAGAACCCCGTCGTGTTGTCAGAAATGCAATACCGCGTCTATGCACCTGTGATCCGCAGTTTACTGTGGATCGTGGCCGGTATCAACTATATGTTGCGGTTCCTGCCTCGACCCACCAATAAATGGAGTGGTTTACAGGTTTTCCTGCACGTCCGTGGCCGCGCCTTGAATCGCGTCGCCTGCTTTCTCGATGTCTTTGCCAGCACCCTTTGCGGTTTCACAAGCGGTGAGGGTGAACAGGGCCAGGCCAATCAGAATTGCACGGGTCATCGGTTTCTCCATTTGTGTCAGTTATGTGTTGCGTAGCAGTTTTTCCCGAACGAAACCAGAGCTTTGGGTCCCGTATTATTCTTTGCGGATCAACGGGCCAAACAGCGCGGTTGCAACAAAGATCAAAGCCGCCGCACAAACGATGCTGGGCCCGGCTGGCGTGTCGGCCAGATACGCGCCCCACAGCCCGCCCAATGCGGCCACTGAGCCCATGATCGCGGCGTAGAACGCCATGGCTTCGGGTGTTCTGACCAAAGACCGCGCACCCGCTGCAGGGATTACCAGCAAGGCTGCGATCAAAAGAACGCCAACCACCTTGATTGCAACGGCCACGACCAGAGCCATGGCAACGGTCAGCCACATTTCTTCGCGCTTTGGGTCGATATCTGAGGCGTAGGCCAGGTCCGGGTTGAGCGTGGCCACCAACAAGGCCGACCACCTCCAGATCATTAGGGCAAGGATCAATGTGCCGCCAACCCAGATTGTCGTCAAATCGGTTTTTGTGACGGCTAGGATGTCGCCGAACAAAAAGGCGTTCAGATCCAGTCGGACATCCGCCAACAAGGCTACGGTGACCAATCCGGCTGCCAGTGCAGTATGGGCGATGACGCCCAGCAACGTGTCCATGGCAAAACCCTTACCACGCAGCAGCGTCACGGTCAGACCCATGGCCAAAGCGGCAGCGACAATAGCAGGCAGGAATGGCAGCGAAAACGCAAGCGCCAGCGCAACCCCCAAAACCGAGGCATGCGCGGTCGCCTCGCCCAGATAAGCCATGCGACGCCAAACCACGAAACAACCCAGAGGGGCCGCCGCAATTGCAACGCCAACCCCTGCAAGGGCGGCGCGTACCATAAAATCGTCCAGCATCAGTTGGTATTGTCCTGTGCGTGATGGTGATCGTGATGGTGGGAATGGCTGTGCTTATGTTGATACAAAGCCATGGTGCCCTTGGTGCCGCTGCCGAACAATGCCCGGTATTCAGGTGCGTCAGCGACAGTGTTGGGCGAACCTTCACAGCAAATATGTCCGTTCAGACACAGCACTCGGTCCGAGGCCGCCATGACCACATGCAGGTCGTGGCTGACCATCACGACCGCGCAGCCCAAATCGCGGCGAACCTGTTCAATCCGTTGGTAGAACGCAGCCGCACCGGGTTGATCAAGCCCTTGTGTCGCCTCGTCCAATAGCAGCAGTTGCGGATTTTCCAGCAAAGCACGCGCCAGAAGAACGCGTTGAAACTGGCCGCCGGACAGTTTCGTCATCTGTCTGCTGCGAAGGTCGGGGACCCCGGCAATGTCTAATGCATTGACGGCGTCGCGGGCCGAGATGCGCTTGGGAAGACCTAGAAACCGCTGGACTGTCATCGGCAGGGCCGCATCAAGCGCCAGTTTCTGGGGCACATAACCGATACGCAGGCCTGACGCGCGTTTCACTGTGCCTTGGGCAGGAGAGACCGCACCAATCATCGCGCGCAGAAGGGTCGATTTACCCGATCCGTTTGGTCCGACAATCGTGACGATCTCGCCTTCGGAAACCGAGGCGTTCACATGTTCAAGAATGGTTCGGCCATCCACGCGAATGGACATGTCCTTCAGAGAGATCAGCGTTTTTGTCACGGTTGATCCCCAATGCATTCGGGGCACAGACCTTCGGCTTCGACCACAACCCGCTCGATCCGAAACCCCGAGGTGCTGGCCGCAGCGCCTAAACGCCCCTGCGTCAGCTCGGTTTCAGTTTCGGCTACAGCTTTGCAGGATCGGCAGATCAGGAAGGCCGGAATATGGTCATGGGTCGGGTGGGCGCAGGCGGTATAGGCGTTCAGTTGTTCGATCCGGTGGACAAACCCGTTCTGCACCAGAAAATCCAGTGCGCGATAAGCCACGGGCGGTTGCGAACCCATCCCCTCGGCGGACAGGACGCTGAGGATGTCGTAGGCACCCATTGCCCGATGTTTTTCCAGCAGAATCTCAAGTACGCGGCGCCTGACCGGTGTGAATTGCAGGCGCTGCGCTTTGCACTTTGCGTCGGCCTGAGCCAGGGCTGTGTGAACGCAATGCGTGTGGTCATGTTGTCTGAAGCCAACTGTACTCATGGTTATGCGCTCCGGGTATTTTCTGCTTGATATGTTATAACACCAGGCTTATCAAGTGCCTGAAGAATGTGATAACATATCATCTTGGAGTGCGCATGATCCGTTTTTCCCTTTATGTAATTGGTGTCGGATTGGCAGGTCAAGCTGCAGCCGAAGCCCCAAAGGTCGTCACTGATATTGCTCCGGTTCATTCCTTGGTGGCACGCGTCATGGATGGGGTAGGATCGCCAGATCTGATCATCCCGCCGGGTGCTTCGCCGCACAGCAACGCGATGCGGCCTTCTCAGGCGCGTGCATTGCAATCGGCGGATGTGGTGTTCTGGGTCGGCGAAGAGCTGACTCCCTGGATGGCCAAGCCGCTGAGTGCATTGTCCGAGGATGCGCAGCTTGTGACTTTGCTGGATACAGATGGAACAGTTCTGTACGATTTTCGCGATGTTACCGAAGAGGGTCATGAAGAGGATCATCATGATGATCACGATGACCACGCCAAGCATGACGACCATTCTGATCATGACGACCACGACGATCATGATGGTCATGACGATCATGCCGAAGACAAACATGAAGGCCACGACGACCACGAAGAAGGGCACGCAGGCCACGACGATCACGGTCATGACCATGACGGAATTGATCCGCATGCCTGGTTGGACCCCGAAAATGCACGGGTTTGGATTCAGGTAATCGCGGAATCTCTGGCGACCGCTGATCCGGAAAACGCGCAACAGTATCGAGACAATGCACAGACCGCCGATGCCGAACTGGCTGGCTTGCAGGATGAGATAGCTGCTGACTTAAGCGGCATGCAGGCACGCAGCTTCATCACATTCCATGATGCCTATCAGTATTTCGAAAAGCGCTTTGGCTTGGAAACCTCTGGATCCGTCAGCTTGGGCGACGCCTCGGCGCCGGGACCCGCTCGTCTGGCCGCCCTGCAAGAAAAAGTCACCGAAGATCAGATCGTCTGCGCCTTTGCGGAACCGCAATACGACACTCGTTTGGTGAAAACTGCGATTGAGGGAACGGGCGCCGCAATCTATCATCTGGATCCGATCGGCGTGGCCCTTAACCCTGGCGCAGATCAATATACGGATTTGCTGCGCGCATTGGTCGACGGTTATCAGGCCTGTGCCAACGGATCGTAAAAGGCTGAAGGTTCAGCCTTTTTCCTCGCCACAGAACATGTCGTAGACAAGTTCCAGCATGCGGCGCGGGCGGTCATCCGCCAGACGGTAATAGATCGCCTTGCCCTCGCGGCGGGGCGTCACCAGCCCCTCAAGGCGCAGGCGCGACAATTGCTGGGACACGGCAGCCTGACGCGCCGATAACAATTCTTCCAATTCGGTCACGGATTTTTCGCCAGACACCAGGTGGCACAGGATCATCAGGCGACCCTCATGGCTGATGGCTTTCAGGAAATTCGACGCGCGCGTCGCGTTGTTAACCATCTTGTCGAACGACTCGGGAGGCATATTTTGCGAAAGCTGGGGAAGGGCCATCGTTTGTTTCCTTTTCTACGCGTAAGCGGGGTGGGTGTTGTTTTGAGCGGATCCGATACGCGTTATGTTTGGTTACATATTATGATCATGTATTTCCATATGCACGGATCAAAATGATGTGATGTGACAGCGATGAGATTTGATGGACATCACCGCGATAACTTTGGCGACAGCGGGATTGGGCCTTAAAACACGGCGATAGGGGGTGAAGTATCCGGTCCCCCTTGCAGCCCCCCGATGGCGACACTAAGACTCGGGTAACGTTTCTTCGGGTAATGTCCCGATCCATAGCAAAGCAGGCAGGTTCAGAATGTTCGATCCAGTTGATACCTATATGAATACGCTCGTCCCAATGGTGGTCGAACAGACCAGCCGGGGCGAACGGGCCTACGATATTTTCTCGCGCCTTTTGAAAGAGCGGATCATCTTCATCAACGGCCCGATCCATGACGGGATGAGCCATCTTGTCGTGGCGCAGCTGCTGCATCTTGAGGCGGAAAACCCCAGCAAAGAGATCTCGATCTACATCAACTCGCCAGGTGGAGTGGTGACCTCGGGTTTGTCGATTTACGACACAATGCAGTATATCAAGCCGAAATGTTCGACATTGGTAATCGGTCAGGCGGCCTCGATGGGGTCGGTTTTGCTGGCTGGGGGCGAAAAAGGTATGCGGTTCTCGCTACCCAACAGCCGCATCATGGTCCACCAGCCCAGCGGCGGGTATCAGGGTCAGGCCAGCGACATCATGATTCACGCAGCCGAGACACAGAAACTGAAGGATCGCCTTTATGACATATACGTGCGTCATACGGGCCAGACCAAAAAGGCAGTTGAAAAAGCACTTGATCGTGACAATTTCATGAGCCCGGAAGAGGCGAAAGATTGGGGTCACATCGACGAAATCGTTGAAAATCGCGCCAAAATGGACGGCGACGAGGCCTGAGTTTAAGCCCCCGGGCCGGTGGTGCGGGGGCGCATTTTGAGATTGTAGCCGTCTCGGTGCTGGCCTAAGCTGCACCAACAGGTGGCAAGCGCGGTTCAGGATGGGCCGCAGGGACGAAGCCCGAAAGGTAGAACATGGCGACGAATTCAGGCGGTGACGGCAAGAACACGCTCTACTGTAGCTTCTGCGGCAAGAGCCAGCATGAGGTGCGCAAGCTGATTGCCGGACCGACCGTGTTTATCTGCGATGAATGCGTCGAACTGTGCATGGACATCATCCGCGAGGAAACCAAGGCCAGCGGTCTGAAGTCCTCGGACGGGGTTCCGACACCGAAAGATATCTGCGAGGTTCTGGACGACTATGTGATCGGTCAGGCGACGGCCAAACGGGTTCTGTCGGTTGCGGTTCACAACCACTACAAGCGTCTGAACCACGCCCAAAAGGCGGGTGGCGATATTGAGTTGGCGAAATCCAACATCCTTCTGATCGGCCCAACCGGTTGCGGTAAGACCTTGCTGGCGCAGACATTGGCTCGGATTCTGGACGTGCCGTTCACCATGGCAGATGCCACCACGCTGACCGAAGCCGGTTACGTGGGTGAGGATGTCGAGAATATCATTCTCAAACTGCTGCAAGCCAGCGAATACAATGTCGAACGCGCGCAGCGCGGCATCGTATATATCGATGAAGTCGACAAGATCACACGCAAGTCCGAAAACCCCTCGATCACGCGCGATGTGTCGGGCGAAGGCGTTCAGCAGGCGCTGCTGAAACTGATGGAAGGCACCGTGGCCAGTGTTCCGCCGCAAGGTGGTCGTAAGCATCCGCAGCAGGAATTCCTGCAGGTGGATACGACGAATATCCTGTTCATTTGCGGTGGTGCGTTTGCGGGCCTGGACAAGATCATCGCGCAACGTGGCAAGGGCTCGGCCATGGGCTTTGGTGCTGACGTACGTGACAATGATGAACGCGGTGTGGGCGAGATTTTCAAAGATCTGGAGCCCGAAGATCTGCTGAAATTCGGTCTGATCCCGGAATTTGTCGGTCGTCTGCCGGTTTTGGCAACGCTGGAAGATCTGGATGAGGACGCGCTGGTTACCATTCTGACCAAGCCCAAGAACGCTCTGGTGAAGCAATATCAGCGCCTGTTCGAACTGGAAGATGCCGAACTGGCGTTTACCGACGATGCGCTGAAATCGATTGCCAAGAAGGCCATCGAACGGAAAACCGGTGCGCGGGGTCTGCGCTCGATCCTCGAAGATATCCTACTGGACACGATGTTCGAACTGCCCGGCATGAAAAACGTGACTGAGGTTGTGGTCAACGAAGAGGCTGTGTCGTCCGACAAGCAGCCGCTGATTATCTACGCGGACGCGGCGGAATCGGCCTCGGCCGGTTAAGTTCAAAACGAATTAGCAAACACGGCGCGGCATGGACCGCGCCGTTTTCTTTTGGAGGCATCATGACGATCAAACGTATCTCCTCGGGCGGAGAATTCGAAGCCAAAATAGGCTACTGCCGTGCGGTGGTAGCCGGTGGCTGGGTTCATGTGGCTGGGACGGTCGGGCAGGGCGATGATGTGACCCAACAATGTCGTGCAGCACTGGTGACAATCGAAAAAGCCCTGAGCGAGGCTGGGGCCAGCTTTGCTGATGTTGTTCGCGTAACATACATGCTACCGGACCGTGCCGAATTTGAACCCTGCTGGCCGATTTTGCGAGAGTATTTCGGAGAAAACCCTCCGGCCACATCCATGATCGAATGCGGTTTGATTGATCCGAAATTCCGGATCGAAATCGAAGTAACGGCTTATTTGCCGGAATAGTGAGTGCAGCCTTTGTGACACTGGACCTTGGCGTGCCTTTGGTCCATATCTGCGGGGACAGAAATACCGGAGGCAGCCGATGGGAATCCTGAACACGCTATTGCGGGCCGTAACCTGGTGGAACGGGGCCACTCTGAACACGCAGATTTATACCGCGCGCAAGGGCGTCAAGGTCGGTGAGGACAACGAAGGCAACGTGTTCTACCAAAACGCCGATGACAGTAAGCGCTGGGTGATTTTCAACGGCGAAGCCGAGGCGAGCCGGATCGATCCGGATTGGCACGGTTGGCTGCACCGTACCTGGGACGAGCCGCCAACCGACAAACCGTTACAGCACAAATCCTGGGAAAAGCCCCATCAAGAAAACCTGACGGGTACCGCACTGGCTTATGCACCCGCGGGATCTCTGCGTCGGCAAGACCCGATCGAGCGCAAAGATTATGAGGCCTGGAGCCCGGAATAAACGAGGCGAGCAATGTCTACTTATAATGTGACCGAAGTTCTTGTCGGCGGGGCCGTATTGGCCTGTGCCGTTGCCTTCGGCGTCTATGCAAGCCAATCCACCGGTCTGTCGCAAGGCGGTGAAGGGTATCAACTGGGGGCTTCCTTCCGGTCGCTGGAAGGTGTCGGTGTCGGCACGGATGTACGTCTGGCCGGGGTCAAGATCGGCACGGTAACCGGTGTTACACTAAACGCAGACACCTATCGTGCCGACACGACATTCACGATCCGGGACGGTATTCTGGTGCCTGATGACAGCGCCATCGTGATCTCTTCCGAAGGGCTGCTGGGCGGCAATTTCGTTGAGGTGATGCCCGGTGGTTCGCCATTCTATTTCGAGCCGGGCGATCAGGTCGAAGATACCCAAGGCGCGGTGAGCCTGATCTCACTACTGGTCAAATTCGTGGCCGGGGATGGCGGCGAATGAGGCGTTTCGCCCTGATCGCTGCACTGCTGGTCGCCTCTGGCGCATCAGCTCAGGAAAAGGTTCAATCCGCCCCCGGAGCAATCCTGCGGGGCCTGGACAAAGTCAGCGGCCAAACCGTCGATGTCGAAATGCAAAACGGTCAGACCGGAGAGGTATTCGGTCTGGATGTTGCATTGGGGGATTGCCGCTATCCTGTCGATAACCCGACAGGTGATGCGTTTGCCTATTTGACGATCTGGGAAAAAGGTAAGTCGGATCAATTGTTTGACGGCTGGATGATTGCAACGTCTCCAGCCCTGAACGCGCTGGATCATGCACGCTATGACGTCTGGGTGATCCGCTGTATTACACCCTCGGGCGACTGAACCAAAGGCGTGGTAAAATCTGCGTTGGCGTTCAATGCCTCGTCCAATTCCTGACGGTATTGCGAGCGCGGAATTTCGATTGCACCCAAGGACGCCAGATGAGTTGTCAGAAACTGCGTATCAAACAGCCGAAACCCGGTTTGGCGCAGTCGGTCCACCAGATAGGCCAGCGCGATTTTTGACGCATCTGTTCGGCGTGAGAACATGCTTTCCCCAAAGAATGCAGCCCCCAATGTAACGCCGTAAACACCGCCAACCAATTGATCCTTTTCCCAAACTTCCAGAGAATGCGCATAGCCTGACTGATGAACTTGTATGTACAGCTCGCGAAGTTCGGCATTGATCCAGGTGTCGGCGCGATCTGCGCAGCCGTCGACCACCCCGGTAAATTCCTGATCTATGGTGACAGAGAACCCGCAATTTCGGATGCGGCGTGCCAGACTGCGCGAGACGTGAAATCCATCCAAGGGAAAGACTCCGCGGAACTTGGGATCAACCCAGAACAATTCTGGTGCGTCGCGGTTTTCAGCCATCGGAAAAATTCCGATGGAATAGCCGTGTAGTAAGAGTTCCGGGGAAAGGCTCATGCGGAATGCTCGAAGGGCGAAGGATTGCAGCCCTTCGCCCCCAGTGGGTTAGTCAAGCATATTCTCAGCAAGCCAGCGTTCCAACCAGTGGATGTTGTAGGTGCCGCTGTGAATATCGGGTTCCTGCAGGAGGTCGTGAAACAGCGGCACAGTGGTATCAATGCCGTCCACGATCAGTTCGCCCAATGCGCGTTCCAGACGCGCCAGTGCCTCGGCCCGATCGCGGCCCTGTACGATCAGTTTGGCAATCAGCGAGTCGTAATAGGGCGGGATTGAGTAACCATCATAAAGCGCTGAATCCATCCGCACGCCCAATCCGCCGGGCGCATGATAGGCCGTGATCTTGCCCGGGCAGGGTGAGAAGTTGGGCAGTTTTTCAGCATTGATCCGAACTTCGATGGCGTGGCCATTGATTTCCAGATCGTCCTGACCGAACGACATGTCTTCACCGGCAGCCACGAGGATCTGTTCCCGCACCAGGTCGACGCCAAAGATCCCTTCGGTTACCGGGTGTTCAACCTGAAGACGGGTGTTCATCTCGATGAAATAGAACTCACCGTTTTCGTACAGGAACTCGATGGTACCCGCGCCGATATAGTTGATTTTGGCCACGGCGTCGGCACAGACCTTGCCGATCTTGGCGCGTTCCTCTGGCGTGATGCAGGGGCCAGGGGCCTCTTCAAACACCTTCTGGTGGCGACGCTGCAGCGAACAGTCGCGTTCGCCCAGATGAACCGCTTTGCCTTTGCCATCGCCAAACACTTGAATTTCGATGTGGCGCGGCGTGGTCAGGTATTTCTCAATATAGACCTCGTCATTGCCAAAGGCGGCTTTGCCCTCGGCCCGTGCGGTCATGAATGCGCTTTCCATCTCATCGGCGTTCATCGCGACCTTCATGCCGCGCCCACCGCCACCTGCGGTGGCTTTGATGATAACGGGATAGCCGAAATCTTCGCCGATCTTTTTAGCGGTTGCCAGGTCAGGCACACCACCATCCGAACCGGGAACGCAGGGCACACCCAGTTGTTTCATCGTGTCTTTGGCGGTGATCTTGTCGCCCATGATGCGGATATGTTCCGCGGTGGGGCCAATAAAGGTGATGCCGTGATCTTCGACGATCTGCACGAACTCGGCATTCTCGGACAGGAAGCCGTAACCGGGGTGGATCGCCTGTGCGCCGGTGATTTCACAGGCCGAGATGATCGCGGGCATCGAAAGATAGCTCTGCGGGCTGGGCGGAGGGCCGATACATACGGATTCGTCCGCCATGCGCACATGCATCGCGTCGCTGTCAGCGGTTGAATGCACGGCGACCGTCTTAATCCCCATCTCGCGCGCTGCGCGGATGACGCGCAGGGCGATCTCGCCTCGGTTGGCAATCAGGATTTTATCGAACATGGGCCCGCCTTACTCAACGATGACCAGAGGGGTGCCGAATTCTACAGCGTCACCATCACCAACCAGAATACGCTTGATGGTGCCTGCTTTGGGCGCGTGGATATGGTTCATGGTTTTCATCGCTTCGACGATCAGCAGCGTGTCGCCTTCGGACACCGACGCGCCGACCGAAATGAACGCAGGTGCGCCCGGTTCAGCTTGCATATACACGGTGCCGACCATGGGCGAGGTTACGGCGCCGGGGTGGCTGGCCGGATCTTCCTGTGCGGCGGGGGCTTCGGCTGCTGCAGGCGCGGCGGCAGGGGCAGCAACGGGCGCGGCCGGGGCTGCGGCAGGAACGGCAACCTGAACCGGAGCAGCGGCGACCTGGTTCATGCGGCTGACGCGCACGTTCAGGCTGTCTTCTTCGCCATATTCGCGTTTGACCTGCAATTCGGTCAGATCGTTTTCGCGCAGCAATTCAGCCAGTGCCTTGATGAATGCCACATCCGCTTCGTGTTTGGTGTCTGTCATGAGTGTCCTCGACGGTTCCCCTTTGGCCCGTCTGTTCCTGCGGGCTTTGGTCTAATTACGCAGCGTTATAAGCCAAGCGCCCGGCCATGAAAAGCGCAGTCTCGGCCTGACAGATAAGGGTTTTACCCAAGTTTCCCCGGGGGGAAAGGGGCTACAGTGGCATTCCTGAAAGTTTCGCCACCAATTCGGGTAGTTTGCGTGCCCCGAATTTCTCAAGCAGGCGCGCGCGATAGGCTTCGATCGTCCGATAACTAAGGCCCAATTCACCCCCGATTTCCTTTGCGGACAGGCCACGGCAAGACATGATGGCAACCTCACGCTCGCGAACAGTCAGTTCGACCAGGGGACGTTCTTCCGAGATGTCGGAAAAGCTCCAGATGCCATGTCGGAACGGATCGTCCGGTGTTAACGAGCGCCCGCGGGCACGGCACCAGAACAGATCGCTGTTGCGCCTCCGCATGACCCGCTCATCCGTGTAATACCCGGTGTCGCGCATCACCTGCAGGCTGCGTGCGCCTATGCGCTCCCAATCGGCGACCGAGGGGTACAGATGCAACAGAGGCATGTTCCGATAATCCGCAACCTCGCCGCCAAAGGTGCGGGCGAACTGCAGGTTGCAGCGCCGGATAATCCGGTTTTCTAATTCGACTAATCCGATTGGTGCATATTCAAAGGCGGGGTCGCTCATCCAGCTATCGTGCCGGGAATTGGGTGAAATGAGAAGGGGCTGTACGCAGATTCTGATCATAGCTGGTGAACGATGCGGCGTGCAGGTGTGTTAAATTTGTAAAGTGGTTTTGAAAATTTGCGCATAACTAATAGAAAAGAACAACAAGTTTTGAAAACATCCTCAAGAAATGACTTAATAAGTTCGTATAAGATAGGGGTAAGGGTATGCGCGATACGCTGACAGGCAGTCGCATTCGGGAAAGGCGTCAGATCGCCGGGATGCGCCAGGCTGAGCTGGCGCGGCGGGTCGGGATATCGGCATCTTACCTTAATCTTATCGAACACAACCGCCGCCGGATCGGTGGCAAGTTGCTGGTCAATATAGCGACGGTGCTGGCGGTGGAACCTTCGGTGCTGACACAGGGGATCGAAGCCACATTGATTGCCGCGCTACGCGAGGCGGCGGCTGATGCCGTTGGTCAACAGGCTGAACTGGACGGGTTAGAAGAATTCGCGGGCCGGTTCCCTGGATGGGCGGGTGTACTGGCCCAGATGCATCGGCGTGTGGTGTCGTTGGAGCGCACAGTCGAAACCTTATCCGACAGGTTGACTCATGATCCCCATCTGGCGGCGTCCATGCACGAGGTCTTGTCAACCGCTGCTGCGATTCGTTCAACCGCGGCTATTCTGGCAGACACGCAGGAAATCGAACCAGAATGGCGGGACCGGTTTCACAGCAACCTGCATCAGGATGCGGAACGCTTGGCGGATAGCTCGAAATCGCTTGTGGCTTACCTTGATGAAAGCGATTCCGCCGGGGATCATCGGGGCGTTCCGCTGGAGGATGTCGAGGCGTTTTTCGACGCCAACGGGCATCATTTCCCGCAGATCGAACAGGGTGGGCCCGGCGCTGAAATTGATCTGAGCGATCTGGATTCGGCGACAGCCAAATCCCTGACACGAGACTTTCTTGACATCTATGCTGCAGATGCCCGGGCCATGCCGCTAGAGGATGTGCAAGCGGCTTTGGCAGAATCTGCGTTGAACCCGCTGCAATTGGCGTCCCGGTTTTCGGTGGATCTTGCGACGGTGCTGCGTCGGTTGGCGGCCCTGCCGGACGGGTATCTGGGCCGCCCGACGGGTCTGGTGGTGTGTGACGCATCCGGCAGCATTCTGTTCAACAAATCCGTCCCCGGCTTTGCTATGCCGCGTTTTGGCGAAGCCTGCCCCCTGTGGCCGTTGTTTCAGGCCCTGAACAGGCCCTTGGTGCCCATTCGGCAACGCATTGTACAGCTTGGTCGGACGGCCGCTGTCTTCGACTGTTATGCCTATGCCTGGCCGCAATCCGTTTCCGGGTACGACGAGGGGCCAGTTTATCGCTCGGTGATGCTGGTACGCTCGGTCGAAGACGTGGCGCATGACGAACAGGCCGTGGCCCGGGTTGGGCCCAGTTGCAGGGTCTGCCCGCACAGCGACTGCAAGTCGCGGCGCGAACCGTCAATTCTGAGCGAAGGTTTTTGACAGTTTCCTGACACTGCGCGTAAGCTGTCGGAGACGGGTCTGCCAGTTTGTAGCCCGTCACGGGGAGGACAGATAATGAGCCGTAAGGTTCTGTTAATTGAGGATGAGCCCAACATCGCCGAGGCCATTCGGTTTCTGCTGACGCGTGAGGGTTGGCAGGTGGAAACCCATGCCGAAGGCGCGGACGCGTTGCAGGTCATTCAGGGGGCAAGCCCGGATCTGGTCATTCTGGACGTGATGTTGCCGGGCAAAAGTGGGATGGAGATTCTACGCGACTTGCGTGAGCTTGAGGATATGCAGGGCCTTCCGGTTTTGATGCTGACAGCCCGCGGCCAGTCCCGAGATCGCGAAATGGCCGAAAACGCCGGTGTCAGCCGCTTCATGACCAAGCCGTTTTCCAATACCGAGATGCTGACGGCAGTGCGCGACCTGCATGCGCAGGCGACACAGTCATGAGCACAGGCGAAGACCGGCCGCCCTCGGGGGTTCGGCCTTCGCTTTTTCTTGAGCGACAGAGTTATCGCCGGCGCAGGCTGTCAGACGCCGCGCGCCTGTTGCCGTTTTTAGGGGCGGCGCTGCTGGCCATTCCGTTACTGTGGCCAGATGAGCCGGGCGCGCCGGAAGGGGTGCCTCTGTCCTCAGCGATCTTTTACATCTTTGCCTGCTGGGCGGGCCTGATTGTTGCCAGCCTAGTGTTTGGCTTTGCTGCCCGGCGTATGGCCATTCCGGACGATTCCGAGCCCGAGACGGATTGATGGCCACGCTGAACGTCCTTATTCTGGTTTGCCTTGCCTATGTTGTTCTGCTGTTCGGGGTCGCTTTTGCCGCGGATCGGATGGCGGCGGCCGGGCGGGGGGCTTGGCTGCGATCTCCGCTGATCTACACACTGTCGCTGTCGATCTATTGTACGGCTTGGACGTTTTATGGCGCCGTGGGCAACGCCGCGCGGTCGGGGTTAGAATTCGTGACCATTTACCTGGGGCCAACGCTGGTGATGGTCGGTTGGTGGTGGGGACTGCGCAAACTGGTGCGGGTCGGGCGCAGTCAGCGGGTGACCTCGATCGCTGACCTGATTTCTTCACGCTATGGCAAATCCAATACACTGGCGATCTGTGTGACCATTCTGGCTGTGCTAGGCGGAACCCCCTACATCGCGTTGCAACTGCAATCCATTACCCTGTCATTTTCTATCTTTGCCGAGGCTGACCCCTCGGGGCTGTATCGCGAAGGTGCCAGCGTTTTCTGGGTTGCTGCAGGGTTGGCCATCTTTGCGATCCTGTTTGGTACCCGGAACCTGGATGCCAATGAACGGCACCACGGAGTAGTGACGGCCATCGCATTGGAATCCGTGGTCAAGCTGTTCGCGCTTTTGGCGGTTGGTGCCTTTGTGGTCTGGGGCGTTGCGGGGGGCGTGGGGCCGATGATGGATCGGATCGACGCCTCTGAGATCGGTCAGTGGAATGTGGATGCGGGGCGCTGGACAACGTTTATTTTCCTCTCTGCCGCGGCTTTTATCTGCCTGCCGCGTATGTTTCAGGTGATGGTGGTTGAAAACGCGGATGAAGGGCACCTGAGGACCGCCGCCTGGGCCTTTCCGCTGTATCTGCTGTTGATGAGCCTTTTTGTGGTGCCGATCGCGGTCGTTGGTCTGGACCTGATGCCCGAAGGGTCAAATCCCGATCTGTTTGTCCTGACTGTACCCTTGTCTCAGGGCAATGATTGGTTGGCGATGTTGTCCTTTATCGGCGGCTTCTCTTCGGCCACATCGATGGTCATCGTTACCGCAATGGCGCTGTCGACCATGGTGTCAAACCACTTGGTCATGCCGATCTGGCTTAGCACGCAGGAAGGGTCCGGCTCGGTTTCGGGTGACGTTCGGAATGTCGTTCTGATGGCACGGCGGGTGTCGATCGCTGTCATCATGGCGCTGGGTTTCTTTTACTACCGCCTGTCCGGTGGCGGCGCGGCTTTGGCGTCAATCGGATTGGTGGCCTTTGCCGGGATTTCTCAGATCCTGCCCGCACTAGTCGGCGGTCTGTTCTGGCGCGGTGCTACGCGGACCGGCGCGCTGGTGGGGCTGACAGTAGGTTTCCTGCTTTGGATATACACACTGCTGTTGCCGGGGATGAGTGGGGCGTTGATACCCGAAACGGTCGTTCAAAACGGGCCCTTCGGGTGGGGTTGGCTGCGCCCGCAGGCCCTGTTTGGGATCGAAGGTATGGACCCGATGGTACACACCGTAATGTGGTCACTGTCCCTGAATACGGTGGCGTTCTGTGTTGCATCGTTGCTAAGCGTTCCCAGCCCGTTGGAACGCCTGCAAGGGGCGCAATTCGTTAACGTTTTCGACCATTCGGTCGCGCCGCGCGGCTGGACGGGATCGGTGGCCCAGAGCGAAGATTTGATGATCATGACCCAGCGGATATTGGGGGCGGGCCCGGCGCAAGACTTCTTTCATGCCGAGGCAGAACAGCAGGGTGGTCGCTCTAGCCTGCCGGAACCCACGCCCGCCTTTCTGGAACGTCTGGAACGGGAACTCAGCGGCTCTGTCGGTGCGGCCACAGCGCATGCGATGATTGGCCAGATCGTCGGGGGATCATCCGTTTCGGTCGAAGACCTGTTGGCGGTGGCCGACGAATCCGCGCAGTTGCTGGAATATTCCAGCCAACTGGAGGTCAAATCCGCCGAGCTGTCCCGCACCGCGCGGCAATTGCGCGAGGCAAACACCAAGCTCACGCAAATCTCGGAACAGAAGGATAGTTTCCTTAGCCAGGTCAGCCATGAGTTGCGCACACCCATGACCTCGATCCGCGCGTTTTCCGAGATCATGCGCGATACCGACGGGCTGAGCCCCGAGGAACAGACGCGTTACGCCGCGATCATTCATGACGAAGCTTTGCGCCTGACGCGATTGTTGGATGACCTACTTGATCTTAGCGTGCTGGAAAGCGGACAGGTCAGCCTGAACGTGGGCGGGGATACGCTTCGCTCGGTTCTGGATCGGGCGGTGTCCAGTGCATTGGCCGGAACCGGGCAAACACTGACCGTCAAACGCGCGAAAGCGTCCGAGCGTATCCCGCTGTTAACCGATCTGGATCGGCTGGGGCAGGTGTTCATCAATTTGATTTCCAATGCTCAGAAATATTGTGATGCTGACGAGCCCGAACTGACAATCTCGGCGCATGATGTTGGTGGGCAAGTTGTGATTGATTTTGCCGATAACGGCAGTGGCATCCCGCCCGAGGCGCGCTCGATGGTGTTCGAAAAATTCGCCCGTGTTGGCGTCGACAAGGCCGGGGGTGCCGGGTTGGGTTTGGCGATCTGCCGCGAGATTATGCAGCGCCTGGGGGGTGAAATCACCTATCTGCCCGGTCAGGGCGGGGCGGCCTTCCGAGTTCGGTTGCCACTGGCCTATCGGCAGGCCGCGCAGTGATGTGCTTGTAAAGACATTCGTAACCAGCATGGGTTTAGACAGGGTGTCAGGCGCGGAAAAACACAGCGGATTCGAGAATGTCGCAAACGGTCAGCGCAGCATTGGCGCGCAAGCTTTCAGCGGGACGGGAAGAGCAGGGCGATAAGCCACGCTCGATCTTGCGGGCGCTGCGGCTGGCTTTTGCCCGCTCGGCCGGGGACAATTTGCAACTCCCGCTTGTTGTCATAGGGGCCAAACAATCCAACCGTACGCCGGACATGCTGGCGGGGCCGGTTGGGGAAGATTGGTTGATGCTGCAGTTTATGAACAGCGAAGGAATCTCTGCCGCTGTCTGCATGGATCTGGGCGCTGTTTCAGCCATCGTTCAAGTGCAAACGATTGGTGAGGTAATGGCGGATGATCCTGCGCCACGTGCCTTCACGCACACGGATGGTGCGATGGTTGCCCCGTTGGTCGAGCAGGTCTTGGCACGGTCTGTGGAACTGGTGGATGCGCCCTTGGATCAATCCAGTTTGTTGGGGTATGAATTTTCCACGCGTTTGGCAGATTTGCGCACATTGTCGCTGGCGATGGTTGAAGATACGTATCGGGTGTTTGACCTTACCGTGGAACTTGGCGGTGGCCTGCGGCAGGGCCAAATTTCTGTCTTTCTGCCCGATTATCCGGCAGAGCAGGAGGGGGAGGTCAGGGAAGAGGACACAGGTCCAAACCTTGAACAGGCTTCGGGTGTTTTGCGGGCAGAGTTAAACGCGGTGATCTGCCGAATGACCTTGCCGCTGGCGTCGCTGTCTGACCTTGCCGTTGGGGATGTGCTGCCGTTGACGGGATCACGGCTGGATCGGGCGCAGGTCTTGACGATCGACCGCGCGCCCGCTGCCGTTGGCCGTTTGGGGCAATGTGGCGGGATGCGCGCCGTGCGCCTGAACGAATGCGCACCGCTTACGGCGTTGACCCAATCTGAAGCGGAGGAGTTTCTGGAGGCCCGGTCGCCTGTGGCATCTCATCAGGAACCGGACATGCCCGCACAACCAGAGATGTCGCAGATGCCTGTGCCGTTCGATTCAATCGCACCGGAGGATTTGGAAACGAACCTGAATTTTGCCGACTCAGATCAAATGGTTGCCGAAATTTCGCAGCTGGCCGGGTTGTCGACGCCCACAACTGATCCCAATAATTCTAGCTAGTTTACTCAGTGTCGCCGCGGATCTGCTCAAGGATCGGGCGCAGGTTGTCCAGCGTGTAACCCGCTTTGGTAGTCGCGTTCAGGATGTCGTCCGCACTCATCCGATCGCACTGTCCCAATGCCCACACTACCGAACACCGCGTGCCCGAGGCGCAATAGGCCAGAACCGGTCCGCCGCAGCTTTCGGCCAACTCGCGTTGCAGGGCCACATTTTCAGGGGTCATGGTCTGGTGGGTCAGTTCGAGAACCTCGTATTCCATTCCCGCCGCACGCACCGCGTCGCCAATGGCGTCTGATTGCATGTCCGCAGGAACCTCGACATTGGGCCGGTTGCAAATCACTTTGACAAAACCGGCATCGGCGATGGCTGGGACGTCCTCGACCGAAATTTGCGGCGAGACGGCGTAGCGGGGGGTAATCGGGCGAATCTCCATGGCAATTGCTTAGGCCGCGTTGGCGGCTCTGTCCAGTTTCGCACCAAGGGTAGGGGCAGTAACCATGCCCACAATCATGGCGATCAGGAACACAATTCCGCCAACTCCCCCATAGCCAAGCGAGGCAAGGGCCGGTCCGGGGCACAGCCCAACCAATCCCCAACCCATGCCAAACAGAACAGAGCCAAAGATCAACTGGCGGTCCAATTCGGGTGCGGCTTTTTGCGGAAACCTCCCTCCGGTCAGTGGGCGGCGGTTGGACGTCAACCGCCATGCGACAAGCATGGGAAGGATCGCCCCAGCCATCACAAAGGCGAGCGTTGGATCCCATTGTCCGAACAAATCCAGCCAGCCCTGCACTTTGATTGTGTCGGTCATACCAGAGATCAGCAGGCCGATTCCGAACAACGATCCTGCAAGAAATGAAATGACTACGCGCATCAGATCAGCCCCCAGACATGGCGCAGCAGAGCGACCGTTGCGATCCCAGCCATGATGTAGACGATTGTGGCGACAATGCCCCGCAAGGAAAATCGGGATATTCCGCAAACGCCGTGCCCCGATGTACACCCATTGGCGATGCGTGTGCCCAAGCCCACCAATAGACCGGCGATAATCACGAGAGTGATGTTCCCGGTCAGATGAGTTTGGGCCGCGGGCAAGAGCAGGGGCCGCAACAACAAGGGCACTCCGATCAATCCCGCAAGAAAAGCCAGCCGTTCAAGTGATCGATCACTGCCGTCGACCAGTCCGCCCAGAATGCCACTGGCCCCCATGATGCGCCCATTGCCCAGTAAATAGAGGGCAGCACCCAGCCCAATCAGAAGACCTCCGCCAAGGCCCCATATCCATTCAGGTTGCATAGTTTGTCCTTTGCACGACAGCCGCCAATGTTTCAGAGTTTGTTCAGTGGCAGTTTCAGGTAAACGTCGCCATCTTCATCGGCTGGCGGCATCTGCCCTGCACGCATATTCACCTGCAGCGACGGCAGAATTAGGCGGGGCATGGGCAGCGTTGCATCACGGGCGTCGCGCATTTCAACGAACTCTTCGACAGAGCGTCCATGACCAATATGGACGTTCAGCGCCTTTTGCTCTCCCACGGTTGTTTCCCAAGCATATTCGTCGCGCCCCGGCGCCATGTAATCATGCCCCACAAAGACGCGCGTCTGATCCGGTAGTGCCAGAATTTTTTGGATCGATTCGTATAGCGTTGCGGACGACCCACCTGGAAAATCACAGCGCGCCGTGCCGAAATCGGGCATGAACAGAGTGTCGCCGACAAACGCGGCATCGCCAATCACATAGGTCAGGCAGGCCGGAGTGTGGCCGGGCGTATGCAAAACATCGCCGCGCATCTGACCAACGTGAAAGCTGTCGCCTTCGCGGAACAGGGCGTCGAACTGACTGCCGTCCCGCTGAAACTCGGTCCCTTCGTTAAAGATTTTACCGAAGGTTTCCTGAATGGTAACGATCTGATCCCCGATCCCGATCTTACCGCCCAGCTTTTCCTGCAGATAGGGGGCAGCGGATAAGTGGTCGGCGTGCACATGGCTTTCCAGAATCCATTCAACCCGCAGGTTGTTCGCCCGCACGTACTCGATGATCTTATCGGCTGCGTGCGTACCCGTCCGGCCAGAGGCGTGGTCAAAATCCAGAACGCTGTCGATAATCGCGCATGCAAGCCCTTCGGGCTCTTGCGCCAAGTAGGAAACCGTAAAGGTCTCGGGGTCGAAAAACGCTTTTACTTTTGGTGTCATGTGGTCCTCCGCCTATGTCGGTAATTCATATATCAATTACGGAATATATTGCAATCAACACTGCGTGATTTGATGCGGGTCAATGCAGGGTAGCCTCGTTTCGAGTAAAAATTAATCAAATCGCCCCCGGTCGCAAAAATAGTCCGACGAACAGGCGGTTTTCCGCGCGATTGTGTGGCAATCTATACGGGTCTTAAAACGGTCACATATATCAGACTAAATGAAGACATTTGGGAGGATAGAAATGTCGTCAGTCAATTTATACTCAGAGGCCGAACAACTTGAAGAAAAGCTCAGCGGAGCGTGCCTTGATACACGTCTGGCATTGCAACCAAGTGTGGCCAAAGTGATTCAACGGATGCGCCAGCAGGGAATGCATGTCCCGTCGCGCCTACGTCGTTTGGATGCAGCCCTGTGCGAAGATGCGATGGAAGCGCGCTTTGATAATCTGCCCGTTTGAATTCAACGGTCAGCCAAAAGAAATCCCGACGATCACCACCATCAGGCCAAGAACCGACAAAAACAGTGATGCCAGGTTCCACGGCAATACACCTTGAACAACAGCGCGCAGTTCCTCGTCCGACAAGCCGGACTTGCGCGCCTTCATCACACGCAGGATACACCAAACCAGGCCGCAGAGCCCGGCAAGCGACAGGGCGGCACCGCCCCAGGTGATGAATTCGAACATGGTTCCCCACATTTGCTTGTCAATTCCACCAGCGCTTAGCGGATAGCCACTGCTCACACAAGCCCGGCAGGATTGGGTGCTTGCGGCCCGTGCGGCAGCAATGTATCCGGCGTAGAGCCCGCTGTCACAGCATCAGATATCCACCTCTGGGAGAGACATTTATGGATGACATGACCGAAGATCAGGCCACTGCGAATTATCGTGTTACCGCGGGTGAGCTGCGCCAGTTCATCGAACGCTTTGAACGCCTGGACGCAGAAAAGAAAGACCTTGCGGAACAGCAAAAAGAGGTGATGGCGGAGGCCAAAGCCCGTGGATACGACACCAAGGTCATGCGCAAAGTAATCGCGCTGCGCAAGCGCGACAAGGACGATATTGCCGAAGAAGAGGCGGTGCTTGAGATGTACAAGGAAGCGCTGGGCATGAGCTGAAACAGGGCTGGGTCCGTCTGACGATTCTTGTCATGCGGGTCCCTCACATTCACGATCAGGGTTTTAGAACACGCACGCCCGGTACGGCACCAAGCCGTTCAAGATCCTGTTCGTACAGTTCGGAAAACGCGTCCACGATCTCGGTGGACCAGCCGGGCATGTCCAACTCTTCCTCAATTTTCTCAGGCAGCGCGTGCTCTTCAAAAATCTGAGCCAACTGTTCATGCAGGGCTGACCTGTCTTGCGGCTCAATTTGGTTGCTCAGGGCCAGCACTTTGGTTTGTCCGGCTTCATCCAGCAAAGTCGCCAACAGGTCATATTCATCCACCAGCGTCGTACTGTCGTCCAAGCCAGTTAAAGACCGTATAATGTCCCCCCAGATAAACGGGGTGTCCTCATTGCTCCACAATGTGATTTGAACGCTGGGGGCGAGGTCCTGAATGTCTTCGATCATGCCGATCCAGCTAAGGCAGCTCAGGTCAGTGTTTCGAACAATTTCGGCACGCTCACCTTCGGGCAGCGACATTAGGAGTTTGGGGATAAAGCTGCCCGGATTTCTGAGCCCTATGAACAATTCAAGTTGGTGTTCATCAAAGGCTTGCTCCAACAGCGCCATTCTGCGACCGGCTAAAGGATACAACTGCCCTTCCTGCAAGGCATCAGCCGGTTCACCCGCGAATCTTCCACTGGAAAAGATCGCGCGCTGGGTATGTGCATCGTTTGGCAGAATGCTATTGAGGTTTTGGGATAATTCGACGGCCTCAGTTCCTAACTTTTCAAAAATAGGATTGAAGCTCCTGTTGTATCGCCGCGGGCCAAAAATCTTGACCCCGTTATTTTTCAGGATGTCTGAGTTTTTCTTCAACGAGTTCAGCACGCGGCCTTCATCTGTAAAAGCCGCGCCCGCGTGGATAGCAACCTTCATTTTCGGTTCTCGTCCTTGCTTTCAACTCTTCTAGTCGGGTTACAGCCTGCGGTCGGAACAGTCAAATCCACACCATTCTGCCCGGTTGTTTCTTCGCGTTGCCAAGAAATCCGACATTCACTAAGTTAAGATAAAAATATGGGCTTGAAGTCTCCAACAAGAGAAAGTAATCGACACTCAGTGCCCCTATAGCTCAGCTGGTAGAGCAACTGATTTGTAATCAGTAGGTCCGCGGTTCGAGTCCGTGTGGGGGCACCAGAAACTAATGAAATTACTTAAATATCAAAGCGTTAAAGCGCAGTCGCTAGATTCGAAGGTGACACAAGAGGTGACGTTATGCCTTTAGTCATCGCTGAACTTGGAGCGATCATGATCTTAGCAAAGCACGTAACGCAGAAGAAAGAGGGTGGTGTTAACCAAGTCCTAAGCGGTCACTGTCGTGAGAACGAGGTGAACCTCTTTTTGGATGTCTGCGTGCAACAGCTGCCATCGACATATTTATTCCGAAATGATCGACCATCGTCGTCCAAGCCAATTTCCAGCAGCTTCTGGCACTGGCCGCCAAGATATTCAGAATAGTTTCTTTTTTGTTGCACCCAGTGACGTTTCAATAGGGGCAGGCGCTATGGGCTGTTCAGCTCAACTCGATGGTATTGCCGAAAAAATAGATGCTGGAAGGTTTCGTTATACTTTGTATGAACTCCACCCAATCTTCTCCGTAAAATTGCTCGAAAGATTCCGGGTAGGCCCAGACTGCATTGTGGTAGGTAAATGTGGTCAGCAAAACACCTAGCGTGCAGGCGCTGGCAAATTCCCTCTGCTTACCTTTGAAAAGCATCGAAACAAACAGACCAGCCATGCTTGCAAGGCCAATTCCGACAATGTCTTGCGCGCCGGGTTGCCCACTTCCAGGCACGTTAACCAGCTGAGACTGAAAATAGCGTGTCAGAAAAACTGCAATAGCACCTAGGAAAAATGCTCCAATGAAAGAACCGGGGTATGCTAATCGTACCCAGATGCTGTCTGTTCTGACAGGAGTGGCTTTGCCGGCGGCCACTTCGGCGCGCTGATTGATGCTTGTAACGCGGTCCTGAAAGGACTTTTGTTCTTTCTGCATAATAATACTCAGGGACCTTGATGAATCATCTCAATCAAACACCCCTCGGAGTAGCGAAGCTGTAATGAGCGTGCAACCCAGGCGCGTGTGATCCTGTTCTGAGTAGGGCTTGCGCATCATTTTGGGAAATCACGTGAGGTTGCGTAGCAAGCGTGTGGGTCGGCAACAAGCTGCGTGCTTCTTGGCCCACGCAAGCATTTACAGCCGGGATGTTTGCCGGTTCTCTTGGCGGCAAGCAACTTGCGGCTTTTCAATCACTTTGGTTGGCAGTATGAGTTTCGGAAGTCACCCGCTTTACAGCTTTGGTGGCGCGCGGATGTGGCGAAACTGGTAAACGCAAGGGACTTAAAATCCCTCGCCCTAGGGCTTGCGGGTTCGATCCCCGCCATCCGCACCAATTTTTACTGAAATGAGATGGTGCCAGATTCCCTTTGCCCGAGATTACAGCCGGCTTGGCAGCCAATGCGGCGACTGTTCAGTAAGATGGATGGCAGCTAAAGCGGGCTTTAAAGTACGGTTCTAATGATGTGTGATCAGACCGGAAAACCAAGTTGGTTGATCAGGCGCCAGATATCACGGTTTGCCGTCGACAATTGCGCTACGATGCTTTCGATTTCCTGAATGGCCTTTTCATCAACCGTGTCTTCACGCCCCAGCTTAATATCGGTCTTTCGGTCCGCAATGCGCATCAGGATGGTCTTGGGGTTCCCGCTGTCGGCATCAAAGGAATAGATGCAATGGTTATACCTGTTCCGAATGGACGACAGTTTGGCCAGCCGTTGCGTGTGGGCCAGGATCGGATCGCGAATTTCGGCAGGGCGGCCTTCCATCTTGGCAAGACGTTCAACCAGATCGATCCGGGCGCGCGTCGTGTTGAGCGTCAAGAAGATGATAACGGCGACGTCCTTGTTGGTGCCGCTCAACCCGGCAATCAGGTGGATCAACAGGCTTTCTGTGTTGGTCCACATGTAGTTCAGTTTGCCGACCAGCAAGATTAAGCGGTCAAAGCGGGTTTCCAGCGTCTCAGTCAATGGTTTGTCCGTGCGCTTCATCGGACGCCACTTCGAAATAGAACTGTGCTGCCGCGGTCCGGTTGCTTACACCGATCTTGCCGGCAACATTGTGCATGTGCAGCTTTACCGTGTGCTCAGTGATGCCGAGGTTCGACGCGATGATCTTGTTGCTTTGCCCTTTCGAGACAAGGTGCAGAACCTGTTTTTCCCGCCGCGTCAGCCGGGAATAGATCGGATTAGGTTTCTTTGGATTTTGCTCTGGCTTTGCGGGAGTTTCACGCAGCAAGCGGGGTTTGTTCTGATTTTGCAGATTTGACAAGCAATCAGCCATAAAGCACGGCAGATACAATTCCTCATGCATCAGCAGGCGCAGAATGGACCGCCACACATCCGGTGCAACATTCATGGGAAGATAGCCGACATCCCCGAACTGCCCCCGATCCCAGTTTTCGAACAGAAAACGGGCCGAGTCCTCTTTTCGGTACGCAAAGGCCAAACAACCTGATCCGGTTGCTTCGGTATAGACCTGCGGGCGGGCCAGCAAATCGTCTAACATAATCTGATCGACAACAACCACTTTGCCAGCCGCGGCAACCGGGGCGCCGGAAGTTTTCAAGTCGGCGATGTCGTCATACCGATGAGCGGCCACACCGAATTCGGATTGAACGCTTCGCAGTGTCTGGTTGGAAAAGAAGAGTTCCTTGCCGATGAAATTGATCGAGAAATCTTCGGTACTAACATCAAGTTGGGCAATATTATCCTGTAACGGATTGCTCATTATTTCCCCCTTTAAACCCACGCCACAAAATCGGTGACGAAATCGTAAACAACAATCGGAACACAAATTAACGGCAAATTAGCCGACAGTCCTGACCGACTATACCTGAAAGTCTAATTTTCTTCAATAATTCGTATCGCCCTGCCAATTGGGACTAGAACCATTGATTAGGTTCGCCATGGCCGTTCTCGTAAAAGTAGAGAAAAATTATGGATTTAACCGAGTGGTCGAACTTCCGCCACATTTTCGTGTATTTGCGCGTTAATTTTGGGTTAATTTTTAAAATTTTAAATTAAATCAGCATCTTACCATATCTAATGCTTTAGGGCAGCTATTCAGGCAGCCTTCCCGCTGCAACCATGTCCCTGCTTCAATTTGAGAAGCTTGGTTCCTGACGTGTCCGCGATTCGTGAATTTGCACGAATCTTGATTATCGCGGACAGCGCATCGGCTTAGCCGGGAAAGGAAGGTGGTGAACGAATCAACCAAATGAAACCGCTTCATGCGCGTATTGCGCCTGAATGCTCAAATTTTTTGTTTCAACTGCGCCAGTAGCCGTTTTGTAGATGAATGACGGTCGGGCGCTTAAAAAGTGGAATTTTGAAATGAGACGCAACCATCAACAACCCGTCAATGATATTACAGCCATCGGCGAAGTAGAAGTCGATGAAGCATATGTTCATGTCGAAGCAGACGTGACCGTTGAAGAAGCAGAAATTGACGCGAACAATAATGAGCAAAGTCAGGGTCAGGACCAAGGCCAGGACCAGGATCAGGGTCAGGATCAAGACCAGGGTCAGGATCAGGGTCAGGAACAGGGTCAGGAACAGACTGCAGACGCGGACCAGCAACAGGGTCAGGACCAAGGTCAGGATCAGGACCAGACTCAAACCAACGGTGACAACACCAACGATAACTCCAACTCTGTAAACATCGACTTTGGTGAGGAAGGTCTCCGCCCCAATGACGATGATCTGGTTGATGTCGATGTGTATGAAGGTGGCTCGGTCGAGGACATCATCACGGTCGGAAACGACTTTAACTATGATCCGGGCGACGACATGAACCTGGATATCTCGTTGGACGGTCAAGGCAACGACATGCTGGCCATCAACAACCAGGTGGCCCACCTGAATGACGATGACCATCTGGGCGCGGCACGTGTGTCGAATGACGGTGGTACCTTCGAACAGCACGGTGATGCCCATGGTGGCGAAGCCAACGCTGCTGAAGGTATTGCGTCACACGCAGACGGCGGTGACTCCGGTGACGGTGGATCAACTGACGGCGGCAATGCAATGTCGTACACCAAAGGCGCATCTGCCTATGCCGGTGGTGGCGATGCGGGTGATGCTGACGCCGACGCAGATGCCGGAAACGGCGGCGACTCGGGTGATGCAACGACCTTGGGTCTGAACGTTGGTAAAGGCTACGCAAGCTCTGACGGTTCCGGTGACGGTGGCGACAGTGGCGATGCAAGTGCCGACTCGAGCGCCGACAATCAAGGTGACTCGGACGCGTCGGATGCGGACAGTGACGGTGGTGACGGCGGTAATGCCGGATCGATCGGTCTGGGTCTGGGTGTTGGTCTTTCAGGCGCTGGCAATGACGGCGACTCAACCGGCGGTGACAATGACTCCGATGCTGACGCTGACCAAGACAGCGATGCAGACGTCGATTCCTCGACTGGAGACGCAGACGGCGGCGACAGCGGTGCTGGCAACTTGGGTCTGGGCCTTGCAGGTAGTCTTGCGGGCAGCCTTGCCGGTAGCGACGCCAGCGGCGACGGTGGCAACAGTGACGGTGGCAATGCCAATGGCGGCGACGGTAGCAATAACGACGCAACTGGCGGCGCGGGTACCGGTGGTGCCGGTGGTGCTGGCAGCCCTGACGACGACTTCGAAGCTCCGTCAAATGGTGGCGGTGCCGGTGGACCTGGAACTGGCGGTAACGCGTTGAACGAGAACATCACCGGTGGCGGAACTGGCGGTAATGGAGCCGGTGGTTCAGGTGACGGTGGTGACGCGGATGCGGACGCAGATGCGACTGCGGATGCTCAAGGTGTCGGTAACCAGGATGCGGATTCCGCGGGCGGTGCCGGTGGGTCCAACAATTCCGATGGTTCGGCAGATGCTAGCGGATCCGCTGACGCGATGGCCGACGGCGTCGGTGGCGGCGGCGGAGCACTGGATCTGGATGCAACTTCGGATGCCAGCGGTTCTGGGTCTGTAGACGCTGACAACGACGCTGGTGATGGCGCAGCTTCCAGCCTTTGGGCGGTTGCGGACACTGACGGATCCGCTGACGCGATGGCTGACGCAATCTCTGGCTATGGCGGCGCAGGCAGCTCCGACAACGATGCAACGGCTACCGGATACGGTACATCGGACGGTACGTCCACGTCGGGCATCGGTGGCGGCGGCGGTGCTGCACAAGCCATGGGTGGCCAAGGCGGTAACTCGCACGGCTTCGTCGATATTGGTGACACCAAAGGTGGCATGCAGCAAGGCGGCGACGCATCGGGTGCGAACTCGGGCGCAGGTGGTGCCGGTGGCAACGCTGGTGACTGGGGCTCGGGCAACGGTGGCGATGGCATTGTCAACGGTGAGTCGCACGCATCGGCCGCAGCGGTCGTCGATACTTCGGCGTTCAACCAGTCGATCGTCATGGGTGCCAACGTTCTTGGTAACTCGGTCGATACGACCATGGTTGGCGGCAACATGTCGTCCAGCTACTCCAGCGACGACACCGACGTTTAATCGGAATCAGAGCCCGCTTTGGCGGGCTCTGACCTCTTAAAAACTGCCGGGGGCGCATTATGCGGCCTCGGCCCAACTTAACCTAAACCGGAAATTTCAGGCCGGGGAGGGGAAAGGAAACTAAAATGGCACTCGACAGTATTACGGAACAAATTGCACATTTTGTTGGCACTTTTGAACTTACGACCGAACAGGCCCGTTGGCGTGATTTTTATGAAGAATTTACTGCTCTGCGTAAGAAAGCAGAACTTGAGGGTCTCGAAGATCCGGCCCGCATCAATGTCAAAGCCAATCTGAAAATGGATCCGGGCGATTACGGCCCGGTGCCTTACAAGTTTGGACCCGCACAAGATGATGTCCCCCCACCAACGGAAAATTCTGGTCTGATTGATGGTGCTGATGGGGCACCCGGCCCTGCGATCGGCCCGGATGCCATCTTGCCCGAAGATGCGCCGGGATTCAGCTCGTTTGTGCAGATGAACATCATTCTGGAGCCCGAATACATCACCGAGCTGATTGGATCAGCGGTCACCTACACGGTGCAGAAAATCCATCTGATCGACAACGATGTCGTGGGCGAAGGTGACTTCCGCGATGTCGAGGCCCTGATGGCGCAAGCCGACGCGCTGCAAAGCGCGGCACTGTCCTTGCATGCCATATCGACCCCATCGATCCACATCCAGGACTATCAGTCCGGTGAGGCTGTCGAACAACTCATCGAACAAATGCAATCGCCCATTAATCTTGAGATTGAAGGCGTAACGGTACATCAGTTCCACGGCGAGGATGCCTCGGGCATCATCGTGAATGGCGAGTATGTCGATGAAATTCCGGACTTTTTGAAGCTGCTGCCGGAACATCACAAGGAAGATTTGGAGGACGAAGACGCCGAGGACGAGTTGGCCGAGGCATTGCCGGCCGAATGGGATCAATCCGAAGACCCCGAATTTGAAGACGGTCATTCGGTGGTCGCAGGTGGCAACTATGCCGTCAACGAGGTCGCGGTATCAGTTGGCTGGGTCGATGCGCCCAACATCGTGGTCGGTGGGCAGGCGATCAACCTGACCGCTGTCAGCCAGGTCGCTGTTGTCTCTGATGTCGACCAAGGTGCGCCGGGTGCGCAAAGCGACACGCATGTTGTCCAGTCTTCAAACATCGCGACCGAAGCCAACGAGGCATCATGGGTGGAACACAATGTCTCGGATAATCCCGATCAGGACCCGGTTGTCATGATCGACTGGATTTCCGGTGATCTGCTGGTAACCAATTTCATTGAGCAGCTTATCGACGCCACGGATATTGACCACATCAATACGGAAATCTCAGCTTCGTCCACAGCCTATACGCTGGGCGATAATGATATGGCTAATGTGACCAACATCATTCAGCTGGGCAGCTACTATGATGTGATCATAATTGGCGGCGATATGGTCTCGATCGACGTTGTGAACCAGACCATCGTTTTGTTGGACAATGATGTGATTCACGGCGCAAGCCCAACGGATGCTGAAGACAATCTTGTAATGAACCAGGTATCGTTGACGACCGAAGGGGAAGACACCCACGAAGAGTTAAGCGACAATCTGGCCAGCACGGTATCTTTGCAAGAGGTGGATACCGATGCACTGGAAGACGCGTTGTTGAACGATCCGATGTTTGCCGGAACAGAAGTGGTGCGGGTTCTCAAGATCGAAGGTGACCTGCTGCAGATCAACGTCATTGACCAGGTAACCATGTTGCAGGATGACGACGATGTTTACGTCGAAAACTCAAGCGGAGAAGGGGTTTCCGCGCTAGGTGCGGGCAACGCGCTATTGAATTCGGCCAACGTGACCAAAATGGGAATCGACTCTGTCGTGATGGCGCAAGAGGGCGAATATTCGGATGTGATGTTGCATCAGGCCAGCCTTATCGACAGCCCAGAAGAGGAAAATGCCGAGCTTGTCAACGAAGCGATCGCGATGTTGTTGGAGGATGTAGATGGGCCGGGCAATTCGGAAAACGCCCCAGGCCAGAGCAATCTGACGTCCTCAGAAGCGGCTGCCATCGACGACGGCCTGCAATCTATGCTAGCGTAGTAACCCTGTTTGTTACGAGTGTTTTGAAAGTTTTAACATGTCGATTGTTTTTCCGTCGCGCCCGAGACGATACGCCAGTCCGTTGGATCGTAACGCTGGTGCCGTTTCCAAGCCGCCAAGTGCGAGCAAATCAGATTTGAAACGGAAAAAAGTTCTCGGATTGCGCTTGAGCGAAGATTTACGCGTTAGTAATCCGCCAGACGGTGAACGGGAGGCAGTCGCCAAAAGCGATGCGAGCGCCGGCAAAACCGTGAAAGCTGATCCTGAACATCACGAAGTGAAAGAGGAACCGCACCTGCGCGCCGGACCTTCCCCCCGGCGCAAGCAGCCGCAGCCTGCCGAAGACAATGACCAACAGGGCAGCGGTGATGGGGTGGCCGATGTCGAGGGCCCCGATCCTGAACCCGTCAATAAAACGAGCGACCGTACACCCCCCGCGTCGCGCTCGAGTGGCGGTGATCGCATGGGCACCACTATCGAGGCCAAAGCGAACGAGCCAATGCTGCGCAGTAATTCTGGCGGCGGCGATGGCAAGGGGCCACCCCAAACATTTCACAAGCGAACGCCGCCTGAAGATTTTCAGGCGACGTTGCGCACTTCGTTACGCGCGATCTATCGCAATCTGGCTTTTGTGCTGGTTCTGACCTGTGCAACGAATGTTCTGATATTGGCGATCCCGATCTATCTGTTCCAGATCAGTGACCGCGTCCTGACTAGCCGGTCGTTGGACACGCTGATCATGTTGACCGCCATTGTCGCCGGGGCAGTGATTTTCCAATCCGCCTTCGATGCGGTGCGGCGTTTCATGCTGATGCGCACCGCGGTTGAGGTGGCAGCCCGTCTGGGTGCCCCGGTTCTCAGCGCTGCGGCGCATGCGTCGCTGCATGGCTCTGGGCGGGAATACCAAACACTGGGTGATTTGCAGCAAGTGCGCAGCTTTTTGGTCTCGGGGACGCTGATTTCCTTCCTGGACGTGCCCTTCGCACCATTGTTCATCCTGATGATCTTTTTGGTTCACCCGCAGCTTGGGATGATCGTGATCGTTACGGCGGTTTTGCTGATGACAATTGCATTCATCAACCAGCGTATGACGGCCAAACCCTTTGCCGAAGCCAACAAGGCGCAGTCCATGGCCAACATGCATCTGGATTCGATGTCGCGAAATAGTCAGATCATCAACGCTCTGGCAATGATCCCCGAGGCCGTGCGCATCTGGGGACGCGACACCGCACAATCCCTGACATGGCAGGTCCGCGCGCAGGACCGGAATGTGATTTTCGCGGCCATTTCGCGGGCGGTGCGTTTGCTGACGCAGATCGGCATTCTGGGTTGGGGCGCGTTTCTGGCTTTGCAGGGGGAGATCACCGGCGGCATGGTCATTGCGGCCTCAATTATCGCGGGCCGCGCTTTCGCGCCGATCGAGGGTTCGATCGAAGGCTGGAACGGCTTCCTTCTGACACGCGGAGCCTATGGCCGGATCAATCAATTGCTATCCAACTCGGCCCTGCAATTCGAAAAGCTGCGCTTACCGCGCCCCGAGGGTCGGCTGGACGTGGAACGCCTTCTCTATGTGCCTGGCGGCACCAAGCGTGTTGTGCTGAACGGGATCAGTTTCTCGCTGAACCCGGGTGAAACTCTGGCCATCATCGGCAACTCGGGTGCGGGCAAGACCACGCTGGGCAAAACGCTGGTTGGGTCAATCCTGCCCACATCCGGAAGCGTCCGGCTGGACCTGATGGATATCCGCAACTGGGATCCGCGTCAGTTTGGCGAAAGCATCGGCTATCTTCCGCAGGACGTGCAATTGTTCCCCGGTACGATCAAAGACAATATCGGCCGGATGCGGGACGATGCGACCGACGAACAAATCCACGACGCCGCCGTTCTGGCCGATGTACACAACATGATTGCCACGTTGCCGCAAGGCTATGAAACCGTAGTGGCTGCGGATGGGTCACCCTTGTCGGGTGGTCAGAAACAGCGCATCGCACTGGCGCGGGCCTTCTTTGGCAATCCGCGCATGGTGGTTCTGGACGAGCCGAACTCGAACTTGGACGTTGCTGGTGACAGGGCCCTTGCCCGGGCCATCGAACAGGCACGGGAAAGCAAGATTACCGTCGTAGTGATCACGCAGAAACCAACGCTGCTGAACGTGGTCGACAAGATCATGCTGCTGACGGATGGCCGTGTGGCGCTGTTTGGTCATCGCGAACAGGTTCTGCAACAACTGAACGGGCCGCGTAATAATCAGCCCGGCATTCAAAACAAATAAGGGGGGTGCGACATGAATGAACTGGTACCCGTGAACAACGATCCCAATGATCCGACCGTCTGGTATGCCGAAGTTCCACGCTCGATCAATCGTCTGGTTGTAATTGGGCTTACCATGCTGGTTGTTTGTTTTGGCGGTTTTGGCGTCTGGTCGTTCAGTGCACCGCTGGCCGCTGCTGTGATTGCACAAGGTAGTTTTGTCGCGACAGGTCGCAACAAGATCGTGCAGCACCTTGAAGGCGGTATCATCGAGGAAATCCAGGTTGTTGAAGGTCAGGCCATCAAAGCCGGGCAAGTGATGATGACGCTGGACCAGACCTCGGCCGAAGCCAATGAGCGTGAATTATTCATCCGTAAAATCCGCCTGCAGGCCATGTCAGATCGTCTGAATGCCGAGTACAATGAACTGCAGCGGCTGGAGTTCTCGCCTGACCTTATTGCCAATTCAGAAGATACAGAAGTTCTGTCCATTCTCGATGGGCAAAAGATCACTTTTGATCTGTCCCGCAAGACGCTGTTGAACGACATCGCTCTGCTCGAACGCAACATGGAAGCTCTGAGAATTCGCTCCAGCGGGTTCAATGCACAGTTGGACAGCATGGTGCGGCGCTCGGAAATCCTGCAGGAAGAACTCGAAACCAAGCAGGCGCTGTTCGAAAAAGGCCTGGTGCGCAAAGGTGAGCTGAACACGATCCGTCGGGTTCAGGCCGAAGCGGAAGGGCAACAAGCACGGCTGCAGGCCGAAGCGGCTGAGATCAGCCAGATGCTGTTGAAATACGAAGAACAGATTACCCGCACCCGTGCTGCCTATCGTGAGGCCGCGCTGGATGAGTTGGGCGTGATCGAAGCCGATCTGGAAAGTGTCCGTGAAAAAGCTCGCCAGGCCCGCAGCGTTCTGGACCGCGCCGTTGTGCGGGCTCCGGTATCCGGCACAGTGGTGCGACTGCACTATCATACGCCGGGTGGTGTGATCGAAACCGGTGAACCCATTGCCGAGATTCTACCCGCAGACGCTCCGCTGATCATCGAAGCACAGATTCCGCGCACCGAAATCGACAGTGTTGTGACAGGGCAGGACGCCACCGTGCGTCTGGTCGCCCTGAATCAGAGGACAACACCGGTGCTGCAAGGGCAGGTGTTCTATCTGTCTGCGGACTCGGTGATCGAGGATTCAACTGGAGCCCCGCAAGAGGTCTATCTGGCCCGCATTTCACTGGAACCAGAAGAGATTGAACGCGTGCGCGGCTTTATCCCAACACCGGGTATGCCCGCCGAGATCATGATCCAGACCGAAGAGCGGACCTTTGCGGCCTATATCGCGAAACCTGTGACGGACAGCATGTCGCGCGCATTCCGCGAACAATAGCAGGGGCGGTCTACACCTTCCATTTTTCGCATGTTAGCCTTCGGTGATATTCACCGGAGGACTGCTGATGCCATTGACCGTAAAAGCCATGATGGAGGCCGCAAATGCGGTCGTCGAACGTGTAGACACCGATTTTGCCCAACAGGTCATGGAACAGGGCGGGTTGCTACTGGATGTGCGCGATGCTGTTGAATTGCAGCAGACGGGCCGGGCCAATGGTGCCCACCACATCCCGCGCAGCATGCTGGAATTTCGCGCCGATGATAGCTTGCAATCTCACGACCCCGAGCTTCGGAAAAATCGCCCCATCGTTCTTTATTGCGCCGCTGGTGGCCGCGCCGCTTTGGCCGGTAAGTTGCTGAAAGACATGGGATATGAGCAGGTCTACAATCTTGGCGGATTGCCCGATTGGATTAATGGTGGGGGTGAGGTGTCGTCCTAAAGGATCAGGCGTTCAGAAACGCCCTAACGGCGGCTTCGAATTCGCGCGGTTTTTCGGCGTGCAGCCAGTGGCCTGCACCGGGGATTTTGGCAAACCTCGCGGCCGGGAATAGCGTGCGGATCAGGTCACGGTGTTCAGGCAGGACATAGTCAGAATCGCCGCCCGAAAGAAACAGGGTCGGACCATCCCAGGTTGCGTCCAGCTGCGGAAAACCCATGATTTTGGGCATCTCGGCGGCCAGAACATCCAGGTTCAGTAGCCAGCGTTGCCCCTGAACATCCAGCGACTGCGTGAAAAAGCTTTGAAGCGCTTTTTCTACACCCAGTTCGGCCAATTGCTGTGACGCATCCGAACGTCGCTCGACTTTTGACAGGTCAACGGCGCGCATCGCCTCGATGAACTGGATCTGGCTATGAGAATAGGTGACTGGCGCGATGTCGGCGACCACCAGTTTGCGCAGCAGTTCGCCGTGTTGCAGCGCCAGCGTCATCGCTGCCTTGCCGCCCATCGAATGGCCCACCACGTCGGCTTTGCCGCCAAAATGCGCGATCACTTCGGCCAGATCATTGGCAAGGTCGCCATAGCTGTGCTGCTCGGTCCACATGCTGTACGCGTGGTTGCGCATATCAACGGCCACGACCTGCCGCTCATCGGCCAGCCGTCTGGCAATTACGCCCCAGTTCCGGGCCGAGCCGTACAGCCCATGCGCAATCAGCAAAGGGGGGTTCGCGGTCGGTTCACCATGTATGATCGTGTTCAGCATGAAGTCGTGATACCCGCCGTGAATAGAAACGACCAGCCCCATTGTCGCCTTCGCAAGAGGCGGTTAGATTGGCGGGCTTGGAGGCTTCGTCATGTCGGAAAAAACAGATATCCAAACCCAGATCGCGCAGACGGTTCAGTTGCTGCGCAAAAAGTTGGGGGTGCGGGACAAGACGCTGACGGCTTCGATCCGCAAGGCCAAGCGACAACTGCCCCGGCGGATTTACAAACAGGCCTTGCTGTTGGCCAGTGCCGAGCCGATGGCGGCACATCCAAAGCTGCGGCTGGTTCTGGATACCCCGAAACTTGCTCGTGCGTCAGAAGAGGTTCAGGCGCATCTCAGCGGTATCAATCGCGCCGACCGGCGGCTGGGCTGGTTCCTGGGGATGCTGGGAGGACTGGCGTTCAACCTGATCGCTTTAACGATTCTGTTGCTTGTCTTCTTGTGGTGGCAGGGTTTTATCTGATCCGTATGGAAAACGGCGCCTCAAAGGCGCCGTTCAAGTATTTGATTTTCGACCTGATTACAGGTTCGGATAGAGAGGGAAGCGCGCGCAGAGGTCTGCGACCTCGGCTTTGACCTTGGCTTCGACGGCGCTGTTGCCGTCTTCGCCA
>NZ_JBQFTX010000012.1:0-65960 GCF_056538905.1 Ruegeria sp. BE10
TGGCGAAGACGGCAACAGCGCCGTCGAAGCCAAGGTCAAAGCCGAGGTCGCAGACCTCTGCGCGCGCTTCCCTCTCTATCCGAACCTGTAAGACGAAGGACCCTTACCCATGAGCTTTCACAATATCGACCAAGCCCCTGCTCGCCTGAACCGCAGCGAACTGGCCGTTCCGGGCAGCCAACCCGGAATGTTCGAAAAGGCCGCACAATCAGATGTAGATGTGATCTTCCTCGATCTGGAAGACGCGGTCGCGCCTGATGAAAAGGAACAGGCCCGCAAGAACATCATCGAGGCGCTGAACGATATCGACTGGGGCAACAAAACCATGTCGGTGCGGATCAACGGGCTGGATACGCATTATATGTATCGCGATGTGGTGGATGTGGTCGAACAGGCTGGCGAACGGCTGGACCTGATCATGATCCCCAAGGTTGGCACCGCTGCGGACGTCTATGCGGTCGATATGCTGGTAACGCAGATTGAGGACGCCAGGGGTTACAAAAAACGGATCGGGTTCGAACACATCATCGAAACCGCGCTTGGGATGCAGAATGTCAGCGAGATTGCGGCAGCTTCCAAACGCAATGAAAGCCTGCATTTCGGAGTGGCTGACTATGCGGCCTCGACCCGCGCACGAACCACGATCATTGGCGGCGTGAACCCCGATTATTCCGTTCTGACGGACCCGGATGCTGACGGAGACCGCATGACGCATTGGGGCGATATGTGGCACTATGCGCTGGCGCGCATGGTGGTTGCGGCACGCGCCAACGGACTGCGTCCAATCGATGGGCCATTTGGCGACTTTCAGGATCCCGACGGCTATCGAGCGGCTGCCAAACGTGCGGCGGTTCTGGGATGTGAAGGCAAATGGGCCATCCACCCCAGCCAGATTGCCCTGGCCAATAAGGTCATGTCGCCATCCGAGGCCGAAGTCACCAAGGCACAGCGCATTCTTGTCGCCATGGCCGAGGCTGAATCGGCGGGCAAAGGCGCTGTGTCTCTCGATGGTCGTCTGATCGACTATGCCTCAATCCGTCAGGCCGAAGTGCTGGTCGAAAAAGCAGGCCAGATCGCAGCGGCTTGATCCGAAGGGCTTAGGCTACCTAGATAGTACAGCGCCAAACGGTTTTGTGGATCGGCCACTGGTACAGTTTGGCGCTGCGTTTTTCTGGTCACTCAGCGAGAAGACTTGAAAGTTTGTCCGCGCCCTGCCGCAGTGTTTCCAGAAACGACATCAGGCTGCCGACATCATGGCGTTGGGTCGGGGCGTGAACCGATAGCGTCCCTACCAACCTGCCCTGCCCGTCCTGAACAGGCACCGCAAGTGCGGACATTCCGGTCATGAATTCCTCATCATCGGTAGAATACTGATTGTCGGAAATGCGTTGGACTTCGGCCTTTACTGCCTTGGGGTCCGTCAGCGAACGCTCGGTCTGCGGTTGCAATTTTCCGGCCGAAAGAAACCCGTCCAGCGTTTTCTGACGCAGCGTGGACAAGTACATTTTGCCACTGGCCGTGCAGTGAAACGGAACCTGCGTGCCCACGGGCAACTGAATGCGCAGGGGCCATTTGGTTTCGACCCGGTCCAGATAGATCATCCCCTCGCGGTCGGGAATGGCGAGGTTGCAGGTCTCTCCCACCTCCTCGGCCACGCTGCGCAATATGGCCAGGCGTGCAGTCCGCAAATGTTCGGCAGACATGGTGTTGACGGAGAGCAGTCGCAAACGACGGCCAGGGCCATAAGACCGACCGTCCAGATCGCGTTGCAAAAACCCCTCAGCCTCAGCCGTTTGCAGCAATCGGTGAACGGTGGGTTTTGCCAGACCCAATGCATCGATCAGGTCTGACGGTTTAACAGCTACCCCGCGCCGAGCCACCTCTTCAAGGATCAGCAAAAGGCGCAGGTTCGTTGGGATCTGAGTTTCTTTTTCTTGTGTTTCCGTCTCGGCCATCCCGCAACATTCTAGTTATTTGGCAGCAGGATCAAGGCCAGATTGGGCACCAGCGACACCAAAATCCAGACCGACAACAGAGCCACCAGATAAGGCACCGTATACCGCAGCAGCCGGAAATAAGGCACGCCCGTCACACCCGACGCCACATAAAGGTTCAGCCCGTAAGGTGGTGTGATGAACCCGATAGAAGCACCCACAAGGAAAATCACCGAGAAATGGATCGGATCAATGCCAACCGAGGCGGCAATCGGCGCCAAGATCGGCGCGAGAATAATCGTGACCGGAAGGCTTTCCAGTACCATGCCCGAGAAGAAGACGATCACCATCGAGGTGAACAGCACCGCATGATAACCCCCCATCGAGGTCACGAAGTTCCCGATGGTCTCTTGCGCGCCGAGCAGCGACAAGATTTGCTGCATCACAACCGAAATTGCGATCAGCGGTGCAAGGATGCCAGTGATCTGGGCCGAGCGGATCACGATCGAGGGGATCTCGGGGATCGTGAAGCCTTCGACCACGAACATCTCAGCATAGCTTTTTTCGGTCGGCGGAATGTCATTGCGTGCGCCCATGACACGGTTGATCGGATAGCTGACCAGCCCTGCGATGACGCAGAAGCCTACGGTCACACCGGCCGCCTCGGTTGGTGAAAACTTGCCCGTGTAGATGCCCCACAACACCAATCCGATGGCGAAAAAGCCCAGCCACGCACCAAACGCGGTTTTCAGCACCCGGTTTAGTTGCAACGGGATCAAATATCCCCAGCCGTTGATCCGGCAGATTATCCAGCAGGCAAATTGCATGCCAAACACCATCAACGCGCCGGGCAGGATACCCGCCACAAACAGCTCGGAAATCGGGAGGTTCATCAGGAACCCGTAAACGATGAAGATGATCGACGGTGGGATGATGATCCCAACTGTACCACCCGCCGCTGCTGTTGCGGCGCTGAAGCGTTCATCATAACCGCCCTTGACCATCTCAGGGTGCAGCATCGACCCGATGGTCGCGGTTGTTGCCGAGTTTGACCCCGAGATCGCTGCGAAAAGCCCGCAAGCCCCCAGCGATGCCATTGCCAGCCCGCCGCGTATCCAGCCCAGACAGGCATATGCAAAATCACTAAGCCGCCGCGCGATGCCGGATTTGTTGATCAGGTCGCCAGTCAGGATAAACAGCGGCATCGCCAGCAGGGCGAAGCCTTTGTTGAACACATTCAGCAGCTCGGCCCCCATATTGTCCAGCGTCAGGCCCAGCACAAACGAACAGCCAATAACCCAATAGCCAATGACCAGAAGCACTGGCACGCCCAGCATGAACAGAAAGGTGACCCCAAGCGAGATCAGTGTGACCATGGTTCCGTCTGTCATCAGTCTGCTCCAATCACGGCCTGCTTGATAAGCGGCTCACCTGTTTTCCAGTTGTGCAGATCGTCGGCGAGGTTCTGAAACACCCGCCCAACCATCAAAAAGAACGACAGCGGCGCGGCCAACAGGAACCACCACTGCATGATGTTGTCAGTACCCAGAACGATCTGAAAGTTCGATGCCGACAGCGCCACCAACCGTGTGGTGGTCACAATGACGATCACTGCGAAGATGAACCAAAGGACAGCATCTAGGAACAGGCAAGCCAGTTGCCCGCCGCGCGGCATAGAGGTGCGAAATTCGCTAAAGCTTAGATGCGTGCGTAGCCGCACGTTATAAGACGCGCCGAACCACGCCATCACCATGAACAGCAGTGGCGGGATCGTTGTTGACCAAGGCTCCTGATCGTTGAACACGAACCGGTCAATCACGCCCCAAAAGATGATGAAGGCAATCGCAAGGTAGGAATAAACCATCACGGCACGTTCAAAGTGGCGTTCGACAAACGGCACTTTTTGGTAAATCCACATGATGAGGAGCCCACCCAGGGCCGAGACGATTGCGCCTACGACCCATGTTGCGTCGGATTCCAGCGCGGATTGAATCTCGAATGAATCGAAGGTGAGTAAAGCACTGAATATCGCGCCGACATCTGCCCAAAATGACATGAACCCCGTCCTCCCAGTCGGTGTTTAGTGGAACCGGCCCACCCGGGCCGGTTCGTATTAAGCTTAGGTTAGGCTTCGCCTCTCCACCAACGGCGTGGCTCGACGTTTTCCGCAATTGTATCAGCGGGAATCTCACGCGCGATGTCGTAGATCTCCTGATATGTGTCGATACCACCGGCCCATTTGTTAATGCGCTCGCGCCATTGTGCCCAAGGCTCGGGGTTGTAATTGGGGGCACACATTTCTTCGGCCAGTTTAATTTGGTCGTCCGCCAGGAAGGCCGGGCGTACGCCGTTTTCGGCGAAGATCGTATGCGGCAATTGCGGTTCCGAGAAACCCACGGTGTTCAACAGCGCGGCTTCGTTCGCACCTTGGATCAGCGCCTGCGTGAAGTATGAAGACTCCATCACCGCATCCTGCAACTCACCGCCCAGACTGTCGAAGACCTTCGAAGACATGGACGTATGCTCGGTACCGCAGAAGAATTTCAGGTTCACCGATTGTGACACCACAGGCGCCATGTTGGCGTAGGCCACAGCCGATGCCCAAGTTTCGGCGCCGTCGATCAGGCCGGTTTTCAGCGCGTCCAGCGTTTCCTCCCACGCGACAGGTACCGGATTCAGGTTCAGCAGTTGCATGGCGATACGGCCAAGTTGCGTACCCGTCACACGGTTCTTGGTGCCAAATAGTTCTTCCAGCTTTGTGACGGTTGGCTTGTCGGCAAAGTTCGCGCCCATCTGCAGACCGCGCAGCTCACAATGAGTGAACAGGAATTTCAGACCGTGCCGTTTTTCTAGCGGATCGCGCAGGATGCGCTGGCTCGCCGGGCTGTAGAAAAAGTGGTACTGCGCCGCGCGGCTGGGGAACATATAGGCATAGTCCAGCACGTTCAGATAGGGCGCACCACCAGCCGAGTTCTGAGTCGAGGCGGCATAGATGTCGACGATCCCCTGCTGGGTTTTCTCGACGCAGCTCAACTGACCGCAGATCTGGTTGTCGCCGATGAACTCGATGCGAATCTCGCCATCGGTGCGCTCTTCCAGGTCACGCGCAAATTCGATTGCACCCGCACGCTCGATCAGCAAGTTGCGGGTATTAAAGCCCGATGCGCCGAATTTCAGCGTGTGCTTCGGCTCTTTCGAAAAGCGCTTTTCGTAGGTTGATTCGGCAGCCTGCGCCAGATTCGCCAGGCTCATCGCCCCACCGAACCCACCCGCAGCCAGCAGAGTTGAGCTCATACCGTAACGGCCTGCCACGCGGAAAAAATCCCGCCGTGAAATACCACTTAGTTTCCGTCCGATCTCCATTGCTTACCTCCCTGATCGCAAATAATGAGACGTTTTGTATCAAAAAAGGCTAGTATATTTCTCATCGTTTGGCTAGAACTTTTTGAAACCAGTTTCAGGGAGGTGATCATGGAAGTAGACTATGCAGTTGTCGGGGCCGGGTCTTCGGGCTGTGTCATCGCCAATCGCCTGAGCGCCGACCCAAACGTGACCGTTGCTTTGCTCGAGGCCGGCGGTCGCGACACCAATCCGTGGATTCACATCCCGGTGGGCTATTTCAAAACCATGCATAACCCCTCGGTGGATTGGTGTTATCGTACTGAACCTGATCCAGGGCTGAATGGGCGCTCTATCGACTGGCCGCGTGGCAAGGTGCTGGGCGGGTCTTCGTCGCTGAATGGGTTGCTGTACGTGCGCGGCCAGAAAGAGGATTACGACCGCTGGCGTCAGATGGGCAACGAAGGTTGGGGATGGGACGACGTACTGCCCCTGTTCAAACGTTGCGAGGATCAGGAGCGTGGCGAGGATGAATTCCACGGCGTCGGCGGGCCATTGTCGGTGTCAAACATGCGCATCCAACGCCCCATCTGTGACGCCTGGGTCGCAGCCGCGCAGGCCGCAGGGTATCCGTTTAATCCAGACTACAATGGGGCTGAGCAAGAAGGTGTGGGGTATTTCCAGCTAACCACGCGCAATGGCCGCCGCTGTAGCGCTGCCGTGGCGTATCTGAAACCCATCCGCGACCGACAGAACCTAAACATCATTACGAAGGCCTTGGTGACCCGGATCACGTTGGAGGGCAAAAAGGCAACTGGATTGGTCTATCGGGATCGTTCGGGCACCGAGCAAACCCTGAAAGTTCGGCGCGAAATCATCCTGTCCGGTGGTGCGATAAACTCGCCCCAGATTCTGATGCTGTCAGGGATAGGCGACCCGGACCACCTGAAGGAAAACGGGATCGAACCGCTGCACGCCCTTCCCGGTGTCGGCAAGGGATTGCAGGACCATTTGCAGGCAAGACTGGTGTTCAAATGCAATGAACCCACGTTGAACGATGAGGTCCGCAGCTTGTTCAATCAGGCGCGTATCGCTCTGAAGTACGCCCTGTTCCGTGCCGGTCCGATGACCATGGCCGCCAGCCTGGCGACGGGGTTCATGAAGACCCGCCCCGACGTTGAAACTCCGGACATTCAGTTCCACGTCCAACCATGGTCCGCCGACAGCCCCGGCGAGGGTGTGCATCCGTTTTCAGCCTTTACCATGTCCGTCTGTCAGCTGCGGCCGGAAAGCCGGGGTGAGCTGCGCCTGAACGGGCCAGACCCTTCAAAGTACGTCAAAATAGTCCCGAATTACCTGTCGACCGAAACGGATTGTCGAACCATCGTCGACGGCGTGAACATCGCCCGCGGGATTGCTAAGCAGAACCCGTTGCATTCGAAGATATCCGAGGAATTCAGGCCCTCGGCGGATCTGAGCTGTGACGATTACGAAGGCACGCTGGATTGGGCCCGGTCAAATTCGACCTCGATCTATCACCCGACAGGCACCTGCGCGATGGGCAACTCTGAGGCATCGGTTGTCGACGCAAAGCTAAGAGTCCACGGAATTGCCAATCTGCGGGTGGCGGATTGTTCGATTATGCCCGAGATCGTCAGCGGTAATACGAACGCTCCTGCTATCATGATTGGAGAAAAGGCCAGCGATTTGTTGGCAGCGGATGCCTAGAAAGCAGCGCGAACTGCTTTGTAAAGCGAGCGAAACCGGCCAAGCCGGTCCGACAATGCGCCCATTTCCGCAGGATCGAACCTGACAGATCCTGCGGGCTGGATGGCAAGGTCCTCAATAGTCAGCGCTTTGTCACCGCAAGCCGCCAATCGAGCCGCGCCATAGGCGGGCCCGGAATCCGCCCCCTCAGATCGAAGGATGGGTTTGCCTGTCACCGTTGCAATCAACCCAAGCAGCAGGTCGGACCGGCTGCCGCCGCCGATGGCGGCCAAATCCGACAGGCCGTCTATCGAGTCGCCAAAACTCTGGGCGGCGTCGGCGAAACAAAACGCGATGGCCTCAACCACCGAGCGACAAATTTCTGCACGCGTTGTCGCGTCTTCCAGTCCAAAGAAACAGGCGCGTATATGCGGATCGCCGTGGGGGCTGCGTTCGCCTGTCAGATAAGGCAGGAAATTCGGCACACGGTCTTGCGGGGCTGTTTCGGCCATTGCGATGACTTCTGCCGAGGACAATCCAAGCTGCCCGCCGATCCACGCGATTGGCCTGGCGCCGTTTAGCATTGCCGCCATCTGGAACCAGCGATCAGGGAGTGTATGCGCAAACGCATGCACATATCGTTCCGGGTTTGGCTTATACACGCGATCCGCAACGAATAGCTGACCGGAAGTGCCCAGCGAAATAAACCCTCGCCCCGGTTCGGTTGCTCCCAGCGACACTGCGCCGGTGGCCGCATCCCCACCTCCTGCTACAACAGGTACGCCGGGCTTCAGTCCGGTCTGGTTGGCCGCATCTGCCGAAATTTTGCCCACAACTTCGTGCCCATCGGAAATTTGCGGCAGCCAGTGGGTCGCAACATGGGTCGCCTCGGCGATCCCGCTGTGCCACTGCCGCGCGGCTTGATCCAGCCAAAGGGTGCCCGCCGCATCACAGGGATCCGTCGCGAGGACCCCGTGCAGGCGCAGCCCGATATAATCCTTCGGCAACAGGATATGAGCGATGCGGTTATAGTTTTCAGGCTCATGCCGCTTCAGCCATGTAATCTTGGGCGCAGTGAATCCCGGCAGGGGCAGAACGCCCGCGATCTGACCGATCTGCGGCAACGCATCGCGAAGTTCACCGCATTCCTGCGCCGAACGGCTGTCATTCCACAAAATGGCCGGACGGATTGGGTACAAGTCCTGGCCAAGCAGTACGGCTCCATGCATTTGACCCGACAGACCGACGGCCCGAACGTCCGCCAACGCGATCTGTTCCCCCAGCTTGCGCAGCGCATCGCAGGTGGCGCGCCACCACAGGTCAGGATGCTGTTCCGACCATCCAGGCTGTGGCGAAGAGGTTTGCATTTCAACCGATGCCGTTGCCATTATCCGCGCCGTGTCGGCGCAGACAACCTTGACCGCTGATGTGCCGATGTCGATCCCGAGATACATTTACATCCCTTGCCCTGCGTCCGAGGTGCGGCACATGTCCGGCTATTGATTTTTTAGCGCGCGCAAAGAATATGTAAAGCTATGATAAGATCAAAGCGGCAAAGATCCGCAGGTAGATTGGCATGACCAAGATTAAAAACATGGAAGAGTTCGCGGCCCTCAGCGGGATATCCCGGCCGACGGTTTCGAAATATTTCCACGACCCGGACAGCGTGCGGCCCACAACGCGGGCGCGCATCGAAGAGGCGCTAGAGCGTTTTGACTATCGCCCTAATATTTACGCCATAAATCAGAACCGGAAGCTCACCAAGAATATTGGTATCGTCGTGCCCTATCTGGCTGATCCCTTTTTTGCCGAGATCGCGCGCTATCTGGAGCAATCCTGTATCGCGGCAGGGTATCGCCCGTCTCTGTTCAGCTCACATGGTGAGCAAAAACTGGAGAATGAGATACTCGACAGCTTACGGTCGCTGAAACCAGCAGGTGTTCTGTTAGCACCGCTGGGCCGCGCGTCGGATCAGTCAGCGATTGAAAAATTTTGCGCCGATGTTCCAACGGTTCTATTCGACAGTAACCTTGATGGTATGGGGGCTGCTTTCATCGGTTCGGACAATTTCAGCTTTGTGTCACAAACCGTGGAATACATGACCCGCACCGGGGAACCACCATCGTTCTTTGAAATGCGCACCCCAGCCAACCCAAATGCCAACAAGCGGCGCAAAGCCTATGTCGATGTCATGGAGCGTCTGGGGTTTGAGCCACATATCATCAAGATTGACGGCACAGGATGGGCCTTTGAAGAGATCGGTCGGCAAGGCGCACGAAAAGTGCTGGAAGAACGCAGCCTTCGGACCGACTCGGTACTGTGCAGCAATGACCGTCTCGCCATCGGCTTTCTGGCAGCCTGCTACGAACAGGGGATTCGGGTTGGGCGAAAAGAAGATTGCACATTACGATTAGCCTCAAATGACGATCATCCCTTCGCAAAATTCACATGTCCGTCCCTGACAACGGCCGCGCATGACTATGACAATGTGGCTGCCCGCAGCGTCGAAACACTGTTCGAACTTATTGAAAGCGGTGGGAAATTTGAAAAACGAACAGAAACTTTGTTTCCCGCAAGACTTGTTTTACGCGAGTCCGCCTGAACACTAAATTTAACGCGCGTAAAGTTTTTATTGACGCCGCGACAATTTATGAACTAGGCTTCCTGCACAGCATCCAAGCTCAGGGAGGACAAGGATGTATCTGAAAAACGCACTTCGTGCGGCGACGGCGTTGACATTCGTCGCCACGGCAGCGGCCCACGCGCAATCCATCACCATAGCGACCGTGAACAACGGCGACATGATCCGGATGCAGGGCTATACCGACAAATTCACCGAGGCGACCGGCATCGATGTCGAATGGGTGACGCTAGAAGAAAACGTGTTGCGCCAGCGCGTGACCACCGACATCACCACCAAAGGTGGCCAGTTCGACATCATGACCATCGGTATGTACGAAACCCCGATCTGGGGCGCCAATGGTTGGCTGGTGCCGCTGGAAGGAATGTCCGCAGAATATGATGTGGATGACATCCTGCCCGCGATGCGCAACGGGTTGAGCCATGAGGGGACGCTGTTCGCGGCTCCGTTCTATGGCGAAAGCTCGATGATCATGTATCGCACTGATCTGATGGAAAAAGCCGGTCTGGAAATGCCTAATGCGCCGACCTGGCAGTTCATCCGAGAGGCGGCTGCGGCGATGACGGATCGAGACAACGACATCAACGGTATTTGCCTGCGTGGCAAAGCCGGTTGGGGTGAAGGTGGCGCGTTCATTACCGTGACCGGAAATTCCTTTGGTGCCCGCTGGTTCGACGAAGACTGGAAGCCCCAGTTTGATCAGCCGGAATGGAACGAAGCGCTGACTTTCTTCGTCGACATGATGAGTGAATCCGGCCCCGCGGGTTACGCTACTAACGGGTTCAACGAAAACCTGTCGCTGTTCCAGCAGGGCAAGTGCGGCATGTGGATCGACGCCACTGTCGCGGCATCGTTTGTAACCAATCCTGACGACTCGACTGTGGCCGACAAAGTGGGCTTCGCGTTGGCTCCGAATTCGGAAGGCGTTGACAAGCGCTCCAACTGGCTTTGGGCATGGGCGCTGGCCATCCCTGCAGGCACCGAACAGGCGGACGCTGCCAAGCAGTTCATCGAATGGGCAACCTCGAAAGACTACATTGAGCTGGTGGCCGAAAACGAAGGCTGGGCCAACGTCCCGCCGGGTGCGCGTACATCACTGTACGAGAACCCCGAGTATCAGAAGGTTCCGTTCGCCCAGATGACACTGGATTCGATCCTGTCGGCTGATCCAAATGATCCGACGGTGAAACCGGTGCCCTATGTCGGCATCCAGTTTGCTGCGATCCCTGAATTTGCAGGCATTGCTACGCAAGTGAGCCAGGAATTCTCGGCCGTTTACGCCGGACAGCAATCGGTGGAAGAGGCGCTTGAAAAAGCGCAGGCTTTCACCGCAGAAGAGATGGAAGCCGCAGGTTACTGACGTCTTCTAATTGCGGGTGGGCAGAGGTTTGCCCCCCGCCCTACCCTTCCACAATCCACGTTTTTCTCGCAGGCTGGTATGCGCCTGAACAGAGAGGTCTTGCGCCATGGCAACCCAACATTCCCGATCAGTGGCCCGCCTAATGATGGCACCCGCCGTGGTCCTGCTGCTTGGCTGGATGCTCGTGCCGCTGACAATGACGCTGTATTTTTCCTTCAAGAAATACCTGCCCCTACGCGGTGGTGATCTGGGCTGGGTCGGCTTTGACAACTACGTCCGGTTTGTGTCCTCCAGCTCGTTTTGGCCTGCCGTGCAGGCGACGCTGATGATCGTTGGTGGTGTACTGGTGATCACCGTGATTTTGGGCATCCTGCTGGCCATTCTGCTGGATCAACCAATGTGGGGTCAGGGTGTTGTCCGCATCCTTGTGATTGCACCTTTCTTTGTGATGCCTACGGTCTCTGCGCTGGTCTGGAAGAACATGTTCATGGACCCGGTGAACGGTCTTCTGGCGCATCTGTGGCGCTTTTTTGGGGCCGAGCCGATTTCATGGCTGTCCGAGGCCTCGATGACGTCTATCATCATGATCGTGTCGTGGCAGTGGCTACCCTTCGCCACGCTGATCCTGCTGACTGCCATCCAGTCGCTGGACAGCGAACAGCTGGAAGCAGCTGAGATGGACGGCGCGCCAGTTCTGAAGCGCTTTTACCATATCGTCTTGCCGCACCTGAGCCGCGCAATCACGATTGTGATCCTGATCCAGACGATCTTTCTATTGTCGATCTTCGCCGAGATCTTCGTGACCACCGGCGGTGCATTCGGCACCCGCACACTCACCTACCTGATCTTCCAGCGCGTGTTGGAAAGCCAAAACGTCGGCCTTGGATCAGCCGGAGGTGTCTACGCCATCATCCTTGCCAATATCGTTGCCATCTTCCTGATGCGCATCGTCGGCAAAAACCTGGACGCGTGAGGAGATACGACCCATGGCCCGCACCGTCACACCCCGCCGCAAATCGCTGAACACCGCCCTTGCCTGGGCCGTTGGACTGCTGATCTTTTTCCCGATCCTCTGGACCATTCTGACCAGTTTCAAGACCGAGGCACAGGCGATTGCCAGCCCGCCCCTGTTCCTGAATTTCGACTGGACACTTGAGAACTATGCCATCGTGCAAGAACGGTCTGATTATATGCGGTTCCTGTGGAATTCCGTCATCATCGCAGGCGGATCGACCATTCTTGGCGTAATCATCGCGGTCCCCGCCGCATGGGCGATGGCCTTTGTACCGTCCAAGCGCACAAAGGACATCCTGTTGTGGATGCTCTCCACCAAAATGCTACCTGCCGTTGGCGTATTGTATCCGATCTACCTGCTGTTCATCCGTCTGGGACTGCTAGACACACGCGGTGGACTGGTCGTGGTGCTGATGCTGATCAACCTGCCGATCATCGTCTGGATGCTCTACACATATTTCCGCGAAATCCCCGGTGAAATTCTGGAAGCCGCACGGATGGACGGGGCGACACTGAAAGAAGAAATCCTTTACGTATTGACGCCCATGGCCATCCCCGGCATCGCCTCGACAGTTCTCCTGAACTTCATTCTGGCGTGGAACGAAGCGTTCTGGACCCTCAACCTGACCGCCGTCGACGCGGCACCGCTAACTGCCTTCATTGCCAGCTACTCCAGCCCCGAGGGCCTGTTCTTTGCCAAGCTCAGCGCGGCCTCGACCATGGCGATCGCACCAATCCTCATCCTTGGCTGGTTCAGCCAGAAACAACTTGTCCGCGGCCTGACCTTCGGCGCTGTGAAATAAGGAAGACGACGTATGGGACGTATTCAACTTAAATCCGTGACCAAAAGCTTCGGCGACGTGCAGGTCATTCCACCGCTGGATCTGACCATCGAAGATGGCGAGTTCACTGTCTTCGTCGGCCCTTCGGGGTGTGGCAAGTCCACCTTGCTGCGCTTGATCGCGGGGTTGGAGGATATCACCTCGGGCTCTATCGATATTGACGGGGCAGATGCCACTGACGTGCCCCCCGCCAAACGTGGCCTGGCGATGGTGTTCCAATCTTACGCTCTGTACCCGCATATGACGGTGCGCAAGAATATCGCATTCCCGCTGCGCATGGCCAAACTGGATCAGGCGGAAATCGACAAGCGCGTCGAAGGCGCTGCAAGTGTACTGAACCTTGCAGACTATCTGGATCGTCGACCTGGTCAGTTGTCGGGTGGGCAGCGTCAGCGCGTTGCCATTGGCCGCGCCATTGTGCGTGAACCTGCGGCGTTTCTGTTCGACGAACCGCTGTCCAATCTCGATGCGGCGTTGCGGGTGGGCATGCGGCTTGAGATCAGCGAGTTGCACGAACGTCTGGCCACAACAATGATCTACGTGACTCACGATCAGGTCGAGGCGATGACCATGGCCGATAAGATCGTGGTGCTTCAGGCCGGTGTCATCGAACAGGTCGGCAGCCCACTAGAGCTGTACCGCACTCCGCGCAATTTGTTTGTTGCAGGCTTCATCGGCTCGCCCAAAATGAATTTTATCGAGGGTGAAGAGGCCGCGAAACACGGGGCCCACACCATTGGTGTGCGCCCTGAACATATCACGGTATCCGAAAGCGACGGGCCATGGTCTGGTGTCGTTGGCGTATCCGAACATCTGGGGTCGGACACCTTCTTTCATATCCACGAAACCGGGTTGGCCGAAACCATCACCGTGCGCGCGGATGGAGAGGTCGGCTTCCGTCATGGAGATCGTGTCCATCTGGCCCCACGTGCAGATGTCATTCATCGGTTTGACGCACAGGGATTGCGCATCGAATGACGCGTTTGGCCGGCAAAACAACCCTAATTACGGGGGCCGCGCGTGGTATCGGCCTAGCCTTTGCCAAAGCCTATGTTGCCGAGGGCGCGCGTGTTGCGATTGCCGATGTCGACATTACCCGTGCGCGAAAGGCCGCAGCCGAAATCGGTGATCCTGCGCTAGCCATCGAGATGGACGTAACCAACCAGTCCAGCATCGACCAAGCAGTCGCGCAAACACTCGCGCATTTCGGACCCATCGACATTCTGATCAACAACGCCGCGATATTCACTGCCGCCCCGATCACCGAGATCGAGCGCGCCGATTTCAACCGCGTTTTTGACATCAACGTCGCCGGAACCCTGTTCACCATGCAGGCGGTTGCACGACACATGATCGCGCACGGGGTCAAAGGCCGCATCATAAACATGGCCTCTCAGGCCGGACGGCGTGGTGAACCTCTGGTTTCGGTCTATTGCGCCAGCAAGGCGGCGATTATCTCGCTGACGCAATCGGCAGGGCTGAACCTGATCCAACACGGGATTAACGTGAACGCCATCGCACCGGGCGTTGTTGACGGCGAACACTGGGACGGTGTTGATGCGTTCTTTGCCAAACACGAAGGCAAAGCCCCCGGGCAGAAAAAGCGCGAAGTGGCGGCGGCTGTTCCCTATGGCCGTATGGGCCGCGCCGAAGATTTGACCGGAATGGCCGTTTTTCTGGCTTCGGACGAGGCCAAATACATCGTCGCGCAAACCTATAATGTCGATGGCGGAAACTGGATGAGCTGATGGATCCTCTGGCGAACGCAAAACCTCCGGTACCGCTGGGTCGTAATGCCCTTACGGACTTGCCCGCAGCAGTCAGAAGGCCATCGTATCGCCACGCTGAATTGCGACCGGGTATCGTGCATATCGGTCTTGGCAATTTCCACCGCGCACATCAGGCCTGGTACATCCACCGTTTGATGCAGCAGGGCCTGGCAAAGGACTGGGCGATTATCGGCGCAGGGGTTCGGGCCTATGATGCCGGGATGCGGGAAAAGCTGGTCAGCCAGGATTGTCTGACAACGCTGATCGAACTTGACCCGTCCGGCATGTCCGCTGAAATCATTGCCCCGATGATTGACTATCTGCCGATCGAACCCGGGAACGCGCCGTTGATCCAACAAATGTCCGATCCAGCGATCCGCATCGTGTCCCTGACCATCACCGAAGGGGGGTATTTTCTGGACGCCAATACCGGGGCGCTAGACACTACCCACCAAGATATCCGCCACGATGCGCAAAACCCTGACCAACCTTGTACGGCTTTCGGCGCCATCGTTGCGGCGCTTGGGCAACGTCGAGCGCATGGCTTAAAACCTTTTACCGCGCTCAGCTGCGATAATCTGCAAGGCAACGGAACGATCCTGCGTAACTGTATCGTCGGATTGGCGCGGTTGTCTGACCCTGATCTGGCCAACTGGATCGAACAGAACGGGGCATTTCCGAATTCGATGGTGGATTGCATCGTGCCGGCCACAACACATCAGGTGATCTCGCAATGCCGCGCCCTGGGTATCGAAGACCGCGCCCCGGTTTCGCATGAGAATTTTCGCCAATGGGTGATCGAGGATGATTTCTGCGCTGATCGTCCCGCGCTTGAAAAGGTTGGTGTGACACTGACCCGCAATGTACATACGTACGAGGCCATGAAGCTGCGTGTTCTGAATGGCGGCCATCAACTGCTTGCGAATGTTGGGGAAATACTGAATGTCCCGACGATTGCCGACTGTATGCAGGATGACGATATCACAGCCTTTGCCAAAAAGGTTCAGGCTGAGGGTATATTACCTCATGTCGCGCCGGTGCCTGGAACACCACCTGCTGACTATCTTGAACTGGTCGCGAGACGTTTTGCGAATACTGCCATTCACGACACAACTCGCCGGGTTGCCTTTGACGGCTCGTCCCGCCACCCCGGATTTTTGCTGCCGTCGCTGCGTGACGCACTGGCGTCAGGATCGCCAGTGAACGGGCTTGCCCTGGCCGAGGCGTTCTGGTGCCGGATGTGCGCGGGCCTTCGCGAAGACGGAAGCGAAATCGCGGATAATGACCCCTTTTGGACCGAATTGCATGACGCTGCTCTAGCCGCGAAAGCGGACCCCTTGATCTGGATCGCACAAAGCAAGTTCTACGGAGATATCGGCCGGGAAGAACGTTTTGCAACAGCGTTTTCCCTATGGCTCAGGACCATCTGGCAACGGGGAAGCCGGGCGGCAATTGCGCAATACCTCGGGTAATCCGGTGGCTGGCCTTCGGCTTTCGAGGTCAAATATTCGCGATAAATTTTGAACATCGTGCAAATTCGGGCAAAAATACTGACAATGTCTGCAAATAGGTTTCATCGGGTAACCTATGTTGCGCTCGGAGGTTGGCTTGAAACCCACAATTTCGCAGGAAACCATCGCCAAATGGCAGCGGATCGTCGATCTGATTGCCCGGGTTGCCGATGTCCCTGCAAGTCTCGTGATGCGGACACATGCGCCTCATCATTCTGTTTTTGTCACAAGCAGAAGTAACAACAACCCCTATGAGGTAGGATGCGGTTTTACCCTGAGTGAGAAACTTTATTGCTATGGCGTTCTGAAACGCGATGGCGAACTGACGGTCGAAAATGCAACCCAAGACCCGGAATGGTGTGACAATGACGACCTAGAACACGGGATGAGTTTCTATATCGGCTATCCGCTCAAATGGCCCGACGGTACGATTTTTGGAACAATTTGCGTTTTGGATTCGCGCCGTAACCAACGCGCAATGCTGTTCCGCGAGGGCCTGCAGGAATTCGCGAGGGTCATAGAATCCGATCTTTCGTTGCTGGTTGAGATTGACCGCCGCACCGCGCTTGAGGCCGAATTGCAAGCCACGCTGGATCAACTGGAACAGCGCGTGGCCAACCGGACCGCAGATCTGGAAGAGGCAAATGCCGCGTTGCGGGTATTGCTGAGCAGTGTCGAAACTTCGCGGCAGGAATATGATGCCAAGATTCTAAGTCAGATAAAGGGGTTAGTCGTTCCGCATCTGGCAAAGCTGCGTGGCCGAATGGACAGCGACCCTGCCGGTCGGATTTATCTGGACCTTGCTGAAGAAAGCTTGAAATCCATCACCTCTGAGATGAGTGGGCAACTGACCACGATCTTTGAATCCCTGACACCAACCGAACAGGAAATCGCACAGTTGATCATGCGGGGGCAGACGACCAAGGATATTGCGAGAACGCTGTCACGCGAACCCAGCACGATCGAGTTTCACCGCAACAACATACGCGCAAAGCTTGGTTTGAAACGCAGCGGTAAGAACCTGCGCAGCCTGCTGTTGTCGATCCAGTGAACATGGGGAATCCCCCCATGTTTCCCCCGTATATTTTCAATGCACTGTTTAATAAACGGGGTTGGTACCCTGTTTCTGTTCCGGCAAAGACCGGAACGAGAGACAACAGGGAATACCAAAAATGGAAAGAGATGACCTGAACCTTAAGCCAACGCTATTGCGTGGTGACAAGGATGAGTTGACGCCGGGCTTGTCGCGGCGGTCCTTTTTTATGGCGGCGGGTGCTGCCGGTGTTGGTGGGGCGGCCTCGCTGCTGACCACGACATCTGCCAAGGCGCAATCCACCGACTGGACACAACCCGGCAACAATAACGGCGTGATCGAATTGCAGAAAACCACGGGACAATCCGTGGATGGGACCGTCGGGATCGACTATTACGGTCACTGCGCCATCAAGATCACATCACCCGGTGGTGCCACCGTTCTGTTCGACCCCTGGCGCGACGACCCTTCGGGTGCGTGGGGTCTGTGGTTCAAGAATGAATTCCCGGAAACGCCGGTCGATATCTGCATGTCCACGCATACGCATTTCGACCATGACGCCATTCACCGCCCGGTTTCGACCATGGTTCTGGACCGGATGGTCGGGAACTTTGAATTCGCCGACATCAAGATCACCGGTTTTGCGGACAAACACGTGTGCCGCGCGCCGGGCTGGTACGACTGGACCAACGCACTGGGCGAGTTCGGAGTGCAAGCCTGCCCGCCGGACAATGTCAGCCACATGGACATGGTGGTTTATCTGATTGAAACCGGCGGCATCCGCACACTGATCTGGGGCGACAACCGGCACGATCCGCCACAGGAATTCTGGGATGCGATTGGCCAGGTTGATGTTCTGACATTGCCCGTCGACGGGTCGCAGCACATTCTGGACTATAAACAAGGCAACGACATCGTCGAAAAGCTGAAGCCCAAGATCATCATTCCAACGCATTACCTGAGCGAGACCACAAGCTATACGCTGACCACGCTTCAGAATGCGGATGAATGGGTGAAATCGCAGAAAAGCTACAAGATGCTGGATTCGGCCAGCCTGTCTCTCGAATCGGGTGATGTGGCCGGAATGGATCGCGAGTTCCTGTATTTTGGGCACAACGCACACACAGCCTGACCTAGGCAGGCCGGTAGGGCGGTTAGCTTCGCGCAGGCCGCCCTGCCACAAACTCACGTAAAGCTGACGTAGCCTCAGGGCGAATTCACCTTCAGCCGTTTAACCGCCGCTGAACATCTTCGTCGTATTCACCCGCCGCCATCCGCTTGAACGCCCTTTTCCAACCATCCGCCAATTCCGGCATCACCGCCAATTCCTCGGCCTCGGCACGGGTCGCTTTTCTGAGCAACCGGGACGACACGTTGCGCGGTTAAAACCCGATTTCGTTGTCCAGGGGCGTTTTCTTATCGAAAACAAAGATGCTCTGTTGTCAGAGCTTCGACCGTTTCAATTATGTCCTTCTCCAATTTGCGCGCGGCGGGTGACAGCGCCGATCCCGCTTTGCGCAACAGATGAATGTGGCGCTTTAAGGTCTCATCGGCCAGTGGACGGAACACAAGGTCGCTCGGACCTGAAGAGATTGCAGCCATTTCAGGCAGGATGGTCACGCCAATACCGGCCCTGACCATCCCCAGAATGGAGGTCAGGTTATGGGCCGATAAACGCGATTTGGCGTGTATCTTTTCGGATTCTGGACCCGGAATGCCGTCGGATAAGCTATTGGCGATCAGACGTTCATTTTCCAGCGCTTTCCAGTTGACGGGGCCGGTGCCCGTGGCCAACGGATGATCTGGGGCGACCAGAACGCCGAACCGGTCGGTCAGCAAAAGCTGGCTATGCAGACTGGACCCGTTGACGCCCAGTGTTGCGATACCGATATCAATTCGACCGCGTGACAATTCATGCAAAACCGATTTTGAATCCATATCGCGCAGGTCGATCCGGACTTTGTCATATGTGTCTATTTTACGGGCAAAAACCTGCGGAATGATTGTGCCAGCCACTGACGGTACTGTGGCAATTCGAACATGTCCCAAACTGGCGTCAGCGAAATTTTCGATGGCCCGTACAGTATTGTCGAAATGCTGAACCTCCTGCTCTGATTGTTCGAGAACAAATTCTCCTAGTGCAGTGAGCTTGTTTTTCCGGTCCGTTTCGAACAGCGGTTCCCCAAGATGGGTTTCCAGCTGTTTCATCATCATCGACACCGCAGAAGGTGTTCGTTTCAGGACCAAAGCCGCGTCCGTCAGGTTGCCGCAACGCGCGACGGCGACAAAGCCACGAAGCAATTCGATTTTGAGTGTCATCCGATCATTTCAACTTAGCTGAAGTAATGTTCAATAATTTTAGTTTGATTGATTACCCCAAAGAGGTCCATACCTGATCGATACTTTCTGAATGAGGCGACACAGCTATGGCTGACATCCAAAAGAACCTGATCGCTGGCGAGTGGCTGGCAGGTGAAAGCGAAATCGAAAACCGCAACCCATCTGATCTAAGCGACTTGGTTGGTATGTTTGCTCAGGCCAGCGCCGATCAGCTAGAGACAACGCTGGATCAGGCGCGTGTCGCACAAGCCGAATGGGCGGCTTATGGGCTTGAGCGCAAACAGGCGGTTCTGAACGCCATCGGCAACGAATTGATGTCCCGTGCCGAAGAGCTGGGCACCCTGCTCAGCCGGGAAGAGGGCAAGCCTCTGGCCGAAGGCAAGGGCGAAGTCTATCGCGCCGGTCAGTTCTTTACCTATTACGCTGCCGAATGTCTGCGCCAGATTGGTGAGAACGCTGATTCAGTACGTCCCGACATCGAGGTTGATGTGCGCCGCGAGGCCGTAGGCGTTGTCGCCATCATCAGCCCGTGGAACTTCCCCACGGCAACCGCTTCGTGGAAAATCGCTCCGGCGTTGTGTTATGGCAACGCCGTTGTGTGGAAACCTGCCAACATTACGCCCGCCTCGGCGGTGGCCCTGACCGAGATCATCAATCGTCAGGATATCCCTAAGGGTCTGTTCAGTCTTGTGATGGGATCGGGCCGATCAATCGGTCAGCGTCTTGTCGAAAGCCCTAAGGTCAACGCGATTTCTTTCACCGGCTCGGTTCCGGTCGGCAAGGGTATCGCGACGGCGGCCATCCAGAACCTAACCAAGGTTCAGATGGAAATGGGGTCGAAAAACGCTCTGGCCGTTATGGACGACGCCGATCTGGATCTGGCGGTAACACTGGCCCTTGGCGGGGCGTTCGGTGGCACAGGGCAAAAATGCACGGCCTCCTCCCGCCTCGTGGTTCACGCAGGCATTCACGACGCGTTTGTAGAAAAGCTGGTTGCGGGTGCGCAGGCGATGAAAGTCGGCCACGCGCTGGAGGAAGGGGTTCAGATGGGTCCGGTCGTCAGCCAGCAGCAGTTGGCTGAAAATTTGGCCTATGTCGATCTGGGCAAATCCGAAGGCGCGGAACTGGCTTGTGGCGGGCAGCGTTTGGATATGCCGCATGACGGCTTTTACATGTCGCCCGGCGTGTTCCTGAACACGCGCAACGATATGCGCATCAACCGCGAAGAAATGTTCGCGCCACTGACCAGCGTCATCAAGGTTGGCAGCTATGATGAAGCGCTGAGCGTCGTCAATGACACTAATTTCGGCCTGACCTCGGGCGTCGTGACCAAATCGCTGGCTCGGTCCACGCATTTCCGCCGCAACGCGCGTACCGGCGTTGTTACGGTGAACCTGCCCACCGCAGGCACCGATTATCATGTGCCGTTCGGTGGCCGCGGCGACAGCTCTTACGGCCCGCGCGAACAAGGCAAAGCCGCGGCTGAGTTCTACACAACGGTCAAGACCGCCTATATCAGCGCCGGAAAGCCGGATTGATGCTGATCGATTGCCTGCAATACGCCAACTGGTCGGAGAAAATATTCCGTCAATTGCGCGAAGGGGGCGTGGACGCGATCCACGTCACCATCGCCTATCACGAAAACTTCCGCGAAACGGTTCTGAATTTTGAGAAATGGAACCGTTGGTTCGAGAAATACCCCGACCTCATCATGAAAGGCCGCTGGGCCAGCGACATTGACGTGGCCCGAGAAACGGGGCGGACGGCGGTGTTCTTTGGCTTCCAGAACCCCTCGCCCATCGAGGACGATATCGGTCTGGTCGAAATCCTGCACGATCTGGGCGCGCGGTTCATGCAGCTGACCTATAATAACCAGTCGTTGCTGGCGACGGGCTGTTACGAGGCCGAAGACACCGGCATCACCCGCATGGGCAAGCAGGTCATCAAAGAGATGAACCGCGTTGGTCTTGTGGTGGACATGAGCCATTCGGCAGATCGTTCAACCATCGAGGCGGCTGAGATTTCCGAACGTCCCATCGCCATCACCCATGCCAATCCGCATGAGTGGTCGCCTGCCCTTCGCAACAAGCGGGACATGGTTATTCGGGCCGTAACAGAAAACGGTGGGATGCTGGGCTTTTCGGTCTACCCTCATCACCTCAAGGACAAATCCGACTGCACGCTTGAGAGTTTCTGCGAAATGATCGCGCGGACTGCGGACAAATACGGCGCTCAGCATTTGGGGATCGGCACCGACCTGTGCCAGGATCAACCCGACAGCATCGTGGAATGGATGCGCGTCGGTCGCTGGACCAAAGAGATTGACTATGGTGAGGGCTCTGCCTCAGCCCCCGGTTTCCCGCCCATGCCAGATTGGTTCCGGGACAATCGCGACTTTGGAAATATCAGGAATGGCTTGGGCAAGACCGGCCTGAACGCCGACGAAATCGCCGGAATAATGGGAGGCAACTGGTATCGCTTCTTTAATGACAACTTCGGGCCGCCGGAAAGCTGAGGAGGCATGGCCGAATGACTGACGTTTCCCAACGCGACCCAAAGCTTGTGATGCGCCTTGCGCGCCTTGGATCGATGCACCAGTCGCGCCTATCTTTCATGCGCATTCTGACACGACGTCTGGCCCGAGAGAACTGGCGGTTCGAGCAGACTGCTTTCGAGATTGATGAAAACGGCGTCGGCCATGCTGTTTATACAGCGCACGGGCCTGATGCGTCATATTCGTTGATCGCCTATGCCCATGACCTGCCGCCTGAAAAACGGTCTGATCGGGTGATTGCCGAAGCCTGGGACGCCACATTTACATTGTTCGATGGTGTGCCGACTGCGGATGACATCGAACGCCTGTCGCATAATATCCCGGTTCAGGAAGCAGGGCGCGTGACCGGCACAGAACTATCGGTCTCACGCGCGAACCGGTCGGTGCGCCTGTGGGAGCATGTCGTCAGCGAACTGGCTGGCGGACGCCAGCCGTCCGTCGCGAAAATTGAGGACGTCGGTTACCTGATGCGCACGACAGCCGTTTACGGCTCGGGCAAACTGGGTGCTGCGGATCGTGAGATGATCGCCGACCGCCCCGAATTTCGTGCGCCTTTCCAAGTTGAGATGTTGTCGGTCTATCTGACGCGCTGGTTTGTGACCGATCTGGTGCAATACATGGCAAACCTGCGCGCGGCAAAAGACGGAACCCGCGCGGCGCGGCTGGACCCAGGGATTGCCCGCTCGATTGGCATCGGCAACTCGACAGGTCTGGGCATGGCGCCGTTTCTGCTGAACCACCCGGTGCTGTTCAATAATTGGATGGCCGCACGCGAACGGGCCATTCAGGCCGTCCGTGCGGTTCAAAAGGCAACCGAGGCTGAAATCATCCTGTTCCGGGAAATGCTGACGCGCAACACGCAGATCGTCGAAACCTGGCATTCGGAACACCCGATCCAGATTGAGAAACTGGCGGCCCTTCGTGGGGATGTCGCCAAGGTTACCGACTATCTGGCCAGTGCCGATCTTGATGCGGATTATCCCTGGGATAAGCTTTACACATGGGCCGAGACGAACCTGACCCTGGAAGGGCAGGAATGGATTGCCTCGCTTATTCTGGAACCTTACGGGGACCTGGTAGACGGGTTTGCCGAAAGTATGGCGGCAGATAACACCGCGACCTTCCGGATAGCGGGTGCGATGAAGATCGGCGATTTGCGGACGCTGCTGAAGGACATTTATGGCTGGGCGATCGAGACAGATTGGACCACTCCGGCCAGCAAGGCTCGCGCTTGGTATGTTTCCGAGGAAAAGCTGGAACCGCGCCTAGGTGAACGCTTTGAAGAACCTATTGAGGAATATGAACAGCCTCTGGCCCCCGGGCGGGATGCCGCACTGTTGTATCAGGCTCTGGCTCATTGGTCGGACGAGGCACAGGTTGCGGATTTCCTTCTGCGCCACCCTGAACACCGCCACGTCCTGCGTCGGGTCCAGATCGTAGGTCGCGCACCCTATGCTGAAATTCGGGACAATACGATCTCGGATCGAGTACTTCCCATCGACATGTTGCGCTGCAAGCTGTCCTTCTTTGGCGCGACCAAGTTTGATCCTCGCTCGGACCGCTGGGTTCGGATCTGCATGTATGGGAATGCTCCCCTGCCCTACGAATTGACTTCTGAAAACGCCGATTTCTGGGTATTCCCCGAACTTGAAGAGGCCGTGGCATGAGCCATTCGTTGAATGAAATCGAAGCCATGAGCAAACGCGCCGCGCGCGGTGCCGGTCTGTCATGGGGGCTGGCCGAAGAGGCGGCCAAAGGCACGCGCTGGCTGTCGGCTTTCGGGTTCTCGGGGGCTGGGATGTTGGCCGATCTGCTGGAAATGAACGACCGCATCCCATCGATTGACGTGTCGCCCGTCTCTCTTAGCGCCGAAGTATGGCATGCTCCCACACGGCGTATGAGTCCGCTGATCGCCGGGGCATCGCTGAGCGATTGTGCCGTGCGGCTGATGAATCGGGGATCGATCACCATGGAGAACGTCAGCCTGCCCCTGTTGGCAGTGCCGTTCATGGGCGGTGCCGCGTTGCGTCTGGACGTGCCGGTTTCTGCCGAATGGCAGGGGGCCCGCTTGGCCACCGACGGACGACAGGTTTGCGTACAAGCCACGCCCGATGCGCTTGAGGCGCGCCACGCAAACAAGCTGGTCTTTTACGCGCCCGCCGAAATGACCGGGCGTCGTGAACCGGTGCTGCGCGCCGATGTGTCAGAGGAAAACTGGAACAGGCTCAGCGCCTTTGCCCATCGCACCTTCGCCCCCGCAACCGAGGAAAGCCGCTTGCGCGGCGCAGGTGCGGGTTTGAGCGACAACGACTGAAATGCGGCTCCTGCACCGGGGCGCTTACAACTCTTACGAACGGGAATATATGATGATCGCCACTGAAACCCTGTCACTGTCCGAGATTGAAGACCTGGCCTTTCGCGCGCTTGTCAAAGCCGGAACATCCGAGGAAAACGCGCGTCCTTTGGCGGTCGCCACTGCGATGACCGAAGCGGACGGGGTGGCGTCACACGGGTTGGCTTATATTCCGATCTACGCTCAGCATGTCGAATGTGGCAAGGTGGACGGCACTGCAAAACCGGTGGTCACACAGCCTCGCCCTGCCGTTGTCACAGTGGATGCCGCCACTGGCTTTGCTCATAGCGCTATTGATTTGGGGTTCGAGAAACTGATCCCGCTGGCGCGCGAACAAGGCGTTGCAGTTCTGGCTGTCAACAACTCGTATAATTGCGGTGTTCTGGGCGTGCATACACAGCGGTTGGCGCAGGCCGGGCTACTTGGGATCGGATTTACCAATGCCCCTGCCTCGATTGCCCCGTCGGGTGGCGCGAAACCCGTTGTCGGCACCAATCCATTTTCGATTTCCGCCCCCGATGCCGATGGCAATGCCGCGCTGCTGATCGATCAATCCGCCAGCACAATTGCCAAGAGCGAGGTGATGAAGCACGCCCGCGAAGGCAAATCTGTGCCCGAAGGCTGGGTGCTGGACGCCAATGGCCAACCCACCACCGACCCCGAGGCTGGCCTGAAAGGCTCGATGGTGCCATCGGGCGGTTACAAGGGTGTCGGCATTGCCCTGACCGTCGAACTGATGGCTGCCGCGATGGCGGGTGCGACGTTGGGTTCCGTGGCCAGCCCATTCTCGGGTACGGCTGGTGGCCCGCCGAAAACCGGTCAATTCTTTATTGCCATTGACCCGCAGGCGACTTCGGGCGGGCTGTTTCAGGACAAGCTGGCCGCTCTGATCGAGTCAGTCCGCTCGCAAGACGGTGCCCGCCTGCCAGGCGACGGTCGCAAGACATACAGAGAAGGGGCTGCAAAGGAAGGTGTCGCAGTGAACGCTGCCCTTCTTGAAAAGATCCGTGCGCTTTTGTGACGCGAAAGGGCAATAAACGGACGGAGAATAACAAACTGATATGCGCACCCCCTATAGATTTGGCGGGAATGGCGCACTTCAAAAAATAATAAGGCCATTTACCGACAAGGGAGAACAGAGATGTCGATAAAGGAACCGTTTACGGACTTAGAAATAAAGACCGCGGATGATGGTTTTTATGAGAACTACAGCGTCCCGATTGCGCTGATAAGCAAGGCGATCATGGTTGCTTTGGTGCTTTGGGCTTTGGTCTTTCCGGCCAATGCCAACGGCACCCTGGGCAGCTGGAACGGCAAATTGCTGGAGAGCTTCAACGGCTTCTATGTCATCATCGTGGGCTTTTTCTTTTTGTTTCTGGCGGTGGTGGCCATCCTTCCGGGCACCGGTAAGCGTGTCATGGGCACACCCGGAGAAAAGCCCGAGTTTTCGAACTTTTCGTGGTTCTCGATGATGTTCGGGGCCGGTCTTGGCGTGGGCCTGATGGTGTTTGCAACGGCCGAGCCGTTGGGGTTGTGGGGCTCAAACCCCGTTGTGGTTGCCGGGGATGTTCCGGGCAATGAACCCGAGGCGATCCAATCGGCCTATCGCTATACGTTCCTGCACTATGGTTTTCACGCCTGGGCGATCTATGTGGTGACGGGCCTGTCTTTGGCCTACTACGCCTATACGCGTAACATGCCACTGACGATCCGCGCGGCACTGACGCCGCTGTTCGGCAAGCTGATGAACGGTTTTCTTGGTCATGTGGTTGACGTTTTGGGCGTGGTTGCGACCATCCTGGGTGTTTCGGTCACCATTGGTTTTGGTGTCAGCCAGTTTATCGACGGGGTCTATGCGATTACCGGTATGCAATGGGTAATGGACCTGAGCGGAGACGTTCCGGCACCATCCAAGGTGGGCTTGATCGCGGGTCTGGTCGTTATCATGGCACTTTCGATCATTTCGGCGGTTTCGGGTGTCGGCCGCGGGGTTAAGTATCTATCAAACCTGAACCTTGTGTTGTCGATTATCCTGCTGGGAACTTTTGTGGTGTTCGGCTCGTTTGTCTTTGCAATGACCACCTATGGTTCGGCGATGGTCGACTATATCTTCCACTTCCTCTCGCTGAGCTTTGGCGCCTATGGGCCGCTGTCGGCAGAAGCTTTTGCTGCAGCACTGCCCGCAGAAGCACAGGCCCATGCGGCAGACCTGATGGGGGGTGCTACCAACGCCTGGGGCAGCTTTGACGGCTTCAAGAGCGGTCTGGAAGGTGCAGCAGCTGAACTGGACGAAGCAACTCTGGCCGCAGCTTATGCCGCCGGTGAACAGGGCCGTCAGTTTGGTTGGCAGTCGGGCTGGACCACGTTCTATTGGGCTTGGTGGATCGCGTTCTCGCCGTTCGTTGGCTTGTTCCTGGCACGCATCTCAAAGGGTCGTACCGTGCGTGAGTTCATCCTGGGTTGCGTGTTCGCACCGGCATTGGTGTGCTTTGCCTGGATGACAGTCCTGGGCGGCACCGCGATCGATCTGGAACTGGCAGGCGCGGCCGAGGGCGCGATCATTGGGGCGTCGAACACCAACAAGCTGTTCGTGACTTTGTCCTACATGATCGACGGTGGGTTGTTGTCAATGCTGAACGTCATGTGCGTGATCCTGATCATGACCTTCCTGGTTACCTCTGCGGACTCCGGGATTTTGGTGATGAACACAATCATGTCGGGTGGCAGTCAGGAGACCGGCGTCAAACATCGCATCATTTGGGGTGTGATTCTGACCGCCGTAATCGGTGCGCTGATCTTGGCAGCGGGTGAGAACAACCCGATGGACGCATTGCGCAATGCGATGATCATCGGCGCGCTGCCGTTCACTATGGTGATGGGTTTGATGTGTATTTCTCTGGCCAAGGCGCTTTATCGCGACGGGCAGCGGGACAGGCACGAAGACGCCGGAACACAGGCAGCTGAATAACTGAAGCCAATAAACCAATCAGCAACGCCGCCCCCTCGGGCGGCGTTTTTTTGCGTCTGTCCAGCTCTTAATATGGGTCTGGAAACCATCGTAAATTTGCGGTGGGTTCAGTATCGACAGGGCTGCGTAGGTCGCCCGCGTGGACCTAGACGTGGTCAACCAAATCACTTTGCCCGCCCCGAAGCATGAGCTGTGCAAGCCTAGTTTGATCTCAGCTTATTCATAAACAGCTGCGGCACCTTCCGCGCGTTTTTCATGATCAGAGTAGGCGCACCGCCAACCTGATTGCGCCGGATTGCCTTATAATCTTCCGTCGATTTCCTGAGAATTCGACGGACGCTGCCGTTGCTGGCCCCGCCAAGGCGCATCTTGGCCAAAACTTCCGGAAGATAGGCTGCTGAAATGCGGCCCTGGCCGAAATAACGCAGTATGCTGTCATAATCTGCTGAGATCTGGAAGCTGTCATCATAACCACCCCACCGCGTGATGACATCGCGTTTGATAAATAAGCTCGGATGTGGTGGCATCCATCCACGTTTCAGCTTGTGCGGGCCATAGGGTCCAGAAACCCAATGGCGCACCACCTTGTCGGTATCCCGCGCGGACACATATTCCAGATCACCATAGACCGCGTCTGCGTCGGTTTCCTCAAAGACGTGTGCAACACGAGTCAAAACCTCTGCATGTGCAAAAAAGTCATCAGAATGCAGCAACCCGACTACATCACCGGTTGCTCGGTCCGTGGCGCGGTTCAGTGCGTCGTAAAGGCCCCGATCTGTTTCACTGACCAGCTGCATACGCGGATCGTTTCGGGCATTGAGCAGCTCTAGCGTGCCATCACTAGAGCCTCCGTCCTGAACCACATGTTCGTAGTTGTCGTAGGTTTGTGTATCCAGGCTTTGCAAGGCATCTGGAAGGGTGGCCGCACGGTTCCAAACTGCTGTAAGGATAGAAAATTTCATGCATAATTCCAAAGAATAACAAACGTGAATATCAATCTTTCACAACGTCGTAACCGCAGCGTACTTAGCCTTGCTGAGGTTCGACCAGAAAGCGAGGGTGGTTACCTTTTTGCATCCCCGCAATGATCCGTCCTGCCAGCACCGACTGAAACGTCAATCGCACGTTAAACCAAGACGTTTTGACAGCCTTAATCGCTGTAATATTTGGACGCATATCTTCCGTAGGAATATCCGTAATGCTTAGCGCTTTGGACATTGATCTGACCCAGAATAAGACCGGTTAAGTGCTGATTATCGGTGTGGAACAGGCGCATTGCCTCGGTGATGTCTTGCGCGGATGTGTCATTCCACTTGATGGTCAGCAGCACCGCATCCGCATTGCGTGCAATCAGGCGTGCGTCGGATACCAGCAATGTTGGCGGCGTGTCGATCAGTATGACGTCATAGAGCTTGCGCATGTCGTCCAGAAAAACCTTGAATCGTTCTGATGCAAATAGGTCCGCCGCATTCACCGAGGTCTCTTCACCAGCCAGAATATCGCAGTTCAGCAACAGGTCCTGAAAGATGGCCTCCTGTGGCGTGGCGTCCCCGGACAGAACCGATACGATCCCTTTTTGGGGTGCGCCCTTGAGCTGCGCTGTCATGGTCAGGCGTCGGATATCGCCTTCGACCAGCAAGACCTTCTTACCGATACCGACAAAGTTCTGGGCCAACGCCAGCGAGTTTGTCGTCTTCCCCTCGCCTGGCAGCGATGAGGTCATAACCACAACTTGTGGTGGGCGGTCCACATTGGACAGCATCAGCGAAGTTCTCAGGTTGCGCACCGCCTCGGCCGTGGCAGAGGACGGCTTGTCGGCCAGATATTCCAGAACCTTGCGGCGCCCGCGTGCAGGAAAGATCGGGATCTGACCCAAAACGCTGTAGCCGGTCTTGCGTTCCAAATCCTGCGCAGAGCGATAGCCTTTGCGTCGCGCTTCAGCCAACAAGACGAACCCGCCGCCCAGCATGAGGCCCAGTATGGCCGAGAGCATTAGCATTCGGGATTTTCGGGGCGAAGTCGGGATGCTGGGAATAACGGCGCGTGACAATTGCCGACTGTCCGCCTTTTGAATGCCTTCCTGCGCCGATGTCTCTTTCAGCCGTGCCAGGAAATATTCATAAAGCAGCCGAACCGCTTCGGCCTCACGCACCAATTGCTGCAGCGTAATCAGGTCCGCATTCTGCTGCGCGATCTTTTGCCCACGGTCTTCTGCCGATTGTGTCAGGGCCTGAACCTGCTGCGAAGACCGCCGCACCTCAAGCGCTGTGCGCGCGAGAAGGCGTTGAAAAGCGGTGTCAAAGACTGTCTCGCCCGTACCGGAATCCTCGATTTGCGTGAAAAGGCGTTGCATCTGCGGGTCCTGGCTGGCTTCAGCCTGAGCCGCGCGGTTGTCTGCGGAAGACAGTGCGTCATACCGGGACTGTGCCGTGACACGGGTTGCCTCGGCAGATACACGACGTTCGCGAAGATCTTTCAATTGCACTTCCTGCAACTGTAGAGCTTCGGCTGAGATCAGCGCGGTCGTCCCATTGAAGTCGCTGACTTTTGCCTCAGCCGTTTCCAATTCGACTTGCAGCTCGGCCACACGGTCGGTCAGCCAGGCCGTCGCCTGTTCGGTGGCCTCAAATTTTATCTCGATCTGGTTCAGTACGTATAGTTCGACGATCGTGTCGGCTATCAGAGCTGACTTGCGTGCCGATTCTGTCTCGACCGTAATTTCGAACACCAAGCTTTGCGGCACGATTTTGACCGAGAGCTTCTTGAGCAGGGCCGTAATCACGCTGTCCCGGGTTTTCTGCTGGGTCAGTTCCTCGGCCACCTGCTCGGGGTCGCTTCCGGTGCCAAGAACTGATTTGACGAACTGTTTGACCCCATCGAATGCCGAGTCTGGCAGAAGATCAGAATTGAACTCGGGATCAGAAACGAGGTCCAGCTTGTCCACGACCTTGCCCATCAGACCGCGGGACTGCAGCACTTCCAATTCGGAATTGACTTCAGCGGTGTCTCCGGCCAGACCGCCAACTACGCTTTGAAGGTCAACCACGCTGGCTTGATCGGTTTCCAGCATGACCACCGCAGTCGACCTGTACAGTGGCACGGCGACGACAAAGGCGTAATACCCTCCGATCAAAATGGCTATGGCGGTGGCTAGGGCAATGATCCACTTTCCACGCCATAATGTGCCTATCAAAACTCCTAAATCGACCACGTCATCTTCTGGCGCGTCACCCACTGGTGAGCGGCTCGAATTGAACTGTGCTTCGTGTATTGGAGATTGCTTCATATCAAATAATTTATCCCAAATGCCGGATACACGCGAAACGCGTTTGAAGCCGCTCCCTACAAGGTTCCAGGGCATAAATAAAGGCCCGCCCGTATGCCAAACTGCCGGTTCAATAAGCCGCGGTGAAAACCACCTTGCCCCTGCATTTCATGACTGCTGTTTGGGTCGGTTCAAACCAGGCTTCCAGCCACTTCCCCCTTATCTGACTTTGGGCGCATGATTTCCGATCAACCCGTACGGTCACCTAATTCAAAATCAACAATCTTAGAAAATTATTCCGGGTGAAGAACGATCAAATCTCAACCCATGGCTGAATGCTGACGTCATGCATCAAGTGAGAATGAGTACCCATAAAGCCCGGGTTTCTGAACACGCAGCTACGGAAATCTGAGGGTAAATTGGCATCTCATCCAATGAAATCGCACCAATCCAAGAAGTTGGAGATCAACAGAATGTCCCGCGCAGTAATTGCCAGCAAGGCTGAACCAGCCTTTGTCAAACAACCCAGGCATCAAACAAACGATGAAATGAAAGGGGTTGTTAATAATGATTAATCTTGGCTTTTCCATCACATCATTGGCGACGCGCAATGGTCCTGGCGGTATTAAAAACTTGAACCCGTCGCTTTGGCTCGACCCCGCCGATATGCGCTCACTGTTTCAGAACTGGGCAGGGACGATGCCCATACTGGGTCCGGGTCAACCGGTAGGGTTGATGCTGGATAAATCGAACGATCTTAGACCTGGCCCTGACGCTGTCACGGACGGGGGGTTAAACGATGGTGAGGCTCATTGGAATACGAACGGTGATGCAACCATTTCAAACGGACAAGTGCGCATCCACTCACCCGATGGGTCGTATTCAAACGTCGTGCAGACTGATATTTTAACGGTCGGAGAATGGTACCGACTAGAATATACAGTGACCGCATATGGCTTTGGTGGCCTGTCTATCAGCGGTGTGACGGGCAACCCGCCCTTGCCTACCACAATAGGTCGGCACAGCGTTATTATACAATCGACGGTAGAATATCTTAGCATCAAGCGGCGATTGGGACCGACGGATATAACCATTGCTGATATAGCGGCCTGTAGCATTCCCGGATACCACGCCGCGCAGAAATTTAATGACGACCGGCGCCCTTTTCTTGCCCGGCACCCGATGAGTGGGATCAGGAACTTGATGGACAACTCTGCGAGTTTTGCAGGTTGGAACGATAGTGCTGGATCTCTTACTGCGACTGCACTGGGAACGCCAGAAATAGAGATGGTGAAACTGGCCGCAAGGGTTGGACAAAGTGGTCTGACATTTGTTGCCCTGCCTTCAGCTGTCCAAGCCACACAGGCCGCGACATTCTCTGTTGTCGCCTCGGCGGCGGAATATCCAATCCTGCACTTTACCGGTGGCGACGGGTTTGCTGCGTCGCGCGGGGCCTTCGAAGTCGATTTGACGACGGGCGCAATCCTGTCCGGTTCAGCTTATGTTGAAAGCCTTGGCAGCGGTCTTTTCCGGGTATCCACACAATTGGACTACAGCGGCACGGGCAATAAAAACCTCTATCTTCGACCCCGAGAGGAAATGGGGGTCGATGTTCTGGGGGATGGTGTGAAGGGTATTCTGCTTGCACAGGCTCAGCTTGAAATCGGATCCGCACCGACACCGTACCAAAACCGTATCAATCAGTATGACGTCACTGAATCTGGACAGCGCGCTTTCTGGTATCTTTCGAATGATCAGATTGACGACGAACTTGTCGTTGAGTTCCCTGACCTGGGATCGGACGTCACTGAATTTTGGGCAGATGAGAACGGGGTCACGATCCGTGGCGGCCAGCTTATCGGGGCGGGTAACAGGGTGGTGCCGGGTGGTGCGTCTCTTTATGCCTATGGCGCAATTGGACGCGCATTGTCAGGACCGGAAACCGAGCAATTGCGGAAATTTCTTGAGCTGAGGGCGGCGGTCAGGAGTTAAAGCGCAAACTGGTACTCTTCGATGAGTGGATTTGCTTAGAAATCGCCTCTTGCGGTTAACCGCAGGAGGTATTCCGCCAAACCGAAACCAATGCGCGGGTTTAAGCTCGGGCCATGGTTGGGCGAATTGCTGTCCGCTGATTGGCCAGGTCTGGGATCGGTCAGCGCTCTTGTTTGTCGGCCGAAACAAGACAAGTGCAGCCGAATGTCAGACGGCCGCGCCGCCTGTCTATGTAATCGAATGACCAGCCCAAAATTCTGGACAAGTTAAATTTCGGATTTCCCATTTTTTTCAAACTGTTTTTAAATACTCTCGAGCCTACGTTTCGAACGACCCGTTTCCCATGTCACCACGGCTCATGCAGGAAAGTGAACTCAATGACCGAAGCCTATATCTGCGATTATATACGAACGCCGATCGGCCGTTTTGGTGGTACTCTGGCCCCGGTACGCCCTGACGATTTGGGCGCGGTTCCTATACGTGCCTTGATGGCGCGCAATCCACGCGTTGACTGGGATGCTGTCGATGACGTGATATTCGGTTGCGCCAACCAGGCCGGTGAAGACAATCGCAACGTGGCGCGTATGTCATTGCTGCTTGCGGGCATGCCTGTGGCTGTCCCCGGTACGACCATTAACCGCCTGTGTGGGTCTGGTATGGATGCTGTGATCAACGCCGCGCGGGCGATCCGCTGTGGTGATGCCGACCTGGTGGTCGCTGGCGGGGTTGAGAGCATGTCGCGCGCACCCTTTGTTATGCCCAAGGCCGAAAGCGCCTTTTCACGAGCGAATGCTGTTTATGACACCACCATTGGCTGGCGTTTTATCAACCCGGTGATCAAGTCACAGTACGGTGTCGACTCCATGCCGGAAACTGCTGAGAACGTCGCCGAGGATTTCAATGTGACTCGTGACGCGCAGGACGCATTCGCGCTTCGCAGTCAAGAGCGCGCGGCCAAAGCTATCGCGTCGGGTCGGCTGGCACAGGAAATTACTCCGGTCGAACTGCCGCAGCGAAAAGGCGATCCAGTTCTGTTTGCAACCGATGAGCATCCCCGCAGCACGACGCTGGAAAAATTGACCAACCTGCCCGCGCCTTTCCGTAATGGTGGAACAGTCACGGCTGGCAATGCCTCGGGCGTCAATGACGGGGCTGCCGCGCTGATCATCGCCTCGGCTGATGCCGCCAGGACATACGGACTGACCCCGATGGCCCGCATTGTTAGCGGGGCGTCGGCGGGTGTGGCACCTCGGATTATGGGTATCGGTCCGATCCCGGCCACGCAAAAGCTGTGCGCCCGTTTGGGCCTGAAACCCGAAGACTTCGACGTGGTTGAACTGAATGAGGCTTTTGCCGCGCAAGGTATCGCAGTTCTGCGCGGCCTAGGTCTGGCCGAGGATAGCGCGCATGTGAATCCAAATGGCGGAGCCATTGCTCTGGGTCACCCGCTGGGCATGACCGGGGCCCGGATCGCTGGAACGGCGGCACTGGAGCTGTCGTTGGGTGGCCACAAACGCGCGCTGGCCACCATGTGCGTTGGTGTTGGTCAGGGTATCGCCATCGCGCTGGAAGCCGTCTGATCGATTTACGAAAGCTCGGTAGAGCTGAGGACGCAGAAAAAACTGGCCGATAGAGATTTCAATGCAGGTGTCCGGTGCGTAACTCCTTTGCCTCAACCTCGGGGCGATCCAACACTAAATAGATGTTTCAAAATAGAATAGCGCCGGAGCCTTTCGACTCCGGCGCAACCAGCTTCCAGATTATTGCGTCACTATTGGATGCCCATAAGCATCTTCGGGAGGAACAGTGACAATTCCGGAAGGAATGTAACCAAAAGCATTCGCCGCAAGCCGATCGGACCAACGAGACGCGAACTTTCTTGACGTTCGCCAAGAATGCACAAATGTCCGCTTTCTGTCTCAGTGAACAAAGCAGAGAGTGTCAAAGTTTCGCCTCCAAGACGCCACCTCTTCTCCAACATTTTCGCCGTTGAGACCGCGTTTAATTAGCGCGGCAAGCTGACCTGCATCGGCCGTCGTAATGCCCCAACGGACCAGTTCTGGCGTGCCAATGCGCAATCCGTTCATATCGCCGTCAACCACGGCCAATGGCAGTCCGATGCCGCAAGCTAGAAACCCATTCGGGCGCAGCTTTTTCGACGCCGCGTGACCGCCTCCAAAGGGTTCGGCCAATACGGCGAACTGGTGGGAGTTCGTAAAGCCTTCGGCCCCAGCAAAGACCGGAACGCCCTCTGTGTCCAATGCGGTCGCCAATGCTTGCGACATTGCGATCATCCCCCTAGCATAGGCTTTCCCAAAGTCCCTCCAATCCAGCATGGTCACCGCAAGAGCGGCCGTCTTCGCAGCATCGAAGTTGGCAGTCATCCCGGGGAACGCGATGGCATCCAGCGCCTTTGCGATCTCGGCATCGTTGGTGACGATCAGTCCCCCGGCCGGTCCCCCAAGGCTTTTGTAGGTGCTCATCGTCATGAAATGCGCGCCTTCCTTCAGCGGGTTCGACCACGCCCGCCCGGCTATGATCCCGCATTGGTGGGCAGCGTCGAACATGACCTTAGCGCCGACTTCGTCCGCGATGGTACGAATGCCGGCCACGGGGTGCTCAAACAAGTTCAGACTGCCGCCGATGGTGATCAGCTTGGGTCGTTCGGCCAGGGCCAATGCGCGAAGCTGATCCAGATCGACCGTGTAGCCATCCTTGTTTACGGGAGCCTCGACCGTGCGCAGGCCATAAAGCCCCGCACAGCCCGCGATATGGTGCGTCACATGCCCGCCAATCGACGCGGGCGGAGCGATAATCGTGTCACCCGGTTTGCAGGTCGCCATGAAGCCATACAGGTTGGCAATCGCGCCAGAGGGCACGCGGACCTCTGCGAAACTGGCATCGAACACCTCTGCGCAAAGCTGGGCGGTGATAACCTCGATTTCTTCGATCGCCTCCAATCCCATTTCATACTTGTCACCGGGATAACCCAAGGACGGACGCGATCCGATACCTGACGACAAGAGCGCCTCTGCCTTGGGGTTCATAACATTGGTCGCCGGATTGAGGTTGAAGCATTCTTCCTCGTGGATCACACGGTTCCGCTCAGCGAGTGTCTGAACCCGGGCCAGAAGATCGGCCGAGGACGTGGACGCAGCCTTGTTGGCAATGTCCTGAACCAGAGTTTCACTCGTTATGGGAACCCAGTTTCGTTGTGCAAGTGTCATACGCCATTCTCCTGTTTGCACCAATCTGGCGCCTTGAGCGTGACAGCGCAAAGCAGATTTGCTATTTCTGGGCGTAGAAAAACTAAGGCTAGGAAATGAGCGTCGTCCCCAAACGTCCGAAGGGCCCACCGCTGAACGCCATGCGGGCATTTGAAGCTGCTGCGCGACATGTGAGTTTCGTTGCGGCTGCGGATGAGCTTTGCGTCACTCCCGGCGCGATCTCTCAGCATATCAAGACGTTGGAAGATTGGGCAGGCATGTCACTCTTTCGCCGTAACGCCCAAGGGGTGGAGTTGACGAAGGCCGGGGCATCGCTGATCTCAAGGTTCACATCTGCCTTTGACGCGTTGGCGGATGCAACGCGCGCCTTGCGCAACCTTGGTCCGGACGTGGATTTTCACATCGCAGCCCTTCCTTCCGTCGCTCAGCTTTGGTTGCCGAAAAGACTGAGCAAGGTCAGAGCGCATTTGCCCATGATCAACTTCTCGGTCACCGCCATGGAAACCCCGCCGAGCCTGTCGAGAGAACTGTTCGATTTGGCGATTTTCTTCGATGTGCCCGATGGATCGCCCGATCAGGTCTCAATTTGTGCCGATGAGATTGTACCGGTGTGCGCACCCGCGATTCTTGAACGGGTCGTAGACTTCGAGACAACGACGCTTCTGCACGACCAGACATGGGCAGATGACTGGGCCGTTTGGTCAAAGGCGACATCCACGCCCACAAGCGATCCGATACACGGTCCGAAGTTTTCCCTCTACAGCCTTGCCGTGGAAGAGGCCAAAGCCGGTGCCGGCGTCTTGATCGGGCATCTGTGCCTGATCGAAGAAGCGCTCGCGAACGGTTCGCTGAAACGTACCAGCGAGCGTACCTGCCATACGGGGCGTCATTTGTGCGCTCGACTGCCCGAAGATTCGAGGCGAAGACCCGAAACTGATCAAGTCGTTTCGCTGCTTTACTAGAAGTTCCCAAGGCCCCCATTCGAGCGTGGTGCAGCATATCGTAGGTTTGGGCTCGCACCGGCCTTTCTCTGCGATGTGTCCCAAGAGGAGGAAGAGCCCATTGCTGCCGTTGATCACACTTCAGTCGTTCGCTCATGCAGCACGTCGCCAACCACGCAATCCGGACATTCTCTGAGTGGTACGCAGATGGCGGTGACGCGGGACTTTGCCGCCATTGGCCCGCTTTCACCGGAGAACCGCAGACAGCGCAAACCGGACATTTAATAGGAAGGTCCCAAAATCCTTGCTGCGCAAAAATGCACACGGTCTTAAGCGATGGCCTGCTCTGGGTGCGCCCAACCCAATTCGCGGTTACGGCCGCTTCTAGCGCGTGGTCGAACTGAGCTGCCCCATTTAAGTGGTCCCAATTGAAAGATAGTGCTTGGTTGGCCTTTGGTCTATCAGGACGAAGACATCCGGGGCTGGATTTGCATACGACGAAGTTTTTGACAAATAAATGAATCGCAATAACATAATGTGAGTTGTTGGTTCTCTGCCGTTTTCCACTGACAACCTTCGATGAAAATGAGGCGGCCATACTTTTTGCAGGGAAAGCAAGTCTTGTTCGTGGGTTAGGTCGATCAAAAAAGGTGGAGCGTTGGTCTGGACTTTCAAACGCCGCAAAAGGTTCCTGAAAACGATCTCCAAGATTACCTAAAAGCTGTCGACGCATCATTGTGATTTTCAGGGTGATGAAACGGTGCCCCTAAAGTCTGAGCTACCCATAAGAATAGGAAGCTATTCGGAATAGCCCAAGGCGCGTTGTGTCCTGCACGGTATATAGACCGTTAACAGAGCGCGATTTCTTAACTTTGATGCTTTTCCCGAGAAGGAGACAAACATGATCAAACCTCACCAAGTTGCCTCGTCCTTGGCTGCTTTCTTTTGTACTTTTGCGATCTCCGCGACGGCTCAGGATTTTGATCCGACATCGCTATCGACCTACGGGAGCAAACCCAACATCATTCTGATCGTTTCTGACGATACTGGTTATTGGGACCTTGGTGCCTATCATGGTGGCGCAGCGCGTGGCATGGACACCCCCAACCTTGATCAAATGGCCAAGCAGGGGATGATGTTCACGGACTTCTACGCTCAATCCTCTTGCACGCCGGGGCGTGCAGCAATGCAGACTGGGCGTTACCCGAACCGTTCAGGCATGACGACGGTTGCTTTTCAGGGTCAAGGTGGTGGACTGCCGGCGGCAGAATGGACGATTGCGTCTGTTTTGAAACAGGCTGACTACAACACTTACTTCATGGGTAAGTGGCATCTCGGTGAAGCGGATTACGCCATGCCAATTGCCCATGGCTATGACAAGATGGAGAATACATTCCTCTATCACCTGAACGCGTATACTTATGCTCTGGACGACTGGAATGTGCAGATGTCCGACGATCAGAGGGCATTTTATAAAGAGAACACCACTGGCGTATTTGAAGGTGTAGCTGGTGAACCTGCCAAGGAAGTGCTGACCATTGAAGACATGACAACCGCAGATCTAGCTGCGTTGGACAAGGTTGGAGCAGAAAAGGCAGTGGCGGAACTGGAGCGTCTTGCTGGTCTGGACAAGCCGTTCTTCATGTCGATCAACTGGGCTGCAAACCACCAGCCTAACCTGCCGTCGCCTGATTTCGTGGGTAAGTCGGCGGTAAAGAACAAGTACGGCGACAAGGTGGTCGAGCTTGATTTCCACACTGGTCAAATCCTCGACAAGGTGGAAGATCTTGGAATTGGGGAAAATACCCTGATCATTTACACTGTTGATAATGGCGCGTGGCAGGATGTTCATCCTGATGCCGGCATGACACCGTTTCGCGGAACTAAGGGAACCGACCGGGAAGGAGCGTACCGCGTACCGTTCTTCGCCAAATGGACAGGTAAAATTGCGCCGGATTCGAAGTCGAGCGACATTACCGGTGGTACTGACTTGATGGCCACCTTTGCGAGCCTTGCAGGAGTGCCGTTGCCGACCGAAGACCGGGAAGGTCAACCGACGATCTTTGACAGCATCGATATGGCTCCAGTCCTGTTTGGAGAGGCTGATCCGCAGCGCAACTCCTGGGCATATTTTACAGAAAATGAACTTTCGCCGGGCGCAGTGCGCGTTAACGAATGGAAAGCTGTCTTCAACATGCGTGGCGACAACGGTGCACGGGCCGGTTCTGAAGCCCCGGCAGCCGAATTGGGTTGGCGCGGTGCTGAAAAGTACGTTGCCACCGTTCCGCAGGTGTTCAACCTGTGGGAAGATCCGATGGAGCGGTATGACATCTTCATGACAACCGGGCGTGAGAACACTTGGACAGTTCCGACGCTGATGGGCGAACTTGAACGTGTGGTAAAAACCTACATTGAGTATCCGCCGCGTCCAGTTCAGAGCGAGTCATATTCTGGTCCGATTACTCTAACCGAGTATCACCGGTTCAAGACTGTGCGAGACCAGCTGGAAAAAGACGGGTTCTCGCTAAGCCTTCCAACCGGAAATTGATGCAAATGGTTGAGGCGTCGTTATGCGGCGCCTCGACACTTCGATGACACAGTCGAGTGGGGCAAGGAGTAGCAAGGTGCAGACCAATCTGAAGGCTTCAGGTACAAATGTAACTTCGACCCGGAATTTCCTTACCAGGTTCTTCTTTAGCCTTTTCGTCTTTCTGGGAGTATCTACGGCAACAGGCAATCCTGTGGTTGCACAGGAGAACGACGCGGCCTCAGCAGCAGCTCAGGCGAATAATCCGCTGGCAAATTTCAAAGCGGTCAACGTTCAGAACTATTATATTGGCGATATTTCCGGAACGGACCAAACTGGCAATCAGTTTTGGCTCAGGTATGCGCAACCTTTGAGCTTGGGGAACACAAATTGGGTTCTAAGGGCCTCTTTGCCTTTAAATTCATTCCCGGCACAAAGTGGGAAAACGACGGGCGTTGGTGACCTCAACGTTTTTGCCGCTTACCTTATAGATATTGGAAATCCGGCTGTTAGCTTTGGTGTTGGTCCTCAATTAACCGCGCCAACAGGTTCGACGGATGGGTCTGGATCTAAAAAATGGTCAGCCGGTATCGCGAACGTATTGTTCAATGCGTCGTCACCGATATTCCAATACGGTTACCTTCTGACTTGGCAAGCCAGTTTTGCCGGAGACAGTGATGCAAAGGATGTAAATATCGGAGCTTTTCAACCTTTTCTGTTCTACCAACTCGGTGGAGGGACATACCTAAGGTCAGCGCCAATAATGACCTACGATTTTGAATCGGACAGCTATAATGTGCCAATCGGCTTGGGTATCGGGCAAGTGTTCAAAAAGAAGGACATCACCTACAACGTTTTTGTCGAACCGCAGTACTCAGTTGCGAGCAAAGGGCCAGGGCAGGCAAAATGGCAGATCTTTGCTGGCTTCAATACTCAATTTTGAAGGTAATGCCTTTTTCCAACTACCTCCATGTCGGCCGCTCTCGCGTTGTGAGGTCTTTCGCTGCACCAAAATCCAATGCCTGTTAGTTGGTGTCAATTTTCCATCGTCTCAATCGGAGCAAAAGAGAAAAAGAGGCTGAACTCTCGGAGCTTTACGTTTACGTCATTGCAGCGAATTTGGCGCCGCGAGCACGCGCAGCACTAATTTGACAGGTCTGGTGTGGGCTCGATCCGAACCATTACTGCGGAGCAGCTGTAGGTCCGATCCGGATTGGCGAACGGCATGTGCCGCCCGCCAACATAATTCAGATGTCGATTTGTTCGGCGATACTCAAGGCGTCTTCAAGTTCGACGCCAAAGTATCGGACAGTGCTATCGACCATTGTGTGTCCAAGCAGTAATTGAACCGCTCTTAGATTTCCTGTTTTTCGATAAATTTCTGCCGCCTTGGTCCGGCGCAGCGAATGGGTGCCGTATCCGCTCGGTTCCAGCCCAATCCCGCACAAGTCGGCCATACTGGCGGGTCGAGATATGTGGGCGGTCATGAAACCGGCTCGGAAACATGAAACGGCAGCCCATCATTTCCGGCGATTTGATCCACGCAGCAATCGTATCACGCGTGTTTTCAGAGAGCTCGAACTGAACGGGCCGCTTGGTTTTGCTCTGGATCACGGACACCCTTTCGCGAATGCGATCATCCCCTAACAAGTCGGTGACGGCCAGTTTCACCAAATCACATCCACGAAGCTTGCTATCAATCGCCACGTTGAACAATGCAAGATCGCGCAGGTTGCTCGCCAGTTCGAGCCGCGCGCGGATCGCCCAGACCTGTTTCGGCAACAGCGGTCGTTTCTGGCCGATGATCCGGCCCTTGTTCCAGGCTCTTCGTTTCGAAGTGACAGCGGGAAGTTGGACTCTTGGCATAGTGCGCCCTCCAATCCTCCCGCCAAGCCCAGACATCAGCACCACGCCGACGCCTGAATTTTATCGTCGGCTTGAATGGCCGTTGTCCGATTGCCTGTTCGTTGAGAAACGCCGCAGACGCATTAGGCCGGTCTGAGCCCAAAGCAAAAATCGCGGTTTGCTCTATCGTTGTGATAATTAGTGCTTTTGCGCAAGGACGTCTATTATCGCAGTGAGAGCCTTGTCTTCAAGCCCTTGATCCATACCCAATTGCGCCATCTCAACAAACAGTCGGGGCAATTCATCCCGGGCGCCAAGAGCCTCAAAACTAGCGAGAACATCTTCCAAAGCTGCGGCGTAAGTACTCATCGAGGCTGGTGGGTTGTCATAGGTGGCTTGAGGCGCTGTCGCGGCAAAGTAGTCGTAATAGGGTTTCATCATTCCCATAGATATGGGCACAAGATCTGAGAAGGTTTGCATGGGGATACCTGCTTTCTTCGCTGCCAGCGCTCCGTAGATCATTCCCCACATGAAACCTTGGCGAACCGTAAAAAGTCCCGCAAAGAGTGCAGCCAGCATTCCGGCTTGGTCACCCACATGGACAGACCTTCCGCCCAAATTTCTAATGATTGGACCGTGGATCTTCCACTGTTCTTCGGTTCCAACGACCGACAGGACGGTATCCTTATCTCCGATCATATGCGGATAAGCATTGATGATGCCAACCATCCACGAGGCGCCAGCGTTTTCCACGAGTTGCGCTAAGTCTTCAGCATCCTCTGCGCCTCCAGTTGAGAGTTCGATTATGGTCTTGTTGGGCAGCGAATTAGCCGCATTGGACAAGAGTTCTATTGTCTGCGGGTGTGATTTTACGCAGGTAATCGTTACAGGACTGGCAGATATCGCCTCAGAAACAGTGGCCGCCACAGTTGCTCCTTCGGAACCAAGAGCGCTAGCTTTCTCGGGTGTCCTATTCCAAACAGTTACAGATCGGCCTGCTTTCATTTGAGCTCGGGCAAGCGCTGTACCCATGGACCCAAGACCTATTACTGAAATGTCCGTCATGCTGAACTCCTCCCAAATAACCAATTGCAAACAACGGCGCGGTTTTGTCTCGCCGAAATGCCAACGGGGCGACCAATCAGATCACCGTACTTGGAAAACGGCTCGCTATACTAAGGTTTTCTGAACAGGTCTTTTGGGAAACGGGTGCTTCACAGTCGCATCACCATTGACCGATGGTCAGGCACTAACTACCGCACTCTCGCCGAGTGGTAAAACTCGGCACGGCATTTTAGACAATTCTACTGGCCCGACTGACACTGACAGCAACTTGCCTGGCAACGCCTTCAGTTAGAAAATGCTCCGAGATTTAATCTGGCTGCCACAATACTAAAAAAGGGAATTAGAAGTGGCCCCTGTCAGAGGCCACTTCTAACGTATCACTCAAAGTTGTACGGCGCACCGGCTTGGTTGATCACACTGTTGTATTCTCGGAAAATTCCAACGATTTTCTCATGCACTTCGCCTTCCTGGGCAATTTCTTCCCAGAACTCTTTGGCTGCATTCTCGACCTCGGCCCATTCGGACGCTGGCACTGATCGCAATTCCAGCTTATCGCCATTTGCGCGCAATGCCGCTTCTCCGCCCCAATACCATTGATTGCGATAGGTGTGACCTGCTTCGATACCCGCCATCACGATGGATTTGAGGTGATCCGGTAGCTCTGCCCAACGCTCCTGGTTTGCAAACCAAGATCCGATCCACGCACCCGAGATGTTGTTGGTCAGGAAATAGTCCGTCACATCAGCCCAACCAACCGTGTAATCCTCGGTAATGCCGGACCACGCCATGCCGTCAAGCTCTCCGGTCTGTACGGCGACTTCCGCGTCTTCGTAGGGAATGTTCACCGGCACGACGCCAAACTTGGCGAGGAACCGACCAGCGGTTGGGAAAGTGTATAGTTTTAGCCCATCCAGATCAGCAACCGATGTAATTTCCTTCTTTGTGTTGAAGTTGCACGGGTCTTGCCCAGCTGCAGACAACCACTGAACGCCAACTTTGGCATACTCGTCGCGCCAAATGTCCGCCAACCCGTATTGATTGAACAAAACCGGCACGTCGAGAATGTGCTTTGTTGCGAAGGGGAAGTACCCGCCAAAGACGCGAAGCGGTGTCGGTGACGCCATCGAGTCATCGTCCGAATGAACCCCGTCGATTGTTCCGCGCTGAAGCGCTTGGAACAGCTCGCCCGTGGGTACAATCTGATCTGCGAAGAACAGCTCGATTTCCAGCTCGCCGTTGGCATTGGCGTTGATGTAGTCAATTGCAGGCTTGGTCACATGCTCGCCCAACGCGCCTCCGGCATAGGTCTGGAACCGCCATTTGATGGGGGCCTGCGCCTTTACTATAGCCGGTGCAGCAAGCGTCGCGGGCGCGGCCAAAGCGGCGGTCCGCAAAAATCTACGTCTTGTAGTCATGGTCTTCCTCTCCTGTGCTTTTCATTGAACTTGATCCGGTTAACCCGGTTTCTCGTTCTTTACGTGCTCAGTTTCCGTAGACGATGCCCGGAAGCCACAATGCGATGTCTGGGAAGGCCATCACCAATCCCAAAGCCAATGCCATCACTGCCACAAACGGTATGATGGACCTGTAAATATCTCCAATCGTCACCTCTGGCGGGGCCATGGCCCGCATCAAAAACAGGTTGTACCCAAAAGGCGGAGTCATATAGGCGATCTGACATGTGATCGTGTAGAGGACACCGTACCATATCAGATCAAACCCCAGCGCACCGACCAGCGGCACGTATAACGGAGCGACGATGACCAGCATGGCGGTGTCATCCAGAAACGTACCCATCACCAGAAAGCTGAGCTGCATCAGGATCAGGATGATCCACGGGTTCAGACCAAGCTGCACCGTAAACAGGTTTTCGATCGCCTTGACCGCGCCCAGCCCGTCAAAAACCGCCCCGAAGGCAAGGGCCGCAAGGATGATCCACATGAACATGCAGGTAATTCCAAGCGTCTGTTTGATCGAGGTCTCAAAAACCTGCCACGTCATGCGGCGTTTCAGAACCGCCGCCATCAAGGCCGCGATTGCCCCCAAGGCCGAGCTTTCGACCAGTGAGGTCCAGCCATTCACGAAGGGCACCATCATCACCGCAAAGATGCCTATGGGCAGCAGACCAGCCCCCAGCAGGCGGAGTTTTTCGCTCCAGGTGACCTGCGCGCGTTCTTCGGCGCTCATCACAGGGCCGAGCGATGGGTTCAGGCGACAGCGGATGGCGATGTAGATGATGAACAGCGTGGCCATCATCAAACCGGGAATAACGCCTGCCAGCCAAAGCTGCCCGACCGGTTGACGGGCAATCATGGCGTAAAGGACCAACACAACGGAAGGCGGCACGAGAATTCCTAAGGATGAACCGGCCTGTATGACCCCCGTCACCATACGCTTGTCATAGTTCCGGCGCAGCAATTCGGGCAAAGCAATTGTCGCTCCAATCGCCATACCTGCAACGGACAATCCGTTCATGGCTGAGATCAGAACCATCAGACCGATTGTGCCTATAGCCAGCCCGCCGGAAAGACCGCCCATCCAGACATGGAACATACGATACAGGTCATCCGCGATCCGGGATTCCGACAAAACGTATCCCATGAAAATGAACATCGGCAGCGTAAGCAGGGGGTACCAGCGCATGACCTTGATCGCTGCCGCAAACCCCAGATCATAGCCCCCCCTGTCGCCCCACAGGAAAAAGGCGGCAATCACTGCTACGAACCCGATAGCCCCGAATACACGCTGCCCGGTTAACAGCATCAGCATCATGGTCGAGAACATGAGCGCGGCTATCAATTCATAGCTCACCCGCGGTGTCCCCCTTCAAGGTCTTCGGGGGCCATATGCACCGGCTCATCATCTTTCGGACCCATATCATGTCCTTGCAACCGCAAGATGTCTTTGAACAGTTCCGAGATTGACTGCAACAGCATCAGCAGAATGCCAACCACCATGATCGTTTTGATGGGCCAGATATAGGGGCGCCACGCGGACGAGGACCTCTCGCCGCCATATTGGAACGAATACATCAAACTGTCCCAGCCTCCCCAAAATAAAAAGGCCAGATACACGATCAGAAAAAGCACCGTCAGCACGTCAACCTGGCTTTTTCGGCGGTCTGTCCATTCTCCATACAGCAGGTCCATCCGGACATTCGCACCCATCTGCATCGCATAAGGACCGCCAAGGATGTAGTAAGCGACCATGGCAAATTGTGCCATTTCAAGGGTCCAGAGCGAGGGGACAAAGAAGGTCTTGGACACAGAGGAATACAGCAGGATCGCCATCATAAGAAAAATGCCATACATGATGACCCGCCCAATCGTCCTGTTGGCACGGTCCACAAAACTGACATAGGCCTTCATCACACCTGTCACGAAGCAGCCTTTACATAATGTGATTTGTCATGTGAGCCAGCGTAGAGCGAAAACTTCTCCGAGCGACTAAGAACTAACATCCCGCATTCGCGCGGAAAACCGCTATAAAATTCACGCATGTTGAGCTCTACCCCAATACTTTCCCTCTTCATCAGAGCGACATGTCGGATAGCTGTCAAGTTGGTACCAGGCATAATTGGCTGATTAAGGTGATGGTTCTAGAGCTTCATGGCAAACCTATTGTTGCAAGTCGCCCTTACTTGCTACTTTCTCATTTCGATGGATGCACTTTTTTGAGTGAGAACAAACCTTTCAGAGCGACAAAAACAGAGAATTTGGCGTGAAGGAGCGTAATTTAACATTTTATTCAAATACGACCGTTATTTGAGATCGAAACCGAACCTGGGGAGGCTAACAATCTTCCCGATGAGATGCCTAAGGTCCTTAGTGATTTTGTGACGTCCTGGGGGCGCCTGCAATTGAAGTTGTATCTTCTTGCCGAGCTACAGTTATAGCTATCGACAAATCGCTGCGCGGCCCATCCTTACCTAAATGAATGTTCATCAGATAATACCAGTGGCAGCAGTGCCCGCAGTTCGAGAGTTCGACAGGCCTCCTTTTTCGCTAGTGCAGCGAATGGCGGCAAAGCGAGCTGCGACCGCAGCATCTCGGTTGGCGGCTGGAGGTCGGCTCTGGGCCGAACGCTGAGGCAGGGTATTCTGCTGATCAATCACGCCCAAGTAACACACACTGCGCCGGTTTTCAGGTTGCGAAGAGGCTCATTGGCTTACTGTTTTACGTCGACTTGAAGGGCTTGAACCGTCGAAACACTCTAAAAGCGTAAAAATCTCAAGGTGTTGAATTCAATGACAGGCGAGTCTCAATAATTCAGTCCCATTATTTACGTACTCCGACAATTCTTGTCGGATCACCTTAATGGTGAGACTGCGGTTCCAACAAAATCAGCTACTTAGAGTTTTCAATTTTTGAGACTCCAGAATCCGAGATTTTCTAACCAAACAAATAAAAAGCAGTCCTTCATTTAACGCGCGGAGAACGACTGCACTGAGCCCCAAAGCAGACGACGAAAAGATGGCCAATCGGTAACGGGTTTCTAGTGCGTTTTCCAAACACCGGCTACTCAATTGCCGTGCGAAATGTTGCGGTAAGCCGTTTGTTCAATCCGTGATGAGGTTCGGCTGAAAAACCTTAGTGCAACTCCGCGAGGGCAGCGATGTCATTGAAAATAACTACGGAGCCGCCTTCTTCATTCGCGTAAACCAAAAGTTTTTGGCAAAAGGCATCCAAACCAATTGCCGGAAAGCCCGCCATAGCTACGCCACCGGGTGCTGGTCCGCCGAACAGTAAGAGAACTGCATCCGGCAGTTCCACCCCTAGTTGGGATGCTTCGGTCGCAAAATCGATTTCCCCAAACCAGACAGTATCGTCCTGTCCCATCACAGCTGTCCTGAGACGTTCGACTGCCTCTGGTACGCTGAGCTGAGATCGCAGTTCGATGACGCCATAGTCGGCAAACAACCCGTTGGTCGGCGCTGGTGTTGCATCCAAGTCGTTAAGAACTTCGAGCATCTTGCTCTGAAATACACGCACCGAAGACGCGTCCGCGAGCCCATGCCGGATTTTGAGAAACTGGGAGTCCGTGTAGGTAATCTGCGGGCGATCATCCTGATCGTAGGAAAGAACGCGAAAAGGAAGGTCCAAACCTGCTCGCACGGTCTCTTTCAGAATGGGTGTGTTTATCTCAGGATCAGAGAAAATGAGCACACGAGACGCGGGCATATCTACGCCTTCGGCTTTAGCCAGACGCGAGTGGTCTATCGATGCAATTGGAGTAGGCCCCGCCTCGTCAACGGCAGTCTCAAGCTCTAAAAAATTTTTGTCCACCGCAGTCTGGACAGATGACGATTGTGCCAGACCGGATGTCGAAACCGACGCAGTTGTAATCATCGAGAGAACAAAGAAAAACCTCAGCACTTTAACACTTCCTGTTTCATTGTACTTTTCTCAGGGAAACCGCCGCCAGAGCTGCAAAAGCTATCTCGGCCGCAAGATAAAATAGAAGTAACCCGTTTGGAACTCCATCGATAAGAATGCTTAGTATGCGTCCAACGGCCAGTCCCGACATAAACAAAAAAAGGACCCACAGCGCGGGGCGTTGTAATTCTGGTTTCAAAGCGGCCGCCAACCAAAACAACGCGTTTGCCAGGTAAAGACCCATAGTCGCGCGGAACACGTGGGTTTGGTTGGTCCCTTCCACCGGAAATCCCAGCAAAGCTGGAATCGAACTGCCGGGTATCAGACCGTATGATAACGCGATTGGCACGAGGCCAACGGCAGCAAGCAGAAGGACTAATCTAACACTCATGGAGGAATCCTTCTCGTAGAGGTTTCGCTTTTTTGCAAAATTCCTAACCGGTTTTCTGGGGCATCCGATGATCCGAGCCGGATGCCCACGCCGCAGTGAGAAAGGCGTATCGGTTGCCTCTCTTCCTCTACTGAGAGATGCCGCCTTCGGTTGATGTCTGTTCTTCAACATGGTCTTGATTGGCGACCGGCTTCCCGCGCGGAGGGAACTCCTCGAAGGTAGCGAGATGTGCCTGCACTAGTCGGGCGGCCGGGCCGAATGCCCACATTTTCTCACCCATCCAGCGGACGTACATTCCGCTTTCCTCCGCTGCTTTCTCGTAAGGATCGCGGCGAAGGTTGAAGAGTAACGGGGCGACCAACTCTTCCTTCGGGCCTGACCAGCCGTGGTTTTGAACGACAAAATGCGCTTTCCAATCGTTGTAGCGTACGGCTTGGAGGTCCGTACCCTGATAGTAAATCAGCTCGCGTCGATTGCTCTCTTCATCCTCACCAGTCAGGTAAGATAGCTGGTTGTAGCCATCGAGATGCACTTTATAGCCTTCATAGCCCTTTAGAAGTTTTTCTCTCAGGTCTGTGGGACCTCCAGCCGCAGCTACAAGGGTTGGCATCCAGTCCATGCCGCTGAAGATACCGTTCAAAACCTGTCCTTCAGGAATTTTGCCCGGCCAGCGAATAATCGCAGGAACCCTAAATCCACCTTCCCAGGTAGTACCCTTTTCCCCATGAAAAGGAGTCGTACCACCGTCGGGCCACGTTAGTGTTTCCGGGCCATTGTCGGCGGTGAACATCACTATGGTATTATCGGCGACTCCCAGATCTTCAAGGTGGCTGAGAACGTTACCAACGTTGTTGTCCAACTCCTTCATGACCACATCCTGAAGTCCGCGCCCATTGCCCAACATAGCTTCGTATTCGGGGCTGAGGTGGGTCCAGACGTGTGCACGGGCTGGAGCCATCCAGACAAAAAACGGAGTGTCCGACTCAACTGCACGAGAAATGAAGTCCTTCGTGTAAGATGTCACTTCGTCATCCAAAGTCTTTTGGCGTTCCGGCGGCGCAGGTCCGTCATCAATGATGCGCTGCTTCCCGACTTTTCCAAAACGCGGATCGACTGTTTCGTCCTCCTCGTCTGTAGCAAAAGAATGAATGATGTTGCGCGGCGCGAATTGCGCGTTGAATTCTGGATCGTCTGGCCAATCCGGATCAGACGTATATTCCATGGCATTCAAGTGATAGAGCCAGCCCCAATACTCGTCGAAACCTTTTGTAGTCGGTAGGAACTCGTTGAGGTCGCCCAAGTGGTTTTTACCGAACTGGCCCGTCGTGTATCCCAACTTTTTCAAGAACATCGGAAGCGTCGGATCATCTGGGTTTAACCCTATCGGATCCCCCGGCAACCCTACCGTGTGCATGCCAGTCCGAATAGGTAACTGTCCGGTCATGAAAGCTGATCGGCCGGCAGTACAACTTGGCTCGGCATAATAATCCGTGAGACGAGCACCTTCAGACGAGAGGCGATCCAAGTTCGGCGTCTCGATGCTTTTGACACCCCCATGGTAAACGCCGACGCTCGCCCAACCCACGTCGTCTGCCATGATGACAAGAATGTTGGGCGGGGCATGCTCGTCGGCCCAAGCTCCAGTGAAAGTAAAGCAGACCGCACCCGCTACTGAGATAAGCTTGTTCATTAAGACCTCCCGACACGCAATTTCTCACCAACGATAGGAAAAACATCGGCTTGGAGGAACAGTTTAATTCGTTAACTTTTCAGGCCAAACATATCTTGTGTTAGAACATCTTCGGCCGCAAAGTCTGCAAACGTACACTCGTCGCGATTTAGCGAACAACGGGTTCGAGCCCAATACAGACCTTCCTTTTGTGTCAAGTTTGGCGCCTACCAAAAGAGCCAGAATTGTGAGTTAGGCCAAGCCATCAGTAGTAAACTCTCGGAAAAACCAAAAAAAAATGGGTATCTAGCTGCTTTGGGCGCTTCCAGTTTTCATAAAATACGTCAGATATCCTATCTATGCCGCCGTCTCCGGCGGGCATCTCCTTCCGAAAGTTCTAGTGTATAGCTTTTTTGCACCGTGCGGAGAGGGTGTTTCGAAGCTGGCACCGCAGATTAAGCTTGGTCGAGTGTAACTATACTTTCGGATACCCAACCTATACCGATGAACGCCTAGCGCATCCTGTCATTCTGTAGTTATTTCGCCTTGCACAGTCCCATAATTGTGCTGCCACCTCCTACTAACCATCCCCCTGTAGGAGAGTTGTTTGCCAGCTTCGCAATGCAAGTGTGTGAGTGGATCCGCATTGTGAAGCTGGCCTTTTTTACCTTCAACAAAAAAGGCCCCGCACAATGGCGAGGCCGTAACTCGTTACCCCCTCACAAATCACTATTGGATTGGGTTAAGCTTAATACGGCAAGGACCGCCGCTTGGATTTAAAGTTCCCCGCGTCACCCTAATCTGGGATGATTGGCAACGCGGGGATAGTCTGGTCATGGGACAGACCAGTCTATTTGTCTGTTCGGGACTTTACGCCCGCGCAGGAACACAGCCGATATAAAGATATTCCGCAAAACGGCTTGTGATTTTACGCCAAAATTCACAACACCGTTCAGAAAGTTAGTAAATGCAAAAAGCTCTGATCATGAGACGAGGTTTTCCGGCTTAAATTGACGGCCGTGTAAGAGGCGGCTTAGTCCCGCGTTATCGTCATTCTAGAGTGCTTCAGCTACGGCATGCTTCGTGCCCAAAACGGAAGCTTGAATGGACCTGCCGCCCGAAAGACTCTTGCTATCGAAAAAGATCATTCCCGTTTAGCGCCCGCTATTGCGCAGAAATGTCGACACAATCGAATAGTTGATTTTGTAGTGCATCTTTGACCAAATGTTAGGCAGAACCAACGAGGGAACAAGAATGAAGAGATTTATGACCCCCACAGCTGTACTAATTGGGTCTCTAACCGTTGCAGCATGTGAAGATACTGGCAGCTCTACTGCGTCCTCAGAACTGACTCCTGCCCAGCAGGCATGTCTGCGAGATGTCGCCAATACGACGAACAATTCGCAAGTCGTGGTGCTGTCGTCTGCGTTTAGCGAGGCGGGAACACAAGTAACCGTCGGCGTTGGCGAGGACCGTGCTCCTTGGAATTGTATTGCTTACAGTGATGGCGCGACAGCTGGTATCGAGTTCCTTGGCGACGAAGGCGCTCTGTGACCAGTTTGGTGCGTAACTGAGTACGGTTGCGCAGCACTGACTCGCTCTGTGTAAAGCTCGACTTGGTATGTAGAATAACCACCATCGTATTCGCTGCCCTTTACCTGTTGGCGTTGTTTGCTTTTTTGACGGGTACATATGTCTGGTTGGGACAAGCCGGACCTGCCAGACCTGTGTGTAACGATTAAAACCAGCAAGAAACCCATTATCGCCGCGATAGCAGGTCCCGAGATGGGTGGTGCGCTGGAGATCGCGCTTGCCTGTGATTACCGTGTCGCCACGCCGGATGCATTTATGGGGCTGCCCGAGATCAAGCTGGGGCTGCTGCCAGGCGCCGGGGGCACCCAGAGGCTGCCACGGATTGCCGGGCTGGAAGCGGCAACGCAAATGATCCAAACGTTATCGACTAATCTGAACATGCCTATATGCCGATGCTGATGACGGCGGAAAATGTGGCGCGGACCTATGGGATCAGTCGTGACGCCCAGGATGAATACGCTGCACTTTCCCAAGGTCGGACGGCCCGGGCTCAGGCCGCTGGCACCTTTGATGACGAGATCGTTCCGATCACTGCGATAAAGCGGGTCAAGAATCGCGAAACCGGAGAGGAAACCCTGGAAGAAGTGACCTTGTCAAAAGACGAAGGCAACAGACCGGGTACGACGGCCGAAACACTCGGGGCATTGAACCCGGTTGTCGAAGGAGGCGTGATCACTGCCGGAAACGCAAGCCAGCTTTCTGACGGGGCCTCGGCTTGTGTGCTCATGGAAGGCAAAATGGCTGAGCAGCGGGGCCTCACACCGCTGGGTATTTATCGCGGCATGGCTGTTGCAGGAAACGCACCGGAAGAGATGGGGGTCGGCCCGATCTTTGCAATTCCAAAGCTGCTGAAGAATGCAGGTCTTCGCATCGAAGACATCGGCCTTTGGGAGCTTAACGAAGCCTTTGCCTGCCAGGTTCTGTATTGCCGTGACCATCTTGGGATCGATCCCGAAATCTACAACGTGAACGGCGGTGCAATATCGATTGGCCACCCCTACGGCATGACAGGTGCGAGACAAGTCGGGCATGCTCTGATTGAGGGGAGGCGTCGTGGCGTGAAATACGTGGTGACCTCCATGTGTGTCGGCGGAGGCATGGGCGCCGCAGCACTGTTCGAAGTCGCCTGACCCCACTGAAATTAGTTCAAGCAGAGCGTTATCTGGTTGAGACATTGACATTCTGTCATCTGCGAGGGTCGCCATCTGCAAGCCTGCGTTTCATGTCGACCGGAATTGGTGATACCTCCTGAGGCGTTATGACCAATGTCGCGCCAACGATCCTTTCCACGGTTTCCAGCCAGTTTGTCGATGACTGGCTGGTGGCGCTGAACGCCCTGTGCCCAGAGGCGCAGATGGCGTCGCTGCTTGGCCGGTCCGGTCTGAACGCGGATACGCGCTCGCCGAATGGTCGCGTCACGCTGGATCAGATCGTTTGCCTCTATCAACTTGCGGCAGTTGAGACCGGTGATGAGATGATGGGGCTTTGGAGCAGACCCGTCCGGCCAAGGGCCCTACAACACCTTCTGACGACTGTCAGAGAGGCTACGTCTCTGTCATCGGCTCTTTACCGGTTTTCGACCTTCTGGAACTTGCTGTTGGATGACTATCAGTTTGATCTGGATGACGCTGACAGCGCGTTGGTGCTGACTCTGAAACCACAAGGCGAAGTGCCACTTCAACGGTTTGGGCATATGCTGATCCTCAAACTTGCCCACGGGCTCATGTCTTGGCTGGCAGGGCATGAGGTTCCGGTTAAGGCCGTAGATTTCGCGTTTGAGCGCCCGGAGTTTGATCAGGATTACGCGATCATCTTTCCGGCACCGATCCGGTTCGGCCAGCCCGCCACCGCGATCTCGTTCGATCCGAGCGCACTGGGTCCAGTGCAGGCGCGCAGCACATCTGATCTTGACCGGTTTTTGCAAAACGCACCGCGAGACTGGATCTTTACATCTTCGCGCGAACATACCCAATCGCTGCGGGTGCGCACCTATCTGGGTCAAACGGGATGGGACGCGGCGACCCTGACCCAGACAGCATCCGCAATGCACATGACCCCGCGCACCCTGATCCGCAGGTTGCAGGCGGATGGCACATCGTTTCAGGCGATCAAGGATGCCCTGCGCCGCGACATCGCGATCCGCGACCTGCAGGCGGGGCGCAAAAGCGTCGAGGCCATCGCACATGATGTCGGATTCTCCTCGGCTGCCAATTTTCACCGGGCCTTTCAACGCTGGACCGGCAGCACCCCCAGCTCTTATCGCAGGATGCAGACGTAAAGCGCCTGTTTTGTCACTTTTGGACAATGATCTGTCAGCGCACGAGATAGAGCTTAGCGGGCTGACTCGCTAAATCTTGCGGCAGAAAAGCATTCTCAGCTGAAGTTTCGCCTTGATAGCTCATCAATCCGGCCATTCATGGCTGCGGGTTTGTGGCGTCAAATGAGAATAATCGTCCTAGAAAGGATCCACCAATGTCAGACAAACTCAACACCATACTGCAAGCCGCACGCGACCACGCCGAGCAAGTGGTCCTGCCCAATGTGGACGCCTGGAACACCGCCAAGACATGGCCCCGTGATGCGTCCGACAAAGCCGGGGCCGCCGGCCTGACGGGCCTCTACGCCCCCGAAGAGTTTGGCGGTCAGGGCTTGCCGCTGGCAGAGGGCATTCAGGTCTACGAACAGCTGGGGCTCGGAGATGGCGCTTATGCCTTTGCCCTGTCGATGCATAACATCTGTACGTTCGCGGGCTGTGGTTATGGCACAGATGCCTTCAAGGAAAAATGGGCACGAGACCTGACCTCTGGCCGCAAACTGGCGAACTTTGCACTGACCGAACCGCAATCCGGATCGGATGCCACAAACATGTATTCGCGAGCCGTGATCAATGACGACGGCACATGGGCGATCAGCGGTGCGAAGGCATGGGTCAGCCTGGCGACCGAGGCTGATATCTATTTCACCGTGGTCAAAACCAGTGACGCACCCGGCCACAAGGATATGGCGATGATCGCCATTCCCGCCGACGCTCCGGGCCTCAGCTTTGGTCCGCTCTACGACACCCCGTCCTACAACTTCCTGCCTCTTGCCGAGATGTACATGGACAAAGTCGTGGTGAGTGAAGACAACATCATCCTGCCCATTGGCCAGGGCCTGCAAGGCTCACTCATGGCAATCGATATCGCCCGTGTGTCGATTGCGTCAGGATGCTGTGGATTGATGCAAGCTGCCTTGGATACGGCGCTGTCCTATTCCAAGAACCGCAAGATGTTCGGTGGCAAGAACCTCGATCTGGACGGGATCCAGTGGATGCTGGGCGAGGTTGCGACCGATCTTGAAGCCTCGAAACTGCTGTACCGCAAGGCGGCAAAGGCCCTTGGCACGCCCGAGGGCCCACTGATGGCCGCCCATGCCAAACGGTTTGTGCCAGATGCCGCAGTGAAGGCTGCAAATACCTGCACGCAAGTGCTGGGCGGCATGGGGCTGTTGCAGCCTTATGGTCTGGATCGTTTGTCCCGTCTTGCACAAATGCTGCGGATCGTGGACGGGACAACCGAAATCAGCCGTGTAGTTATCGGGCGGGCCCTGCAAAAACGAGCGGCGTCCTTGCCTGATCTGCCAGTACCGAAAGGATTTGGTGAGACTGGCTGAACATTCCAACCTGCCGGAGAAACGGAACCGACCTGAAAATCTTCTCAGAGAGCGGTAAAATTGAAAGACCAGCCGCGCATATGCGGCCGGTTACTCGATATTGCAGACCTTGGTGCAACCGCAGCGAATTCAACCTTTGTCCACATTGCTGACATTCGCTGCAACTGCATTTTTCGTAATTGTGCACGTTCACGCAGTGCGAACAATGCAGCCAGCGCCTGATCAACAAAAAGTGCGTGCCAAGGTGTAACTTATCATCGCGGCCATGGCTTGGCACCCGCTGCCTCCCTCTCGGGACATTGTTGCCGCAATGCCCTGCCGGGAAGTGGATGATGGGCGCGGATCACGGTGCTGTCGATCATTTGCAGATTGTGAGGAACGGCTCTGCTTTGGTTCAAAGTATCCATGATCGACTCCCATAGCATGTCGGACAGGTAAAGACCTGACAACACCGCTTCGGCGGATCAATAATTTTGCGCAAAACCGCTTGATTGGGAAGACCTCGTTACCGAAGTCCTGACCCTAACCGACGTTTTGCTCGGTGACGATTTCCCCAAACCTGTCAAAAAACTTGGCTGAAAGTTTTTTTGCAGTCCCTGCAATCAACCGGCTGCCCAATTGCGCTATTTTTCCGCCGATTGTGACCTTGGCAGTATAGGATAAAACCGTTTCCTCGCCCTCCGTGCTAAGATTGACATCCGCACCCCCTTTGGCAAAGCCCGCAGCGCCACCTTTTCCTTCACCAGTCAGGGAAAACTCATCCGGAGCATTGGAGTTGTCCAACGTCACTTCGCCGCTGAACCGAGCCTTGACGGGGCCGATTTTGAGCACAACTTTGGCCTCCAAATGCTCGGGAGAATGCTGGATCAATTCCTCACAACCGGGAATGCACTCACGCAACACATCCGGATCATTTAGCGCTCGGTACACGACGTCACGCGGAGCAGAGATTCGGATTTCGTCATTTAGTTCCATTTGAGAGTCCTTTACTCAACAGCATCTTGGGAAAACGCGAAGTGCGGTCTCGGTCGCCTCTTCCGGGGTCTGTTCCGGCTTCACAGTCCGAAAGGACTGCAACCATTTACGCCATTTTTTCATCATGCGATGTTTCCTTGGAATTGTCTGAATTCCGCCAGAGGATGATCTCGGCGAGGATCGAAAGGGCGATTTCGTGCGGGTCGATTGCATGGATATCCAGACCGGCCGGTGACTTGAGCCGGCTGGTCTGCTCGACGGTCATTCCCTGCACTTCCAACCTCTCGCACAACACCTTGGCCTTTCGGTGGCTCGCGACCATCGAAACGCGTCGTGCTGGTGATTCAAGCGCAGATTTCAGCGCTGCACCATCGCCCTTCCCCTGTGAGGCTACCACCGCGAAATCGCGTGGTTCAACCCCCAATGCGCTTAGGTCATTGGGATCAAAACCGATGAATTCCACCGAGCTTTCTGAACCTTCAGGCAAGCAAACACGCAATCCGGTCAGCGCCGCGTGAGCGGCAAGCGCGTGTGCAATCGGAGACTCTCCGAAAATGATCAGGCGCGGGGCGTGCTGATAGGGTTCGATCAGCAAATCGACCGTTCCGCCCGAAGGACAACCGCTTTTGAAGGTCTCAACACCATCCGGGTCTGTCATCGCCACTACCTTTTCCGAAGGTTTCACGCGGATCATTTTCGGAATTCCAACCGCAAGTGCCTCCTGCGCCGATGCGCGTACGACGCGCTGCACGCACGCTCCACCCAGGTGCCCAAAAATACACCCGTCCCGCGTGATCACGGCCTTGCCACCTGCCTTGGCCGAGGTTGCGTCGGCAGTTCGAAGGACAGTTGCCACGCAAAAGGCGTCACCCTTTTGACGCAACTCCTCAATCGTGTCGAAAATGTCGAAACCTGCCATAGCCGTGTCCTTTCACAGTTTTCGGAATTCGGGTTCCAACGCCGACAGCGCGTCGAGCGTGTTGGCCGGTAAGTGCGCATCCAGATACGGCTCCGCAGCCTGCATGGCAGCAGCAATGGGCTGATAGTCTTTCCATCCTTTAAGAGGATTCAGCCAGACGATCCGCCGCGCCTTGCGTCGAACCTGAGCCAGCGCTTCTCCCAAGGCTTCAGGTGACGAGCTGCAATAGCCGTCCGAGAGGATCAAAACGATCGTCCGCCCGTTCAATGCCCGGGCACCGTATCCGTTCAGAAACTTCTCAAGGCTTCCCGAGATGTCGGTACCACCGCCGAACCCTTCGGCCATGAGTGATAGCCGTCCAGCCGCGCGCAGTGTGTCGTGATCGCGCAGTGCATCAGTCACACGCATCAAACGCGTGTGGAACAAATAGGCGTCTGCCTCAGCTCCACTACCGATCAATCCTTTCAAAAAGGCCAAAAAGACCCGCGAATAGACAGCCATGGAACCGCTGACGTCACACAAGGCCACAATCCTCATTGGGCGTGATGGGCGAGCGCGGCGATACAGATCCATCGGCTCTCCTCCTCGTGCAAGGCTGGCGCGTTGAATCCGGCGCATGTCCAAAGCAGAGCCCCGCAGAGCTTGCTTTCGCCTACGCGAGCGGCGGTCGCGGATGGCGCGTGCGATGGCGGTCGCGACCTGTTCCGCCTGCCTCAGGGCGTCTTCATCCATCAGTTCGCGCAAATCCCGGCGCGACAGGTTGGCCGTACGGGTTGCGATTAGCTTCCCGTCTCTCCCCACGGCCTCCCCATCGCCGGTATCAGGTGCGGCGGCCTGATCCGTGCCAGTCTCGGATTCCTGACTATCCTGGCTCTCTTGCTGCCAGATCATCGGCTTTGCAGATTGAACCCGCACATGCGCGGTTTGGGCGGTTCCCGTGCGTTGCTTGCCAGTGTTGAACCAATAGGCTTCGAACAAATCATCGAACCGCCGCCAATCGTCGACGTCGCCAGCCAGCAACGCGCAAAGTGCCTGCTGGGCCTGTCTGACATCCGTCGCCTCAACCGCCGCCAGCGCACCCAATGCGTCCCCCGTTTCAGCCGGACCAACTCGCATCCCGTTCATACGCAAATGTTCGATGAAGCCGGACATGCGATCCGACAGACCAGATGCGCGAGAGGGGAAGCGGGTGACCTGCATCACGCCACCTTTCCGATCAGGCGATCCATCACTTCAGGCGGAGCTGCGTCATAGTCGGCTGCAGTTTTCAAAAGACAAACAAGGGTTGCCTGAACGTCTTTGCGGGACTGCGCCATGTCGTTGACGCCCAGCCCTGAAAGAGCGGCCGCCCAGTCCAGCATCTCGGCGATGCCGGGGGTCTTTTCCAAGTCCTCTTTGCGCAGCGCCTGCACAACGCTAATAATCTGGCGCGCCAACAGCCCTTCGACTGCGGGCATGCGAGCTTTCAGGATCGCCATTTCCGTTTCACGCGATGGGTAGTCGAGGAAACTATACAGGCACCGACGCCGCAGCGCGTCCGACAGGTCCCGAGTGCCATTCGCCGTCAGAATCACGATGGGCCGCGAACGCGCCTTGATGGTGCCGAGTTCAGGGATCGTGATCTGAAAGTCCGACAAAATTTCGAGCAGATAGGCCTCAAACTCCTCATCCGCCCTGTCGATTTCATCAATCAGCAGAACAGGTGGTTCTTCTTCGCTGATTGCTTCCAGCAAGGGTCGCTTTAGCAGATAATCATCGTTGAACAGCTGCGCTTCGCTGGTGCCACCCTGTGCCTCGCTTGCGCGAATAGCCAGCAACTGGCGCTGGTAGTTCCACTCATAAATCGCGTGGCTGGCATCGAGCCCTTCATAGCACTGCAACCGGATCAACCGCGCGGCGCGCTGTGCTGCCAACGCCTTGGCAACCTCGGTTTTACCGACCCCAGCCGGGCCTTCCAGCAGCAGTGGACGCCCAAGCGTCTGCGCCAGATGCAACGCCATAGCCAATCGGTCGTCGGCAACATAGCCCACCTCGGCGAGGCCTTGCTGTATGTCCTGCAAGCTCATGCCATTCTCCCGGATTGCCGCCGCACCAAGTTTCGACGCGACGGCCTTTCCTGTTAGCCGTGCATTCCAAGACCATTGGCGATCTTCCAGATGCGCCAGTGATCATGCGGCATGTGGCTTTGAACAAGGCCAAATGGGCGGAAAGCATCATGCACCGCGTTCGAGAACGCAGGCACACCGCCGACATTCGGGCTCTCGCCCACGCCCTTGGCACCGATCGGGTGATGCGGAGATGGCGTCACCGTGTGATCAGTGGTGTAGTTGGGCGTCTCCCACGCGGTGGGCAAGAAGAAGTCCATCAACGTACCGGTCTTGACGTTGCCCATCTCATCATAGGCGATTTCCTGACCCATAGCGATGGCCAACGCCTCGGTCACGCCGCCATGGACCTGACCTTCGATGATCATGGGATTGATCCGGGTCCCGCAATCATCCAGCGCATAGAACTGCCGGACCTCCCATTCGCCGGTATCGACGTCGATCTCCATGACGCAGATATAGGCCCCGAACGGGTAGGTCATATTCGGCGGGTCATAGTAGCTTACGGCCTCCAGACCGGGTTCCAGCCCCGGAATGGCCTGATTATATGCGGCAAAGGCGATTTCTTTCATCGTCTTGAACCGCTCAGGCGCACCTTTGACTGAGAACCGATCCACGTCCCACTCAACGTCGTCGTCATGCACTTCCAGCAAGTAGGCTGCGATCATCTGCGCCTTGGCGCGGATTTTGCGGGCGGCCATCGCCGTTGCCGCGCCGGCCACGGGTGTCGACCGAGACCCATAGGTACCAAGCCCATAAGGCGCGGTATCAGTGTCGCCTTCTTCCAGCGTGATGTCATCGGCAGGCAGGCCGATCTCGCTGGCGATGATCTGAGCAAAAGTCGTAGCATGGCCCTGACCTTGGCTGATCGTCCCCAGCCGTGCGATGGCGGAACCGGTTGGGTGAATCCGGATTTCGCATGAGTCGAACATTCCCAACCCAAGGATATCACAGTTCTTGACTGGTCCAGCCCCGACGATTTCGGTGAAATGCGTCAGACCGATGCCCAGCAGTTTGCGGGTCTTTCCGGCTTTGAAGCCCTCGATCCGTTGCGCCTGCTCCGCCCGCAGACCATCATAGTCCACGGCCTTCAGCGCTTTGTCCCAAGCGGTGTGATAGTCACCCGAGTCATATTCCCATCCCAGCGCGGACTGATATGGGAACTGATCCTTGCGGATAAAGTTGATCCGGCGTAACTCGGCCGCGTCCATGTTCAGCTTGATGGCCAGAACCTCGATCATCCGCTCAATGAAATACGCAGCCTCGGTCACCCTGAACGAGCAACGATAGGCGACACCGCCCGGTGCCTTGTTGGTGTAAACCCCATCCACAGCCAGATAAGCGGTGGGGATGTCATATGACCCGGTGCAGATGTTCATGAACCCGGCCGGGAACTTCGTTGGGTCGGCACAGGCGTCAAATCCACCATGATCTGCTGTGGTATGGCACCAGAGACCAGTGATCTTGCCATCCTTGGTTGCAGAGATCTTGCCCTGCATCCAGTAGTCGCGGGCAAAGGCGGTAGACATAAGGTTTTCCATCCGATTCTCGACCCATTTCACCGGTTGACCGGTGACAATAGAGGCTACAACCGAGCAGACATAGCCCGCATAAGCACCAACTTTGTTACCGAAGCCGCCACCGATATCAGGGCTGATCACCCGGATATTGTGCTCGGCGAGACCAGAGATCAGCGACACTACAGTTCGGATCGCGTGCGGGGCCTGGAATGTACCATAAAGCGTAAGCTTACCGGTTACCTTATCCATCGAAGCCACACAGCCACAGGTCTCCAGCGGACATGGGTGGGTCCGGTGGTAATAGACCATCTCTTCGGCCACGACATCCGCCTCACCCAGCACGGCTTCCGTCGCATCTTTGTCGCCCTGTTCCCAAGTGAAAATGTGGTTGTGATGCTTGCGCGGGCCATGGGCGCCCTCGGTCTGACCCGCAAGGTCTTCACGCAGTACAACGTCCGATTTCAGCGCCTCGAACGGGTCGGTCAGAACGGGCAGTTCTTCGTAGTCAACCTCGACCAGTTCTGCCGCATCCGCTGCGATGTATCGATTTTCAGCAACGACATAGGCGACTTCTTGGCCCTGGAACAGAACCTTGCCATCGGCCAGCACCATTTGCTTGTCACCTGCCAGCGTCGGCATCCAATGCAAACCCAGCGGAGCCAGATCCTCGGCTGTCAACACAGCAACAACGCCGGGCACGGCCAACGCGGCCTCTTTGTTCACACTGACAACGCGGGCATGAGCATAGGGCGAGCGGACAAACGCGCCAAACAGCATCCCGTCCAGCTTGATGTCATCGACGTAGTTGCCCTTGCCTTGGGTAAAGCGCACATCCTCGACGCGTTTGCGCGAGCTACCCATCCCTTTGAGATTGGCGGCGCGTTCTTCGGGGGTCATGGTTTGATCGTTCATTCCGCGGCCTCCTTCTGAGCGTTCAGCATGTCAGCTGAGGCCGAGATCGCCTTGACGATGTTCTGGTATCCGGTGCATCGGCACAGGTTGCCAGCCATACCAAAGCGGATTTCTTCCTCGGTTGGGTTCGGGTTTTCCTGCAGCAGACGATGCGCGCGGGTGATCATGCCCGGCGTGCAGAAGCCGCACTGCAGCCCGTGATGTTCGCGAAACATCTCTTGCAAAACGCCAAGGCTACCATCGTCATTGGTCAGCCCTTCGACGGTTGTGATATCGGCCCCGTTCACCTGCGCCACAAAGGTTGTACAGGACTTGACGGACTTGCCATCAATATCCACGGTGCAGGCCCCACAGTGACTGGTTTCGCATCCGATATGAGGTCCGGTGATTTTAAGATCTTCCCGCAGGAAGTGGATCAGCAGCGTGCGCGGCTCGGCCAGACCTTCGACCTGCTTGCCGTTCACGGTGAGTTTGACGTGCATTTTTGACATCGTTGTTCCTCCCTTCAACTCGCGCGACTTTGCGCACGGTCGATGGCGCGGCGCAGCATCACGGCGGCCACGTGTTTCTTGAATTCGATGGGACCGCGGTTGTCAGCCACCGGGTCAATTGCGTCGAGCATTGCGGCGACGCAGCCGCTGACGTCTCCGTCGGCCAGCGCATTGCTTGCGCTTTCGGACCAGATGGGCGTGTCCGCAAGGTTGGTCATCGCGACCGAGGCCTGACCATTGCCAACCATCACAGCAGCAGCGGCTGTTGCATAGTCGCCGATCTTGCGCTTCTGCTTTTCGTAGGCTTGACCTACACCGGTACCCGGAACGGGGATCGAAATACGGGTCAGGATTTCCTCATCCTCACGCGCGGTGAAATAGGCAGCCTCGTAGAATTCCCGTGCGGCAACACTGCGGGTGCCATCAGGGCCAGACAACTCAAACGTGGCGTTCAGGCACTGCATCAAACCCGGCATGTCGTTGCCTGGATCACCATTTGCAACATTCCCGCCAACAGTGCCCAAATAGCGCACTTGAGGGTCGGCGATCTGCAGAGCCGCCTCGCGGAGCAATGGAATGGCCGAAGCCAGATCGTCATGGGTGATCAACTCGTGCTGGGACACCATCGCGCCAAGCGTCACGGTGTCGGATCCGACCTCGATGCCTTTCAATTCGTCAATCGCCTGCAGATCAACCAGATGGCTCATCTCGGCCATGCGCAGCTTCATCATCGGGATCAGGCTGTGCCCGCCCGCAATGACGCGCGCCTCGTCTCCGTGTTCCTGTAGAATGCCGATGGCCGTGGCGATGTCGCCTGGCCGGTGATACTCAAAACCGGCTGGTATCATGATTTTTCCTCCCTGGGTCCGAGCGGTGTGCCTTGGGGAACCTGCGTAGTAGGAAAGAACGTGTGACTTAATGCTTCCAGCGATCGGAAACAGGTCGCGCGGCTTGTTTCACGAAATGCGAATAGGCTGCATGAACTGCGATCAGAGGCCCAGAGCCTCGCGAATGTCCGTCAGGCGGGACCGGCTGACCGGCACTTTGGTCAACGCGTCGACCCCGTCAAAATAACAGGTGCCGTTGTCCTTGTGACGTTCAAAGCTAGAGACGTGTTTGGGGTTCACCAGATAGCTGCGATGGGCGCGCAAAAACCCGTCTGGTTTCAGGCGGTTTTCGGCCTCGGTGATCGACCAAGGACAGAATAGTTTTTCAACACCCATATAGAGAACAGTATAATGCCCCTCGGCCCGGATGGCGGCAACGCTGGCGGGTTCCGTGAAATATGTCTGGCCTTCACGCTCGAACGGAACACCGGCGCGCAAGGTTGCGGGTTCCGGCGCGCGTTCGGGCGCCAACTTTTCCTTCGGTTCGATGAACGAGATCCCGGTCAGCAGAAAAGCTCCGCAGATCAGGAAAACAGAAACGGTGACGCCCATCGCCAGAACCTGATTGTCCAGCGCGGGCCCCGCACCGCCGGCGGCGTCACTTGCCACAAAATCGGTCAGACCGGTCGCCACAAAGTGCATAGTAAAAACGGCCAACCCAAAGCAAACTGTGCCCAGCAGAATATTGCGTTGCGTGCGGTTGCCATAAGCAACCCAAATAGCCGCGACCGACAGGATCACCGAGGCCAACGTCGCCAGAGCTACGTCCAGAACATTGTATACGGGGCGGCATAGCTGCATTCCCGCCATGCCAATGTAGTGCATCACCACGATGCCCAGCCCCACGATCACCCCCGATCCGATCATCGTCTGAGGCGTACGCGGACGGAAATGCAGCAACAGCAGCGCCAGCCCAACCATCAGGATCGCTACAAGCGCAGAGATCAGAGTGATCAGTGCGTCGTAGTAAAACAGTATCGGCAGTTGCAGGCCCAGCATGGCAACGAAATGCATCGACCAGATACCGCCGCCCAGAATGACCGCCGCCAGAGCGACGACAAGCTTGCGGCGCTGGCTATCCAGCCGGGACGCGCCATGCGTCAGATAAAGGCCGGTAAATCCGGCCATCAGCGCAACGGCCAAAGAGGCCGCGACAAGCCAGGCGTTGTGCGAATAGTCCAGCATATAGGTGTACACGCCCTCCCCAGCGCGTGTCCGACGTTAGCAAACTGAAATTCCCGGCACAATCTACTCTGACCGGACTGCAGTAGCACGCGCAGAGGAATTCGAATCAGTCTCAGTGAGGCTAGCAAAGCTGTCCTGTGTCCGGCACTGAGTTCGCGCCATTCGGCAGCAGCGGCGGAACGTGTCTGCACGAAAGTGTCCTGGCTGAAGCGGGATCGCTCTTAGTTAAAGTGGTTGCAGTTCTAGACATGAAAGGTGGCGATTACGGTACATTCCATTCAAATTGCGTCCAAGCAAGCTTCGCCGCTGCAGATATTTTGCCTGCCTCCTACTGCTACCGACCTATCCGGGCGATCACGATTTAGAGTTCGCGCCAGACCGGAGCAAAGATCCAGTGAGCCCAAAGGCTACGTGACCAAATAGGTGCGAACGCGTTTGAACACTTCGCGAATACACTGTCCATCTTCGGATCATTATATCGCCTTGCGACCCGTCGCACGTGCCTTGTTGTCCAGATCCCAGCCCGTGCCTCAACTGGCCCCTTGAGGAGTTTAGCGCGGCTTGGGAGGATTTCTTGGATCAATCCCGAAAGCGCCCCCTTATCGAATAAGGTGATCTTTTGCAGTCCAAGTGAACATCGGGTTATGGCTCGTCACGTCCGGGAGAGCTTTATGAGTGAAAAAGAACGCGATGACCAATAGGGCTGTAATGCTCGACTGCGTTATATTGAATAGCGCGGCGATTGGGTTGATTACCCCTGCCCTATTCCTTGGCTTGGCAATTGAATCCGACACCTTGCATCGCTGTTCGACGCCGACAATTACACGTAAGGAACACTGCGCGTAGATGGGTTCGCTAGACTGGGCTCCTTCGGGCCCTCTACAACCTGCTTAGGACCCTTCAAACAGATCTAAAGTGGTCCGGTAAGACGGTGAACCAGACGCCTTAGAATCCGATTCCTTTAAGGCTTGAGGCAAATTTAACTCAAAAATATTGACACTCTCTTGAAGTGGTTGATAAACGGTAAAAAAAAGAAGTACTCCCTTAAAACGAGTATAAAAATAATTAGTTTAAGGCTCTTGAGCAGTTATGTTTGATTTTAATTTACCCGAGCACGATCTCGGGGAATCCACCGCCTTTGCGCGGGCTCCAGCCTCTGCACCAAGTGTCTTTTTTGCCGTGGCAAAACGTGCGTTTGATCTTGTCCTGAGCGTATTTGTTCTGTTGCCTCTCGCGGTGTTTTTTGGAATCGTCCTGCTCGTCTTGAACCCAATTTGGAACAAGGGGCCTCTATTTTTCTCTCAGGAGCGTATGGGGAAAAACTGCGAACCATTCACAGCATACAAGTTTCGCAGCATGCGCCCGGCCAAGAAAATTGAACGGAGTGCTGATTGCCCGTTGGAAGAAGACAGAATTACCCAGCTTGGTCGCTTCTTGCGCAAGTCCCGCATTGATGAATTGCCGCAAATCATCAATGTTTTTAAAGGTGAAATGAGCTTGATAGGCCCTCGACCGGATTACATCGAGCATGCCCGAGAATATATGTCGCTTATACCCGGATACCAGGCGCGTCACCTTGTGCGCCCCGGAATCAGTGGTTGGGCGCAGGTTGAACTTGGGTATATCGAAGGTACAGATGCGACACGCCGAAAAGTACAGGCAGATCTGTACTACATCGCAAATACCGGGCTGATCATGGAAGCTTGGATCGTGTGGCGCACCATTTCGATCATGCTACGCCGAAGCGGAGCTTGAGCAATCTCCGTCGGTAGAGGCTTTCGGAAGATCCAGATTTTTCCAGCGATCAAAATCTGAGACGCCTGCCGCAGATCAGGCAAGCTGATCAAGCTTGAAGAAAGTCAGGAAACTATGACCTTCTGCCCTTTTCGAAGGGGATATGGATTGAGCATCACTCAACTTTTAGGTGTTTTTAAAATGCCCAAAAATTGGGTATCAAACTGTCTTTTTACAGAATTGCCACAAGGTGTTTTGTGGATATTTTTTTGGCGGTTTGTTTCGGGACGTTTGTATTGAAAGTTGTTAGTGAGGCGCCGATCGAA
>NZ_JBQFTX010000013.1:0-57498 GCF_056538905.1 Ruegeria sp. BE10
TAACAAATCCCTCAAGATGCCCCCAGTCTCTCCTGAGCGTCTCCGCCGTCTCCAGCGTCCCAACACCGCCTCAGCAGCGCCGGTGAAGGGGTATTTACGGATTAGGTCTGGGACCTGCAACCCCCATTTTGAAAAAACTTCGGTTTTCCCCGCAGAAACTTACCCACCTTAATGAAATCAATAAGTTAACTTAACAATTCGTGGGAACAACCCGCTTACAGGCCACTGAAATTGGGGGAAGGGTTGGTCTATGGGCGGAATCGTACCCAATGCTTGGTATGCGCCCGGGGCTGGGCCAAAGAAAACGCCGCCCGAGTCTCTTCGGACGGCGCAATCATTACGTTAGTCGCGTGTTTATGACAGATCGAAGCGATCCGCGTTCATCACCTTGTTCCAGGCCGAAACAAAGTCGCAGACGAATTTGCCCCCGGCATCAGCCTGACCGTAGATCTCGGCCAGCGCCCGCAGTTGCGAGTTCGACCCAAAGACCAGATCAACACGCGTACCGGTCCACTTGACCGCCCCGCTGGCGCGGTCGCGGCCTTCATAGACGCCGTTGCCCGCAGGCTCCCACTCAGTACCCATGTCCAGCAGGTTGGTAAAGAAATCGGTGCTGAGCGTGCCGACGTTGTCAGTGAACACACCATGTGTTGTGTCGCCGAACGTTGCGCCCATTACCCGAAGCCCGCCAACCAGCGCCGTCATTTCCGGGGCTGACAGAGCCAGTAGCTGCGCCCGGTCGATCAATAGCTCTTCGGGCGATACGCTGTAGTCGGACTTTTGATAGTTCCGGAAGCCGTCTGCAATTGGCTCCATCACCGAGAACGACTCGATATCTGTCTGATCCTGCGTCGCATCGGTGCGGCCCGGGGCGAACGGAACCTGAACCTCATGACCCGCCGCTTTGGCGGCCTGTTCAATACCGGCTGCGCCGCCCAGAACGATCACATCGGCCAATGAGACCCGTTTGTTGCCCGACTGCGCATCGTTAAACGCTTTCTGAACGCCTTCCAACGCATCCAGCGCCTTGGACAGCTTCATTGGTTCGTTCACGTCCCAGTCTTTCTGCGGCGAAAGACGGATGCGGGCGCCATTGGCTCCGCCGCGCTTGTCCGACCCGCGGAATGTCGAGGCCGAAGCCCAGGCAGTCGACACCAGTTCAGAGACCGACAGGCCGGTTGCCAGAATCTTGCTCTTCAGGTCAGCCGCATCCATGTCGTCGATCAGATCGTGATCCACGGCCGGTACATTGTCCTGCCACAACAACTCTTCGGTCGGGGCCTCATCACCGATATAGTTCGAGCGCGGGCCCATATCGCGGTGGGTCAGCTTGAACCAGGCACGGGCAAAGGCGTCCGCGAACTCTTCCGGGTTCTCGTGGAACCGCTTTGAGATCGGGCCATAGATCGGGTCCATTCGCATCGCCATGTCCGCCGTGGTCATCATTGTCTTGACCTTTTTCGACGGATCATGCGCCGCAGGGGCCATATCTTCTTCTTTCACGCCGACCGGTTCCCAGATCCAGGCGCCCGAGGGGCTTTTGGTCAGGTTCCAGTCATAGCCGAACAGCAGGTCGAAATAGCCATTGTCCCATTGGATCGGGTTCGCGGTCCACGCCCCTTCGATCCCGCTGGTGGTGGTGTCGTCGCCTTTGCCCGAACCGAACTTGTTTATCCAGCCAAGGCCCATTTCCTCGATCGGCGCAGCCTCGGGTTCCGGACCAACCAGATCGGGATCACCTGCGCCGTGTGCCTTGCCAAAGGTGTGACCACCCGCGACCAATGCGACTGTCTCTTCGTCATTCATTGCCATCCGACCAAACGTGTCGCGGATGTCACGACCAGAGGCCAACGCATCAGGCTGCCCGTCGGGGCCTTCAGGGTTCACATAGATCAGGCCCATCTGCACGGCGGCCAGCGGGTTTTCCAGATCACGCTCGCCTGAATAGCGGCTGTGAGGATTGTCTGTCGGAGCAAGCCATTCCGTTTCCGTACCCCAATAGATGTCTTCTTCGGGTGCCCAGATGTCTTCGCGGCCACCGGCAAAGCCAAAGGTCTTGCCACCCATGGATTCGATGGCGCAGTTACCGGCCAAAATAATCAGATCTGCCCAGGAAATCTGATTGCCGTATTTCTGTTTGATTGGCCACAACAGACGGCGCGCCTTGTCCAGGTTGCCGTTGTCCGGCCAGCTGTTCAGCGGCGCAAAGCGTTGGTTGCCGGTCGACGCGCCACCACGGCCATCTGCGGTCCGGTACGTTCCGGCGCTGTGCCAAGCCATCCGGATGAACAGTCCACCGTAATGACCGTAATCTGCCGGCCACCAATCCTGAGAATCCGTCATCAGCGCGTACAGGTCTTCCTTCAGCGCCTTCATGTCCAGCTTCTTGAACTCTTCCGCGTAATTAAAATCGCCCCCAAGCGGGTTCGACGCGGGCGCATGCTGGTGTAGGATCGACAGGTTCAGTTGGTTGGGCCACCAATCCCGGTTTGACCGGGTTCCGGCGCCATGCATCACCGGGCATCCGCCCGTTTTGGGGTTATCACTTCCATCCATATCGATCTCCATTCCTGGCTAATTTCCGGCAGGTTCGCACGGTTCAAACTTGGTCGATCAAGAACTCATGCAGATGACACCTTTACCCGCCCTTAACGCGCGCCCAAGGGCACGCGTTTTTCGCTCGGGGGGATCGGCGACTCTTTGGTCTTGTCACCACCAGAAGTAGCAAATCAAAATCATGCATAAAAGTTTTGTTTAATGATGAATGCGATAGGAAATGATTATGGTTTTTTCATAATTCACCGCGTTACGACCCGTTCACCGGCAGCAGCACTAAATGACCTTGGGTCACATCCCAATAGCGCCAATTGTTTTTTTCGACCGCTGCGCCACAGTCCGACCCACGGAAGGTTACAGGCATAGCCATGCCCGATCCGGCACTGAGGGAGTCAAGATGGAATTCGACTACGTCATCGTTGGCGGCGGGTCCGCGGGATCGGTACTGGCCAATCGCCTCAGCGCCGAGCCAAACACCCGCGTTTGCCTGCTTGAGGCCGGCGGTCGTGGCGACAGTATTCTGGTCCGTATGCCCTCGGCCGTGGTCGCTGCCCTGCCCGGGCGGCCAAAGATCAACAACTGGGCGTTCGGGACCGTGCCGCAGCCGGGTCTGAACGGACGCCGGGGATATCAGCCGCGCGGCAAGGCACTGGGTGGGTCCAGTGCCATCAATGCGATGCTTTATATACGGGGGCAGCGTCAGGACTATGACGGCTGGTCCGATCTGGGCTGCACCGGCTGGGATTGGGAGAGCGTGCTACCCTATTTCAAACGGTCCGAGAATAATGAGGACGGAGCCGATGATCTGCATGGTGGCAGCGGTCCGGTTCAGGTTTCACACCAAAAAGAGCCGCGCCCGATCACCCATGATTTCATCCGTGCAGCTGAACAAATGCAGCACCGCCGCACGCATGACTTTAACCGTGGCGACAATGAGGGGGTCGGCCTGTACCAAGTGACCCAATTTCACGACCCGGCCCGAAATGGAGAGCGTTGTTCAGCAGCTGCGGCCTATGTCTTTCCGGTGATGGACCGCCCGAACCTGAAAGTCATCACTCATGCAGTGGCAAAAGAGCTGACATTCGACGGCAAGCGCGCGAGCGGCGTGATCTACAAGAAAAAAGGCAAAGGGCCCGACATCGCGGTTACGGCCAGACGAGAAGTGCTGATTTGTGCCGGTGCGCTCAAATCTCCGCAATTGCTGCAACTGTCAGGAATTGGGGATGGCGCGGACCTTGCCCGACACGGCATCACGGTGCGCCATAACCTGCCCGGCGTTGGCCAGAACCTGCAGGATCACCTAGATTTCATTCTGTCCTACAAAACAAAAGACACTGACAATTTCGGGATCGGGGCGACCGCATCGGTAAACCTGCTGCGGCACCTGCTTCGTTGGCGCAAGACCGGCGTTTCAATGGCGGCCACGCCGTTTGCCGAAGGGGCGGCTTTTCTGAAAACATCGCCTGATCTGGATCGGCCTGATATTCAGATGCATTTCACTATTGCCTTGGTCGACGATCACGCCCGCAAACTGCATTTCGGTCACGGCTTTACTTGTCACGTCTGCAAATTGCGTCCCGAAAGCCGGGGCACGGTGGGGCTGCACAGCGCCGACCCATTCGCCGCCCCTGCCATTGATCCAGCGTTCCTGTCTGACGACCGTGATCTGGAAACGCTGATCAAGGGCGCGCGGATGACGCGTGACATCATTCAGGCCCCGGCGCTGGAGAAGTATCGGCACAAGGAAATGTTCGGAACCGAAACCGCGCAAACCGATGCCGATTGGGAAAACCACATCCGCGATCGCGCCGACACGATCTATCACCCGGTCGGGACCTGCAAAATGGGTTTGGATGACATGGCCGTGGTCGACCCGGAATTGCGCGTACGCGGTATCGATGCGCTGCGCGTGATCGACGCCTCGGTTATGCCGACACTGGTGTCCGGTAACACCAATGCGCCCACCATCATGATTGCCGAAAAGGCCGCTGAACTGATCAAGGCTGCTGGCTGAGCGTCAGGTGTCTTTCATCAGGGCCTCAAGCCCGGTGCGGTAATCAGGATAAAGCAGACGTACACCCAGTTCGTCCTTGATCCGGTCATTCCTGACCCGCTTATTCTCGTTATAGAAACTGCGGGCCATGGGGGTCAGATCAGCCTCGTCGAACGGCACCTCTGGCGGTAAGGGCAGGCCCTGCAGTTCAGCGGCATAGGCAATCACGTCCTGCGGTGGCACCGGCTCATCATCGCAGACGTTATATATGGCACCAGGGTTGGGCGCGGCCATCGAGGCGGCCAGAACCTGTGCGATATCCGCGACGTGAATGCGCGAAAACACCTGACCGGGCTTGATAATACGCCGCATCCCCGCCCGCTTGAGCTTGGAAAACGGACCGCGACCGGGACCATAGATGCCCGCCAGCCGGAAAATATGTGTGGGCAGATCAGGGATGCTCATCCACTGCTGTTCAGCCTTCACCCGCCATCTGCCACGCTCAGCCGTGGGCGCAGGCGGGGTAGTTTCATCCACCCATGCGCCTTGATGATCGCCATAGACTGCGGTCGTCGACAGGTATCCCACCCATTCAAACTGCGCAGCCCGCGCAGAAATCTCATCTTGCAGGGCAGCCAGCACCGGGTCTCCGTCCGCTTTCGGCGCCGTCGAAATCAGCAAATGCGTCACCCCGTCCAGATTCGGCACCTGCCCTGGCCAGACCAGCGGGTCTGCTCCGGATGCGCGAATAGCGGGGGATTGGGCCGGGTCGCGTGTGGTGCCGCAGATGCGCCAGCCTTGTGGATTCAGTAGCTGGGACAAGGCTTGCGCCGAATATCCGTGGCCGAACGAAAAAAGAGTTCCTGTCATGGCGCCTTAGATGATCCGCAATCCCGGCGGATGCAAGCAATTGCGCCGGAATACTTGATTCGAATCCCTCAATGCGCCTTTCTTTTGAGTATGAGTGACAAAACGCCCAATCTGCACGCTGCCTATGCCCTGGACTCACCGGAAGAACACAAACGGCTCTATGCCGAGTGGGCCGGGGACTATGACGATTCCTTTGCAGCACTTGAAGACTATCAACTGCACATCCACACGGCCCGTGCCTTTGTGAGCGCGGGTGGGCAAGGCCCGGTTCTGGATGTGGGCGCAGGCACAGGATTGTGCGGTGCGGTTCTGGCCGGTCTGGGCGTCGGGCCAATTGATGCCACGGACATCAGCGCCGAAATGCTGGATCAGGCCATGCGCAAGGATATCTACCGCGACGCGATTGAGGCCGATCTGAACCAGGGTATCCCGGTCCCGCGCGACAGCTATGCGGGCATCGTATCCTCGGGCACTTTCACCCACGGCCATCTGGGACCCGAGGCCCTGCTCGCCCTGCTGCGCATCGCCCGCCCCGGCGCACAGTTCGCCCTGTCGATCAACGCAAAACACTATGAAAAAATGGGCTTTGCCGAAACCTTGCATAAAATGGCGCAGGGCCAGATTCGAAACCTGACCCTGCCCGAGGTGCGCATCTATGGGGACCTCGCCGCAGGCCCCAACAAGAATGATACCGCTCTGATCGCCTTGTTCGAGCGGAGCTGACCTTTCAGGTATACATCTGCTTTTTGAAAGCGCGCGTCCGCGTCGTCGCCTCGGCCGAGCCGTCGTGATAGGTGCCAAACCACTTGTCGAACGGAATCTCAGAGGTGCCGTAGTTGCACTCGAAATACCGATGATGCAGCTGGTGGAAGAAGTCCCCTGCGCGGGCGGCATCGGTTTCCCGGGCACGCACCTTTTCAAATCCGGAATGCGACAGGACCGGGCTGACCTGTTGGAAATAGGCATGGAACAGCAGGTGCAGCGGATGCGAGGGCACGATCAAGTGGATGAAGTAGGTGGTGAAGTACAGGATGTTTTCGAACCAATGGTTTGAAATGCCTGACCACGGCCCCGTATTTACGTTGCGGTGATGCACGGCATGCACGTGTTTATACAGCTTGGGGTGATGTTCCAGCCGATGCACCCAGTAAAAATGCAATCCCGACCACATCGGGATGAATGCCAGCCAAACCACGCACCAGACCGGCGCGCTGGCCCAAGTTACGGTGGGCACATAGCCGTTCGCCATCGCCCAGTAGATGATCCACTGATACACTGTCGCGACTGTCATCGCGCTGCCCAGCGTCCACCAGATATTGTCCCAAACCTGGTTGCGAAAGGTGAACGTGCCGTTGCTGCGGGTCAGGTCGCGGCGATCAAACTTCTTGTACATGCCCTGCCCTTTGCGCATGTACAGCCACCAGTGCAGACCACCCGCAATTAGAATCTGAGGCACCATGTTCAGCAGCCAAATGCGGAACATCCAGCCGGGTGCGAAGCTCTTCATCGTCTCTAACCCTGGGAAAAAGAGCGCATAGGCTGTCACCGCCAGCACCAAGCACAGCGTCAGCGACGTGATCTGCAACCAGGCACCGCTGTACCATTTCAGCACGGCAGCGGGGCGCGGGGGCCAGTTGAACAACGGGTTCAATCCCACTGGCCCCTCGGGGTGGTAATTCCAGCGGGCGGCTTCGGGGTCCTGAGTGGAATCAGTCATAGCATTACCCTTTATGAGGCGTAGTCTGAGCCATCGGCATCCAGCAGAGCCTTGATTTCACGCAGATGCGCATCGGCCTGGTCGGGATACTCGTCCAGTTCCTGTGCCGTCTTTTCGGCAATCTCATCCGACAACACGCGCAACGGCTGGCCGGTTTGCAGCGCACGGATATACGTTTCGGCCGCGCGTTCGAAATAGTACAACCGGTTGAACGCATCCGCGGGATCGCTTCCGATCACCAACACGCCATGGTTGCCCATGATCATGACCTTCTTCTGCGGATCCGACAGCATTGACGCGCAGCGCTCACCTTCACTTTCAAAGGCCAGACCACCAAATTCGTTATCCACCACATAGCGATTGTAAAAGGTGGCCGTATTCTGATCGATCGGCGGCAGGCGACTGTCGGCCAGCGAGGCCAGAACGGTGGCAAAGATCGAATGCACATGCATAACACAGCGTGCATGCGGGCAATGGCGGTGGATCGAGCCATGCAATCCCCACGCGGTTGGGTCAGGCGCACCGGGCTGGGACATGACGTCCGGGTCATTGGCATCCAGCAGCAACAGATTCGAGGCCTTGATACGGGCAAAATGCATCTGATTGGCATTCATCAGAAACTGCGTGCCATCTTCATTCACTGCCAGACTGAAATGATTGGCGACGCCTTCATGCATGTTCAGACGTTCTGTCCAACGAAAGGTGGCGGCAAGATCTACACGGTCCTCCCAGTGGTCGATATTGGGGCGCAGGTTTGTGACGGTCATTGCGGGCTCCGATAGGGTGGTTGGGGCTGCTGAAAAGCCTGCCTGCGCTTTAAAAAATTGACCAACGAAAAAAACAGACCTAATTCATAAGTTGAGCTAATGGCAGGATTATGCGAATGCAGAAACAGCTTCCTCCGCTGGGGTGGTTACGCACATTTGAAGCCGCTGCGCGCCACTTATCCTTCACCGGCGCTGCCCGCGACCTGAACATGACCCAAAGCGCGGTCAGCCAGCAGATCAAATCGTTGGAGGGATATCTGGGCCAGCCCCTGTTCCTGCGCCGCCCGCGCGCGCTGGAACTGACCGAGGCCGGCATCACCTATCTGCCGGTGGTGCGCGAGGCGTTTCGAACGCTGGTGCGCGGCACGCAAGCCGTCACAGGCGCGCAGCAAAACGCAGTTCAGGTGCAAAGCAACATCACGTTTGCCGTCAATTGGCTGGCCCCACGCCTGCCGCGATTCCGCGAGGCACACCCAGAAGTCCAACTGAACATTTTTACCGAATTATGGGAGCCGCGGGAGATGGCCGAAGGGGCCGCCGTGGAAATCCGATTTTCTCTGCGCCCATCCGATACGGTGCGAACGGAATTGCTGCGGACCGATCATTATTACCCAGTCTGTGCGCCAGGCTATGAAGTGATGCTGGACACGCTGCAACTACAGCCGTTGTTCGATTGTTCGAATCTGCTGTCAAACTGGGCAAATTGGGCCGAAGAACAGGCTCTAATTTGGGGAAATCCGCCCATCACTTACTCGACAACCTATTTGGTCAGCCTGTCCGTCGCGATGGCAGGCGGGGGGCTATGCCTGGCCCACGACACTATTGCACGCGGCTTGATCGAACAGGGGCGGCTTGTGGCTCCCTTTGCCCATCGCGCTCCAATGTCCGAAGCCTATTACCTGTTATTGTCACCCCAAGCCGAAGGAACCCCGGGGGCGCTGGCTTTTGCAGATTGGTTGCGCCGCGAGATGGAGGCAGACGCGCAGCCTTGATAAGGGGTACTCCCGCCCATCGTCACTGCCGCTGTGCGGCACTTCCTCTGGTTGGGTCCGGCAGCGCTGACGCGCTGCGTGACGGTTTCATGACAGCTGTACGGTGGGGGTTGAACCTTTCTCTGCATTCAGGAAAGTTGAGCCATGGAATACACACCTTTCCCAAGCTGGCCCGATGTCGCCCCTAAACTGATTGCCGTTGCCGCGGGACGGGAGGCCGCAGATTTGGTCATTCGCGGCGGCACTTGGGTGAATGTACATAGCCGCGAAACCCTACCCGATCACGACATTGCCATTGCCGCCGGGCGCATCGCGCATGTTGGGCCCGACGCGTCCCATTGCATTGGCCCCGACACGCAGATCATCGAAGCACATGGTCGCTATATGCTGCCGGGACTGTGCGACGCCCATATGCATATCGAATCGGGGATGTTGACCCCGGCTGAGTTTGCCCGTGCGGTGATTCCGCATGGCACCACCTCGATGTTCACCGACCCGCATGAGATTGCGAATGTGCTGGGGCTGGACGGCGTGCGCATGATGCATGATGAGGCGCTGATGCAGCCGGTGAACATCTTCACGCAGATGCCGTCATGTGCGCCGTCGGCACCGGGGCTTGAGACCACAGGTTATGAGATTACGGCTGAGGATGTGGCAGAGGCCATGAACTGGCCGGGCATCATCGGGCTGGGCGAGATGATGAATTTCCCCGGTGTTATTCACGGCAATCCAAAGATGCTGGCTGAAATCGCGGCGACTCAGCGAGCCGGGAAAACAGTCGGTGGGCATTACGCTTCGCCTGATTTAGGGCCTGATTTTGCAGCATATGTGGCCGGCGGACCAGCGGATGATCACGAAGGCACCTGCGAGGCCGATGCCATTGCCCGCGTGCGGCAGGGCATGCGGTCGATGATGCGGCTGGGCTCGGCTTGGTTTGATGTGGAAAGCCAGATCACAGCGGTCACCGATAAAGGATTGGACCCGCGCAATTTCATCCTGTGTACCGATGATTGTCATTCCGGCACCCTGGTCAATGACGGACACATGAATCGGGTTGTGCGCCATGCAATTGCTTGTGGTTGCGATCCGCTGGTGGCTTTGCAGATGGCAACGATCAACACGGCCACCCATTTCGGGTTGGAGCGTGAGATCGGTTCGATCACTCCAGGACGGCGAGCGGATATTATTCTCAGCTCGGACCTGACGGAGCTGCCCATCGAGATGGTCATTGCCCGCGGTCAGATTGCCGCCGAAAAGGGCGCAATTTCAGTAGATTGCCCGCACCTGAACTGGCCGGGTACTGCGCGCGACACCGTACATTTGGGGCACGCACTGACCGGTGCGGATTTCGAAATCAATGCCCCCGCAGGTGCCAATCGTGTGCAGGCCAATGTGATTGGCGTTGTGGAAAATCAGGCCCCCACAAAGGCGCTGAAATGCGAACTGCCAATCATCGGCGGGTTGGTCGAAGGCGAAGGCGAGGTTTGCCAGATCGCGCTGGTCGAGCGCCACCGCGCCACCGGGGGGGTGACAAATGCCTTTGTCTCGGGCTTTGGATATCAAGGCAAAATGGCGATGGCTTCGACTGTGGCGCATGACAGTCACCACATGATCGTTGTCGGCACCGACCGTGACCAGATGGCACTGGCAGCAAACCGTTTGGCCGAGGTGGGGGGCGGCATCACTATATTCCGCGATGGCGCGGAACTGGCACTGGTGGAACTGCCCATAGCAGGCCTGATGTCGGATAGCCCAGCGACTGAAGTGGCGGCGAAAGCAGAACAGATGGTCGCGGCGATGCAGGCCTGCGGCTGCCAGTTGAACAACGCGTATATGCAGCACTCGCTGCTGGCCCTAGTCGTGATTCCCGAATTGAGGATTTCAGACCTTGGGCTGGTGGATGTGCGGACCTTTGAAAAGATCGACCTTTTGGAACCCCTTGCATGACAATAATCAGAACACCCGACGTTCCTACACCCGAGAAGTTCACCGACCCCGCGGCGGCGGTGGCTCGTCTGGAACAGATTTACGATCAGGCGACCCAATTCCTATGCGACAGCTTTGCAAAGGCAATAGAAGGGGAGGCACCGCCCGAACGATTCAGAGCCTATTACCCGGAAATTCGCATCAAAACGGCGACCTATGCTCAGGTCGACAGCCGGCTTAGTTTTGGTCATGTCTCTGAACCCGGCACCCATGCAACCACGGTGACACGGCCCGATTTGTTCCGGTCCTACCTGACGCAGCAGATCGCACTTTTGATCCGCAACCACGGCCAACCTGTGTCCATCGGTGCCTCAGACACGCCGATCCCGGTGCATTTCGCTGTTGCCAACAACCCTGATCTTGTCGTCCCGCATCAAGGTGCGGCCGGGTTTACGCTGCGCGATGTGTTCGACGTGCCTGACCTGACCACCACCAATGATGACATCGTTAACGGGGTTCATGATCACGAAGGAGATCACGGCCCGCTGGCCTTGTTCACCGCGCAACGGGTGGATTATTCGCTGGCACGGCTGGCGCATTATACGGCGACCGATCCCAGTCATTTCCAGAACCACGTGTTGTTCACCAACTACCAGTTCTATGTGTCCGAATTCGAAAACTATGCCCGATCACAGCTGGCCGATCCGGAAAGCGGCTATACCAGCTTTGTTTCAACCGGAAATGTCGAGATCACCTCGCCAGATGGCACATTGGACCAACCCCTGAAACTGCCGCAAATGCCGACCTATCACCTCAAACGCGAGGATGGGTCCGGGATTACTCTGGTCAATATCGGGGTGGGGCCGTCGAACGCCAAAACAGCCACCGACCATATTGCCGTCCTGCGCCCGCATGCCTGGTTGATGGTGGGTCATTGCGCCGGGTTACGGAACACCCAGGCATTGGGGGATTTCGTGCTGGCCCATGCCTATCTACGCGAAGACAAGGTACTGGACGACGACCTGCCCGTCTGGGTGCCGATCCCGCCCCTGGCCGAGGTTCAGGTCGCGTTGGAACGCGCCGTGGCCGAAGTCACCGAACTGGAAGGCTATGAACTCAAGCGGATCATGCGGACAGGTACCGTCGCCTCGGTCGACAACCGCAACTGGGAACTGCGCGATCAGTCCGGCCCAGTCCAACGCCTCAGCCAATCCCGCGCGATTGCGCTGGATATGGAAAGCGCCACCATCGCCGCCAATGGCTATCGGTTCCGGGTTCCATACGGCACATTGCTGTGTGTGTCCGACAAACCGCTGCATGGTGAATTAAAGCTTCCCGGCATGGCGTCAGCGTTCTATACCACTCAGGTCAGCCGCCATCTGGCGATCGGAATCCGTGCGATGGAACACCTGCGCGGCATGCCGTTAGAGCGTCTGCACAGCCGGAAATTGCGTTCATTTGACGAAACGGCCTTTCTCTGAAGCAAAAAAGCAACGAAATCCCCCTATTTTTAGGGTTTTCGACGCTACTATTCGTTGTGTTCGCCCACAATATCCCGTTACAGTTACGCGGTGAGGCCCTATTTATCGGGCACGTTAAGGAGACCAAGAAATGGCAAAGCCTATGACAAAGACTCAGCTGGTTGCTGCTCTCGCTGAGGAAATGGGAACCGACAAGAAAGCTGCAAACGCAGCGCTGGAGGCCGTGACCGGCCTGATCACCCGCGAAGTGTCGGCTGGTGGTGCGGTAACCCTGCCCGGTGTTGGCAAAATCTACTGCCGCGAGCGCCCCGAGCGCATGGTGCGCAACCCCGCCACCGGCGAGCAGTTCAAGAAAGAGGCCGACAAGGTGGTCAAGATGACCATCGCGAAGGCTCTGAAAGACAGCGTGAACGGCTGATCCCAGTCTATACGGACAAGCGATTGAGGGCCGCCGTTTGGGGGCCCTTTTTCTTTGCCTCAGTGCAGGCTTAGCAGCACTTCCAAATCGCGGCGGTTGAGGCGGATCATCAAAGCCCTGTCATCAGCAGACAGTTTTGCCCCTTTGCGAATGTATGCCTCGAGATACGCGGCAATTTCACTGGTCGAGCGATAGTACAAATCCGGCGAAGACCGGCTGAGTTCATCCACAAGCCTAAACAGCAGCTTCTTCTGTTTTTCCGTGTCCAGATCTTTGCGTTTTTCTTCCAGCATGAAGTTTCCTATCACCCTTACAGACGAGGTAGGGCTTCATAGCTCTTCAACAACTCTTACGCGTTGTTTCTTTCCGATATTTTGGGCGCTTTTTTTTGCTCCTAGCGACTAGAAGCAATTTCGATTGCGATGAGTTCTTTCGGCCCAAAGATCAAAACCCTGTTTAAAAACTTAAATTGGCAACCAGCAATCCGCCTCGTCAAAATAAAACCTCGTGAAAACTGGAGGCGCAAGGAAGGGATTTGGCCTCAATAAGACTTCTATCAAAGCTGTTTCATCTGGAAGCTTTTCACTACTTACTAAAGAACTTTCGGCGTCAATAACCCAGTGGTGCAAGTTTTTTGATTTTAAAACCGAGACGAAAGCGTGCTTCTTCAAACAGCCAACTTTCGCGGTTTCATCAATCAAACGAATTTAGGAAGTTTGTCGACCGCTCAGGCTCTCAAGAGCCGCCAATCGATAAGACTGATAAGCAAAAGCAAGCAATGAGAATAGCAGTAAAAGAATTATTCTTTTCATAATCTTAAGCTACGCATACACAATTGATTTCACAAGCCGACGCAAAGCCATAATCTTACTCTGCAAAGCTGCGAAAACTGCCTGCTTTTCCGATGGAAACAACGGGCGCCTTGGCGCCCGTTGTTTGGTTAATCGCCAAAGTTGATCAGTGAACCGTCTCAACCTTGTGGAAATCCAGATCGCGGTCTTCGGGCATCGAGTCGATGCTCAGTACCTCTTTGCGCTTGGCGATCAGGATATAGACCACGCAGGCCAGATACAGGCCGACGACCACCGCTCCGATCCACTGGATCTGCAACCACTGGCTCTGGAACAACAGGGTCAGCACGAACAGCAGCACGACGTTGCCTGCGACATAAATCGCCTTGCCAAACCGCTCGACCGTCATGTTCAGGTTGTCGGTATAGAGCCTAATAAGCGAGTCCAGCGAGTTGATCACGAAGGTCACGCCCACAATCACCATCGCGATGTTGGTGATGCCTGCGGTGCTGATGCCGTTCAGGTGGTAGTAGTAGAGAACGGTGAACCAGATCGCCAACGGGATCGACGGGAAGATCAGCAGCGCCGCCAGCAATTGCCAGGTCTTCAACCCACCCACAAAGCGCGAGGTGAACTGGCCAATCATGATCGACCACGCAAACCACCAGAACAGGTAGAAGGCGTGATAGTCGGTCAGCGGCAGGACGAATTTGTGCAGGTTGGCGAAATAGGCCCCGATATTGCTGCTGGTTTCCGCAAAACCGGTAAAGCCCATGCCAGCAGCAACCCACATGCCAAGGATCAGCGCCAGAAACAGAAAGGTCGAGCCCACCGAAAGGATACGCACGTATTTCAGGTCGGTCGACGAATAGGCCGCCGCCAGAATGACCACAAATACGATGACATAGAAGGTGGTGACCACGGATTCGCCGTCTCCGACCTCGGGCAGGTAGCCGGGCAGGTAGATCAGGAACAGGCTGGCGGTAAAGGCGCAGGTGCCGATGATCACCACGTTGTTGATCAGCTTGACCAGCGGGATCTCAAAGAACTTGACCCGCGGTTCGATCACGCAGAAGTAGAACGCGGTCAGGAAATAGAAGGCCCAGATCAGAAAACCCCAGAAGCCGAACTCGATCGCCAGCGGATTGGCAAAGGCATAGGCTGGATCTTCGGCATAGCCGCCGAACTCGGTCAGCGGGAACATGATCAGGCCGACATCCAGACCGGATGTGAACAGGATCGCGATGAAGGTGAACAGATGAACAGGCGTCACACCGACGCAGCGCAGATTCCACCATTTCACTACGAAGAAAGCGACCAGGCCCAAAGCCAATAGGACGCCAAAAGACAGAATGTATTCCAGAAGCACTGACAAACCTCCCATAATCAGCCAGATTTTTCGCATTTATCTTTAATTGGCGGGTCAATCAATAAAAACGTCGCAGTTTTCACGCTTGCCCCAAAGGTGTGGTTTTTTGGCAAGGGGCGCTTGCGGCCTGATGGAAATTCGGAAACAGTCGCCGCGTTCTGACTGGGGGATGCTCAATGGATCTGCGCGCCATCGCCATGGGGCTGGTTTTTGCTTTTATCTGGTCCTCGGCTTTCACCTCAGCCCGGATCATCGTTGCCGATGCGTCGCCTCTGTTCTCGCTGGCACTGCGGTTCTTGATATCGGGATTGATAGGCGTGGCAATCGCACGAGCCATGGGGCAAAGCTGGCACCTGACCCGATCCCAGTGGCGCGCTACAATTCTGTTCGGAATTTGCCAGAATGCCCTTTATTTGGGTCTGAATTTCTATGCGATGCAGACAGTCGAAGCCTCGGTGGCGGCTATAATCGCGTCCACCATGCCGTTGCTGGTCGCTTTGGCCGGATGGTTGTTTTTGGGTGAAAAGCTGCGCCCGGTTGCGGTGCTGGGTCTGATCGCCGGATTTGCTGGCGTCGCCCTGATCATGAGCACCCGTATCGGCGGTGGCCTCGACCTGTTTGGTGTGGCTTTGTGTTGTATCGGGGCGCTGGCGCTGACTTTTGCCACACTGACCATTCGCGGCGCCACATCGGGCGGCAATTTCATGATGGTAGTCGGATTGCAGATGCTTGTGGGCTCAGCCGTTCTGTTTGTTGCCGCCCCCATATTCGAGACGATCTTTATCCACCCAACCGTGCCCCTGGCGCTGGCTTTCACCTATACCACTTTGTTCCCGGGCCTGTTGGCCACGCTAATCTGGGTTCTGCTGCTGGACCGGATCGGAGCCACCCGCGCGGCGACCTTCCATTTCCTCAACCCGGTCTTCGGCGTTACCATCGCCGCTATTTTATTGGGCGAAAAGTTAGGCCCGCTGGATGCTGTCGGGGTTGGGATCACGACACTGGGCATTTTAGCAGTGCAGCTTTCCCGCCAACCTGCTCAGGGCAATAAAGCCTCGACCTGACGCAGCAGCTTGGGTGAGTCCGGTTTCACATTTGCACCATATGTAACGACGACTTCCCCGTTGGGATCGAGCAATATTTTGTTAAAATTCCAACCAGGCTCAAACCCGGTTTGCACCTTTACCTCCTTGTAAAATGGATGGGCATCGGAACCCCTGACCGGCGTGATATCCGTCATTGGCAATGTTAGTCCATAATTCAACTCGCAGAATTGCCGGACTTCTTCAGCAGACCCCAACTCCTGATTGAACGAGTCTGACGGCACGGCCAAAACCACAAGTCCGCGGTTAGAATAAACCTCATGCACCTTTTGCAGAGCTTCATATTGTCCGGTAAATCCGCAGTGTGACGCAGTGTTAACGACAAGAACCGGTTGTCCCCTCCAATCTGCGATCGACATGGTGCCACCATCGATTGACGCGAATTCTCCGCCCAACGGCGCGGCCTGAACGGCGCGACCAAGCATTATCAAAGCCGTTAGTATAAGCATTCTGATCATTACATGGCCTCCCTTTGCTCTCATTACGTACGAAAACCGATTGCAGATCACCTGCACGACTGCGCGAGGACACTGAAATAGGGCTTTGAATTCTGCACCCCTGCCCCCAGATTATGCCACAAGTTTAATGACCGGAGGACCCATGACCCAATTCACTAAATCCCCCGAAGCCATCGCGGCATTGTCGCCCGAAGAGTTTCACGTCACGCAGCGCAGCGGAACTGAGCGCCCGGGAACCGGCAAATACCTGAGCAACAAGGAACCGGGTATTTACGTGGACATCGTCTCGGGCGAGCCGTTGTTCGCCTCGACCCACAAATACGAATCCGGTTGCGGATGGCCCAGTTTTACAAAACCCATCATCCATGAGCATGTAGAGGAGTTTCACGACGCCACCCATGGTATGATCCGCACGGAAGTCCGCTCGAAACATGGCGACAGCCATCTGGGGCATGTGTTCCCGGACGGCCCGCGTGAACATGGCGGGCTGCGCTACTGTATCAACTCTGCCGCCTTGCGATTCATTCATCGCGATGAGATGGAGGCCGAAGGTTATGGCGAGTACCTGATCCATGTGGAGGACATCAAATGACCGAACAACGCGCCGTTCTTGCCGGGGGCTGTTTCTGGGGCATGCAAGACCTGATCCGCAAATTGCCGGGCGTGTCGCGCACGCGCGTTGGCTATACTGGCGGTGACGTGCCCAATGCCACCTATCGCAATCACGGCACCCATGCCGAAGGAATTGAGATCTTTTTCGATCCAGCCAAGATAACCTATCGCGAATTGCTGGAGTTTTTCTTTCAGATCCACGACCCGACCACGCCGAACCGTCAGGGCAATGATCGCGGGATGAGCTATCGCTCGGCCATCTATTTTGTCGATGACGAGCAAAAACAAGTGGCGCTGGATACGATCGCCGATGTGAATGCCAGCGGTCTGTGGCCCGGCAAAGTGGTGACCGAGGTCGAGCCGGTCAGTGATTTCTGGGACGCCGAGCCCGAACATCAGGATTACCTGGAACGTATCCCAAACGGTTACACTTGCCACTTCCCGCGCGCGGGGTGGGTTCTGCCCAAACGCGACGCGGCTGAATAATACGGGTAGCCCCCTGCGGGGCTATTCCGACGCAACGCGGGGCCTGCCACTGGCCTCAACGGTGACCATAGCCTCGACGAATACCTCCTGCGCTTCGATACGGGCAGTGCGGATGTCCCGGTCAACCACGACCCGTATATCCGCAGCCCCGGCTTGGCGCACGGCACCTTCTGCCTCATCCCGTAACACCGACTCAAGCAAGTCCAATGCTTTGTCAGATTCGGTGAAATCCTGTGGACCGTCCTCAAGATGTACCCTGAACCGCCCCTCGGACGGGGATGTCACCGTGCCGGACCGGCGCAGGGTCAGCCGTCCGACCACAGCACCGATGGCGTTGGCCACGCCCGCGTGTTCAGGCAGGATCATGCGGGCGTGCAGTCGTTCCCCAACCGCTGGGTAATAGCTGGGGGCCGAGGCCCCAAGACCCACCACACCCACATTCAACGCTGTATCCAGCGCCAAAAGTCCACGATGGCGCGCCAGCCCTTTTTGCGTCAGAACGTGACGGGCAAGATCGGCAGAGGGCACGCCAAAGTCATCGGCCTCTTCAGCAAAAGCACTCTCTAACAAGGTCAATGCGGTCTGTTCGGTCAACTGGTCCACGATCATCTGCGCCAGCTTTTCCGGTGATGCGGCCAACATGTCGCCGGTTCCCACACGCTTGCGCGCGACAATCTCCAACGCTTTACGCGCCGCATCCGCATCCCACGCATCCAGCCGGCCCAACATATGGCTGGCATCCGAAGGCGTCACGCCAGAGACCTGAACGATCCCGCGATCCACCAGGCGCGTCAGGGCACCGTTTTCCATCCGGGTGCGCAATAGATCGCTGAGCGGCATGACATTATTGCCCAACCGCTCCATCAACGCCTCTTCCCGCGCGCCCAGGCCTTCGGCGTGGATGCCTGGGACCTGGCGGGCAAACCGGGTATCATGTTCGCCCACCGTTGTGGACCGCAATTGCATATCCAAAACCGCGTGGACAACATCTGGTGCCTCAGATGCAATCAGGGAAACCGGCAAAACCCGTCGCGGCCCCAAAAACACACCGCCACCCAAACCTTCGGTCACCACATGCATCTGACTGTCACCACCCAGACCATGGGTACGCATCGCCACGGCTTCAACCATGGTGCGGAAACCGCCGACCTGCGCGCCCGCTGGATCAATTGCAGGTTTGCCATCGCGGATCAGGGCCACATCCGTGGTCGTTCCACCGATATCCGACACCAGCGCATTCTCTGCCCCGGTCAGCCAACTGGCTCCGACGATAGACGCAGCAGGTCCGCTGAGGATGGTCTCAATCGGGCGTTCTCTTGCCTGTTCGGCACTCATCAACGCACCATCTCCACGCACAACCATCATCGGCGCGGTGATGCCCAATTCCAGCAACCGATCCTGTGCGCGCCCGATTAATCGGTCGATCATCCCGATCAAACGGGCGTTCAATACCGCCGTCACCGCCCGTTTCGGGCCGTTCAACTTGGCTGACAGATGATGTGAGCATGTCACCGGTGCGCCGGTCCTGTCGATGATGATCCGTGCGGCCTCCAGCTCATGTGCGGGGTTGCGGGTGGCGAATTGCGAGGCCACCGCAAAGCCAGATATGCCTTTATGAGAGTCTAAAAATGCTACCAACGCGGTCACATCCAACGGCGTGGTCTCTCCCCCGGCATGGCTGTGACCCCCGGAAATTACCAGCGCCGGATCGCCCTTCAGCGCATCCCGCAATCCGTGCTTATCCAGATCGCCATCCTTGAACCCGATATAGATTAACGCAACCCGTCCACCCTGCCCTTCAACCAGCGCATTCGTGGCCAGTGTGGTCGACAAGGACGCCATGGAAATCTGCCCCGGCGCCACCTGCGCCGCATCCAGAACCGCCTGAATAGCCTTACCCACACCGATCGCCAGATCAGCTCGCGTGGTCAGGGACTTGGCCGAGGCGATCACCTCACGCTCATCCCGGATCAGCACCGCGTCGGTGTAAGTTCCACCCGTATCCACCCCCAAAGCCAGCGCCATCGGGTTCTCCTTTTTGTTCGCTGCAGATGGGTGTAGCGGTTTGGACCGACACGTCCAGCCTGTTTGCGGCACTTACGCCAGTTGTTCGACCGCCCAGCGCGCGGCATCCGCCACCGTTGGGTCTGGGTCTTCCACCAATACTTGCGCCACCGGTCGCAACGATGCCATTCCCGAATTGCCGATAGCATACAGAACATTACGCACGAACCGATCGCGCCCGATCCGTTTGATGGGCGAACCGGAAAACTTCGCCCGAAACGCGGCATCGTCCAATACCGCTAGCTCCGCCAGGGGTGGCGCTTTCAGATCGTCCCGTGCGGCGTACCGGACATCGCTGGCCGCAACGGCGAATTTGTTCCACGGACAGGCCGCCAGACAATCGTCGCAACCGTAAATCCGATTGCCCAGCTTGCCACGCAGGTCTTCCTCAATCGGACCTTTATGTTCGATTGTCAGATACGAAATGCAGCGCCGCGCATCCAACTGATACGGGGCCGGAAACGCATCCGTTGGACATGAATCCAAACAAGCCCGGCATTTTCCACAATGATCGGTTTCGGCCACGTCGACCGGCAAGTCCAATGTCGTGAAAACAGAGCCTATAAAGGCCCAATTTCCCCAATCTCGGCTGACAAGGTTGGTATGTTTCCCCTGCCAACCCAGCCCTGCGGCATGGCCTAACGCCTTCTCTGGAACAGGCGCGGTATCAACAAAAACCTTAACTTCTCCGCCGCTTTCGGCAATCAGCCAGCGCGCCAGTCGCTTCAACCGTTTCTTGACCAGATCATGATAATCCTTGTTCTGCGCATAAACGGAAATCGCTGCCCTGTCTGGATGATCCAGTATATCAGTCGGATCATGCTCGGGCGCATAGCTTTCGGCCAGCATGATCACCGACCGCGCCTCGGGCCACAGGGCCGCCGGATCACCCCGCCAATGGGTACGCTCAGCCATCCATCCCATTTGCCCATGATATTCAGCCTGAAGAAATGCCTCCAGCCGTGACGGCACCTGCGGTACATCCCAGGGTCGACAGATCCGGCAAGACACAAAGCCCTCGCTCAGTGCCTGCGCCACCAACTTTTCCTTTAGATCCGATCCGCTCTTCATCTGGCTAAAAAATCCTCAGGGGTGAATTGGCCTATAGGGCCAAAAAGGGGCAGACAGCCCTTGTTCCACCCTATCAGAAATCCAGATCGGCGTAATGCGCAGGGGGTCGGAATCCAGGCACCTGATCCGCAAGAATCGACCGAAACGCGGGGCGTGACTTGATCTTGGCATACCAGTCTTTCACCGCTTGCGATCTGTTCCAGTCCACGTCCGAGATATAATCCAGCGCTGACAAATGCGCAGCAGCGGCAAAATCGGCCAATGTCATCTGATCCCCCGCCAGCCAACGGCGGTGATCCAAAAGCCAGGCCATGTAGTCCAGATGATATTTGATTGCCCGCGCGCCTTCCTTGACGTTCTTGCTGTCCGGATAGCCTTCACCGGTGACTTTCTTGTTCACCCGTTCATACAGAAGTTTCGAGGTCACCTCGTGGTGAAACTTATCATCGAACCACCCCACCAGACGCCGCACTTCGTACCGGCTTTCGGGTGTTTTCGGCATCAACGCAGGCTCCGGACGCGTTTCCTCGATATATTCACAAATCGCCGCGCTTTCCGCCATCACCTGCCCGTCCAGTCGCAACACCGGCACCTTTCCGGCAGGGTTGCGGCGCAGGAAATCCGGGTCTTTCTCCCAGTATTTCTCCTCGACCAGCTCAACCTCGATCTTCTTTTCCGCCAAAGACAGACGAACCTTGCGGCAATAAGGGGACAGGGGAACGTGAAACAAACGCGCCATGAGCTTCCAATCGAACCAGTGTATACCCCCCAGCTTTAGCCTTGAGGGGTGTTGAGTTTCAATCCTCGAAACAATCCGCGCGACCATCTGCGCGGATGGTGGCCGCTCCATCCAGGATCGACGCGGCCCGTCTGCGCGTCCGCACTGACGGATCAGTGACTGAGCGATTGCGGGGTGAGGGCAAAATCGCCGCGATCCGGGCCGCCTGAACCGGACTCAGCCGGGCAGCGGATACGTTGAAATTGCTTTGAGCCGCCGCTTCGACCCCAAATACGCCCTGTCCGGTTTCAGCGACGTTCAGATAGACCTCGAGAATACGCTGTTTGCTCCAGAAGATCTCGACAACCGGCGTGATCGAAGTTTCCAGCGCTTTACGCACCCAGCTGCGGCCCTGCCACAAGAATACGTTTTTCACCACCTGCTGGGTAATGGTCGACGCCCCGCGTGATCCGCCATCTTCCAGCGCATCGCGAATTGCCTCAACGTCAAAGCCCCAGTGTTGGCAGAAATTCGCGTCCTCAGCCGCAACAACTGCACGCGCCATGACGGGTGAGATTTCCTCGATCGGGACCCAGTCACGCTCGACCTTGCCCAGCCTACGCCATTCCGACCAGATCGTGTGTGTCACGGGCGGGTTTACCACCGAATACAAAGCGACCAATGCAACGACCAACACAACGGCCGCCAACAAGCCACGACTGACCCATCGGCGAAGCCGTTGCATCAGTGGGGTTTTGGCTTTGGATGCCTTTTTTTTCTTACCGCTTTTTTTGCGGACTGCTGCTTTTGCCATGTCACAGCTATACGACGTTGGGCGCGCGTTTGAAACGGGTGTTGTCGGAATAGAGGTATAAGAAAACCCGCGCTGCCAATTGGCGCGCGGGTTTGGGTCTGGTCTGTTGCAACCTGTTATTCAGCCGGAACAGCCGTTGCTTCGGTGGTCAGAGGATGGCTGAGCTTGTTCAGCATCTCTTTTGGGCAAACCTGCAAGAAGTTGGCCTTTTCAACATCCCAATGCTGCAGAATGTCGGCGGCCTTGCGGCTGAAGGTTTCGGCCTGATGGGTTTCGATCAGCGATTTCAGCTGATCTTCCCAATGGTCGACGGTCACCGGGCAGGTCACCAGCGTTTCCATGTTCATCAGCGCCTGCGCCTTGCCTTCAGGGTCGTACAGATAGGCCATACCGCCGGTCATGCCCGCGCCAAAGTTGGCACCAATATCACCCAGGATCACCGCGATTCCGCCGGTCATGTATTCACACCCGTTCGAACCGCAGCCCTCGATCACAACCTTCGCGCCCGAGTTGCGCACCGCGAATCGCTCGCCCGCGCGACCTGCGGCAAACAGGTGGCCATCGGTGGCGCCGTACAGGACGGTGTTGCCGATGATGGTGTTGTCATCCGCCTTCAGCGGGCTGACCTGTGGTGGGCGCACGACGATGGTGCCGCCCGACAAACCCTTGCCGACATAGTCATTGGCGTCACCCGACACTTCCAGCTTCAACCCCGGTGCTGCAAACGCCCCCAGCGACTGACCGGCCGAGCCTTGCAGTTTGACGTGTAGGTGATCGGACTGGAACGTGTTCCGCATGCCAAAGTTCTGCACGATATGGCTTGAGACGCGGGTGCCCACAGTTCGGTGCGTGTTCTGCACCGCATAGGACAGCTGCATTTTCTCGCCGTCTTTCAGGAACCGCGCGGCATCCCGCACGATTTCAGCGTCCAGCGTATCCGGCACCGCGTTACGGTCCTTGTCGCGGTTGTAGACGATATCATGCGCGCCATCGACGGTGATCAGCAGCGGGTTGAGGTCCAGATCGTCCAGATGCGCCGATCCACGGCTGACCTGCGCCAACAGGTCGGCCCGGCCGATGATCTCATCAATCGAGCGCGCGCCGAGGCTGGCCAGCAGCTCACGCACTTCCTGCGCGTAGAAGGTGATCAGGTTCACCACCTTGTCTGCGTTGCCGGTGAATTTGGCGCGCAGGTCCTCGTCCTGCGTACAGACACCAACCGGGCAGGTGTTCGACTGGCACTGACGCACCATGATACAGCCCATCGCGATCAGGGCGGCAGTGCCGATGCCGTATTCCTCGGCCCCCATCATCGCGGCCATGACGATATCGCGACCAGTCCGCAGACCACCATCGGTCCGCAGAGTGACGCGATCGCGCAGGTTATTCATTGCCAGAACTTGATGCGCCTCGGTCAGGCCCATCTCCCACGGCAAACCGGCATATTTGATCGACGTCGCGGGCGACGCACCTGTACCACCGTTGTGGCCCGAGATCAGGATCACATCCGCCTTGGCCTTGGCCACACCCGCGGCAATCGTGCCAACGCCCGAAGACGCCACCAGTTTCACCGTCACCTTGCAGCGCGGGTTGATCTGTTTCAGATCATAGATCAGCTGCGCCAGATCCTCGATCGAGTAGATATCGTGGTGCGGCGGCGGCGAGATCAGCGTCACACCCTTGGTCGAATGGCGTAAACGCGCGATCAGGTCGGTGACCTTCATGCCCGGCAGCTGACCACCCTCACCCGGTTTCGCACCTTGGGCGACCTTGATCTCCAGCTCTTCACATTGATTCAGGTATTCCGCAGTCACACCGAACCGGCCCGACGCCACCTGTTTGATCTTGGCCGACGGATTGTCGCCATTGGGTTCCGGCACGAAATGCGCCGGATCTTCACCACCCTCGCCCGAGTCGGATTTCGCACCGATCCGGTTCATCGCTACGTTCAGCGTCTTGTGCGCCTCGGGGCTGAGTGCGCCCAGCGACATACCCGGCGTGACAAAGCGTTTGCGGATCGAGGTGATCGATTCCACCTCTTCGATCGGCACCGGTTTGCCCATGGGTTTGAAATCCATCAGGTCGCGCAGATGGATCGGCGGGTTCGACTGCATCTTGGTCGAATATTGCTTCCACAATTCATATGAGGCCCTATTACAGGCCATCTGCATCATATGCATCGAGGTTGCTTCCCACGCGTGAGTCTCACCCGACTTGCGTGCTTTGTAGAAACCACCGATGGGCAGCACATCCAGACCGCTGTCCCAACCCTTGGCGTGAATTTCTTCGGCTTTGACGCGGATGCCGTGAATCCCGATGCCCGAGATACGGCTGATCATGCCCGGGAAATACTCGGCCACCATGGCACGGCTCAGACCAACGGCCTCAAAGTTTAGACCGCCTCGGTAAGAGGAGACAACCGAGATACCCATCTTGGCCATGATCTTGAGAAGACCCTGATCGATTGCCTCGCGATAGCGGGCCACATTTTCGGTCAGCGTGCCATCCAACAGGCCACGTTCAATGCGGTCGGCCAGCGAATCCTCGGCCAGGTAGGCGTTCACAACTGTCGCGCCACAGCCAATCAACACGGCAAAATAGTGCGGGTCGATACATTCCGCCGACCGCACGTTGAGCGAGCTGAAGGTCCGCAGACCCTGACGTGTCAGATGGCTGTGTACCGCGCTTGTGGCCAGGATCATCGGCATCGCCACTTTGTCCGGCCCGGAATACTGATCGGTCAGCACCAGATGCCCTGCACCAGAACGCACGGCCTCTTCCGCTTCGGCTCTAATACGGATCAAAGCGCGGTCCAGCGCGCCCTCACCGGGTTCAAAGCTGCAATCGATCTCAGCCAGCGGCGCGTTGAAGTTTTCGGCCAGAATTTCCCACTGAGCGTTGCCGACAAAAGGGCTTTCCAGAACGATGATCTCGGTCTGGCTACTGTCCTCGTCCAGCACGTTCTTGAGGTTCCCGAACCGCGTCTTCAACGACATCACGCGGTATTCGCGCAAGCTGTCGATGGGCGGGTTGGTCACCTGGCTGAAATTCTGCCGGAAGAAATGGCTCAGCGGACGGTACTGCTTTGACAGCACAGCCGAAGGCGTGTCATCCCCCATCGAGGCCAAAGCCTCTTTGCCGTCCTCGGCCATGGGTGCAAGGATCTGCTCAAGTTCTTCGACCGAATATCCAGCCGCGATCTGACGCTTGCGCAGTTCCTCACCCCTAAACAAGGGCTGTTCGGTTACACTGCCCAGCGTAGTGTCCAGATCGTTGATTTTGCCTACCCAGTCGCCGAACGGCAGGGCGCGCGCCAGCTTGTCCTTGATTTGCTTGTCACGGAACAGCTTGCCCTTCTTCATATCCACGGCCAGCATCTGCCCCGGACCCAGCGCGCCTTTTTCGGTCACAGTGGCCTCATCAATCGGCACCATACCAGCCTCAGAGCCCGCAATCACCAGACCATCGCCCGTCACCACATAGCGCATCGGGCGCAACCCGTTCCGGTCCAGACCGGCACAGACCCAGCGGCCATCGGTCATCGCCAGCGCGGCGGGACCGTCCCACGGCTCCATCACCGAGTTGCAGTAGGAATACATGTCACGCCAGGCCTGCGGCAGTTCCACCGCCTGCTTGGACCAACTTTCCGGCACCAGCATGGTTTTCGCCATCGGGGCCGAGCGGCCCGCGCGCACCAGAACCTCGAAAACCGAGTCTAATGCGGCCGAATCTGACGATCCACCTGCGATGATCGGCTTGATGTCTTCGGCATAGTCGCCAAAGGTGCCACTGGCCATGCGGATCTCATGACTTTTCATCCAGTTGACGTTGCCCTTCAGGGTGTTGATTTCACCATTATGAGCCAGCATCCGGAACGGTTGCGCCAACCACCATTGCGGGAAGGTGTTGGTTGAATAACGCTGGTGATAGATCGCAAAGGCGGATTCGAACCGCTCATCCATCAGGTCGGGGTAGAAAACCGCGACCTGCTCAGCCAGCATCATGCCTTTATAGATGATCGAGCGGCAGCTCAGCGACGCCAGATACAGGTCCGAAATCCCGGAAGCGGCGGCAGCTTTTTCAATACGGCGACGGATGACGTACAGCTCACGCTCGAACGTCTCTTCATCTACACCTTTCGAGTTCGAGATCAGGATCTGTTCGATCTCGGGCCGGGTCGCGTTGGCCTTTTCACCCAAGCAGGTTACATCGACTGGCACGTGTCGCCAGCCGTAGATGTAATAGCCCATGCGCAGAACTTCGGTTTCTACGATGGTCCGGCACTGTTCCTGCGCGCCGAAATCAGTACGAGGCAGAAACACCTGACCGACAGCGATCAACTGGTCCAGATTGGGCTCATGACCTGTGCGGCGGATCTGATCATAGAAAAAACGAACCGGGATCTGCACGTGGATGCCCGCACCATCGCCGGTCTTGCCATCAGCATCCACGGCGCCGCGGTGCCAGATCGCTTTCAGCGCATCAATACCGGCGTCGACAACCTTGCGTGATGCTTTGCCGTCAACGGATACAACAAGACCCACGCCACAGGAAGAATGCTCTTCTTCCTCGGAATAGAGACCGTTTTTTGCCATCCATTCACGTTTGGCTTCTTCGGCCCGTACCCAATCGGCATCATATTTGGTCATTGGCTGTCTCCTTCTTCCGAGGGGGCAAACATCGCCTCGACCTCGGCTTTGGTCATTTGCTTGCGCTCACCTGCGAACGCATATCCTTTGGGCTTTTTGTCGATAAAAAGTTCCAGTTGCAGTCCGTGACCAGTATCTTCGAACAGGCCCGCTGCCATTTCTGTGTGTCCGTGCATGTCGCCGGGCGCGGTGACCCGGTACCACAGGGCCGAGCCGCATTCGGCGCAAAAGGCGCGCTCGGCCCAGTCGGACGAGGTAAAGGTCTTGACCGGTCCCAAGGCGGCATACCCTTCTTCAGCTTGAAAACTCACCAGCATTGAACTGGTCCACCGGCGGCACTGGTCGCAATGACAGGCACCCAGCGCATCCTTCGCCGGGGTGGCGGTGACGGTGACCGCACCGCACATGCATTGGCCTTGCAGTTCAGGCATTCCTGACCCTCCTGTCGCTGGGCTGGGTGTTACTCGGCTGCGACGGCAGCCTTGCTGTTAAACCTGTCGATGATCGCATCGGCACAGTCGCGGCCGTCACGGATCGCCCAGACCACCAGCGAGGCGCCACGCACGATGTCACCAATGGCATAGACACCGTCCATCTCGGTTTCGCCGGTTTGGAACGCGGCCTTAACGGTTCCCCAACGGGTCACGGGCAGGTCGGGCTGACCAAACAGCGTAGGCAGGTCTTCGGGCTCAAAGCCCAGAGCCTTGATGACCAGATCGGCCTCCTCGACATAGTCCGCACCTTCGATGACCTCGGGGGCTTGGCGGCCAGTGGCATCTGGCTGACCCAGACGCATCTTTTGCACCATCACGCCAGAAACCTTGTCATCGCCGGTGAACCCTTTGGGGGCGCTCAGCCATTCAAAGATCACGCCTTCTTCCTCGGCATTCTGCGTTTCACGCTGCGATCCCGGCATGTTTGCCCGGTCACGGCGGTACAGGCATTTGACCGAGGTCGCCCCTTGACGGACCGAGGTGCGTACGCAGTCCATCGCGGTATCGCCGCCACCAATCACAACAACTTTTTTACCGTTGGCATTCAGTCGGCCATTGTCGAAATCCTCGACCGCGTCACCAAAGCTTTTGCGGTTCGAAGCGGTCAGGAAATCAATGGCAATTTCGATACCATTCAGGCCACTGCCTGGCATGGACAGATCACGGGATTTATAGACCCCGGTTGCGATGATCACAGCATCATGCTTGGCGCGAATGTCGTCGAATTTGGCGGCGTCCACGTCGCAGTTCAGCTCGAACTTGACCCCGCCATCTGCCAGCAAATCGTTGCGACGCTGAACAATGTCCTTTTCCAGCTTGAAGCCTGGAATACCGTACATCAACAGGCCACCGGCACGGTCGTGACGATCATACACAGTGACCTGAATGCCAGCTCGGCGCAGCATGTCCGCAGCCGCCAATCCACCGGGTCCGCCGCCTATGATACCGACGCTTTCGCTGCGCTCGGCACCAGGTGCCACGGGGGTCACCCAGCCTTTGTCCCAGGCAGTGTCCGTGATGTACTTCTCAATCGTGCCGATGGTAACCGTGCCGTGGCCTGATTGTTCGATCACACAATTGCCTTCGCAAAGACGATCCTGAGGGCAAATGCGGCCGCAGATTTCCGGGAAGGTATTGGTGGCCTGGCTGGTCTGATACGCCTCCTCCAGACGGCCCGTGGCGGTCAGGCGCAGCCAATCGGGGATGTTGTTGTGCAGCGGGCAATGCGACTGGCAATACGGCACACCGCATTGGCTGCAGCGACTAGCCTGTTCTTCCGCCTTGGCCGCGGCGTATTCAGCATAGATTTCATCAAAGTCTTCTTTGCGGTCATCGGCGGCACGCTTTTCAGGCATGACGCGGTCGATCTGCACAAATTTCAGCATCGGTTGCTTGGCCACGGGTCAGACTCCATGAATTGGCTTGGTCGCGCCTGTTTAAGAGATACCTTACCGGATTAAAAGTCAATTGTGCTGACCTAAATTGAAAAAATACACGGCGTCAGGAAAAGTAATTGGAAAATGTCATCATTTTTAGTTCCGATTCGGACCTTTTTACATGCTTTCCTTTTCGGCACCGCACTTATACCCATTCCCCTAACAATACGCGGCGGCAGCACGGCAGGTTAAATGAGTCTTTTTCAGTTGATTCTCGCGGCGATTATTCAGGGGATAACTGAGTTTTTGCCGATCTCTTCCTCGGGTCACCTGATCCTGCTGCCCAGCTTGACCGGAATGGAAGATCAGGGGCTGGCCATCGACGTCGCCGTGCATGTCGGCACGTTGGGCGCGGTTATCCTGTATTTCTGGTCCGATGTGAAACAGGCCGCTGCCGGCCTGCCACGCGCCCTGACCGGGCAGATCGACACCCCGCAAGCACGGCTGGCGATGAGCCTGATCATCGCAACGATTCCCACGGTCATTGTCGGTGCCATTTTGTTCACAACCGGGCTCAGCCAGTCCCTCCGCTCGATGGCGGTGATTGGCTGGACCATGCTGGGCTTCGGATTGTTACTGTATTGGATGGACCAAAAGGGCCCCCAAACCAAGAAAACCAACGATTGGGGCCCGCGCGATGCGGTCATCATGGGATTGTGGCAGGTTCTTGCGTTGATCCCCGGCACCTCGCGGTCAGGCATCACCATCACCGGCGCGCGGCACCTGGGGTATAGCCGCGAAGACGGCGCGCGGATCGCGATGCTGATGTCGATCCCGACGATTCTGGCCTCGGGCGTATTACTGTCGACACAGGTGATCCGCGAGGCGGATGCCCAACTGGCTAAGGACGGTGCCATAGCCGCTTTTTTTGCCTTTATCTCGGCCTTATTGGCGCTGTCCCTGATGATGCGCCTGCTGCGCAGCGTCAGCTTTACGCCTTATGTAATATATCGCGTGATTCTTGGGGCAATCCTGCTGGTGATTGCCTATAGCTGATCAGGTACGCAGGTTGTCTGCCGATTTCTGGATCTCATCATACTGGCCCGAGGGACGGAACTTCCACAGGTAGTCCGGCAAGATGGATTCCAAAGTAGCCGGTTCGATCCCCAAGTCGCCAAATCCTTTGGCATCGCCCGACACCACATTGTCCCGGCGCAGATTCGTCAGCTGATCGCGCGTCAGAATGTGGTTGGGAAACAGCTGAAAACTGACAAATTTGGCTATATCCAGCACACCCGCCATGATCCGGGCGGCCCAGAACGGCACACCAACAATCACCCGGCGGCGGTGAATCACCCCCAGCATCTGCTGCATCAGCGCGCGGAAGGATTTCACCTCTGGGCCGCCCAGCTCATAAGTGCCACCCTCGGCCTGCCCCAGAACGCCCTGCACGGCGGCCTTGGCGACATCATCCACATAGACCGGCTGGAACTTGGTCTCTGCGCCGACCAAGGGCAGGAACGGCCCCATCCGGGTCATCCCGGCAAAGCGGTTAAAGAACTGGTCCTCGGTTCCGAAAATAACCGACGGGCGCAGGATCACCGCGTTCGGCATATGCGCCAGCACACCGGCCTCGCCCTTTGCTTTGGTGCGGGAATACTCGCTTTTGGACGTGGCGTCCGCGCCGATGGCCGAGATATGCACCATCCGCGCAACACCCTGTTCGGCAGCGATGCGCGCGATCCGCTCAGCCCCTTCGGCCTGTACCGCGTCAAATTCGTTCTTACCTAGTTCGTTCAGCACACCCACGCAGTTCACCACCGCATCAGCCCCATGCATCACGGCAGCAACCGACGCATCATCGCGGATGTTGCACAAAATGGGTTCAACCTGACCAACCACGCCATAAGGCTTGACGAACATCGCCTCATTCGGGCGCCGCACTGCGACCCGCACACGCCATCCTTCATTTGCCATACGCCGGGCGATATACCGACCGACAAATCCCGATCCGCCATAAATCGTGACCAGTTTGGACATGCGAGGGCTCCTGCTGATTGGTCTTGATCCGATCTACCGCCCAAAGCCCCGGCAAACAAGGCGCAATAACGCCGCGCGTCCGCGAAAACCCCGGCAATTTCCCAAGCGTTTCGGAGGTGGGTCAAAAAACTTGTGAAAATCTTCCCGAATCTGGTTGACGCCCCCCGTCAGTAGGCTTAAACGCCGCTCCACGACACCTGCCCAGGTGGCGGAATTGGTAGACGCGCTAGCTTCAGGTGCTAGTGTCCGTATGGACGTGGAGGTTCGAGTCCTCTCCTGGGCACCAAATCCCCGACAGATTTTTGGCTTGTCTCTGATCGTATCAAATACGTGTCTCTGATCGTATCAAATACGTGTTCGGGTGACGTATTCCCCCAATTTCTATCTATTGGACGTCTCTCCCTTAGGGCTATGCTTTGCCAGATTCCTGCGGAGACAGACTGGCTAAATGGTCCCGTTCAGGCCTTAGCGAGACCCGCATCTTTCGTGACGCTACGTCACGAAAACGGGCCGGGTGAGTGAGCATCTTTACGTAAAGGTAAGCTTTCCAATCATTTTTTGACTGGTCGGTTAATAAATGACGCAAAAACCCGGATTCTTCCCCCTTACGGTGGCAAACGACTTGCCTAAATGCGCCCTGTCGCTGCGGATCATCACTCACGGATTAATGATCCTCGAGCTCTCGACCATAGGGTTCGGGTCGGGTCCGCAGCGGCAAATTTTAGGCTTTGAATTTGAAGGACCGCAACAATGAAGAAAATTTCGTTTCTTAGTCGCTTCAAGTTAATGAAAGCGCACCGGATGGACGTTTCAGAAGATGACCTGTCTTCGGATTATCGGCGCAGGCTGCCCCTGGTGAAGAAATCTGAACTCAAGGTGCTCTTTCGAAACGTGCTGGAAGAAAAGCGGGCGGACCTGCCATCGCGACGCCGGTGATGGCATACCAACGACGGTTTAGAGCCCTCCGTTTGAACGGGTCAAGCTTACCCTGTCAGACCCGGGATTTTTCGAACTTTTCCCAAGCGGATTGAAACGCATTGAAATCAAACCCCGGCTGTTCGGCAGCGTCGAGGACGATGCGTTCGGTGGACAGCAATTTCTGGATTGCGCCCTCTAGTTGGTCAACAACATCTTCTGGTATCACCAGCGCTCCGTGCTGATCGGCATGGATCAGATCACCAGGATTGACCGAAAGACCAAAGATCGAGACCGGCGTATCGACCGCGCGCACGTGGACAAATCCATGGCTTGGCCCGACCGATCCGGCAACCACCGGGAACTCCTGGGGCAGATCGCCAAGGTCGCGCATGACACCGTTGGTCAGCGCACCGGACATGCCGAACCCCTTGTGTACGGTGGTGTTGATCTCACCCCAATAGGCACCGATACAGTTGGGGAAATCGACATCCTCGATCACCGCAACCGAGGGTGCGGGACCTTCGGCCATGTATTTGTAATAGGCCATCCGGCGTTCCCTGATGACCTCGGGCGCCTCGGACGGAGGCTGCACAGCGGCGATCATTGCCGTACGGGCATAGCCCACGATCGCAGGTTCCGACGGGGCCGAACACAGCATGGTGCCGCGCGAGAAGCCGTCAAATCCGCGCTTGCCCTGCGCCACCTCGATGGCGTTGCAGACGGTGGGGGTGTCAACCTTGCGCAACAGGGTCAGAAGGGAAGGTGTCATGGGGCCTCCAGCCAGCGGATCAGGGCCGCTGTTGTGTCATTGGGTTGTTCCAGAGTGGGCAGGTGCCCGGCCTCTTCGATGATTTGTAACGTGCTGTTGGGCAGAAGGTCGTGCATCAACTGGTGTCGCTCGACCGGACACAGGCCATCCTCGCGCCCGCACATCACCAGTGAGGGACCCGTGTAGACGGCCAGTGTTTCGGTCTGGTCCGGGCGATCCATCAAAGCGCGGGATTGGCGAAGGAATACGTCCGGACCCAGATCAACGGCCATCGCCATGCATAGGTCCAGAATGGCCCCCTGATGCGGACCGTCGGCCAAGTAATTGGGCTTCATCTCGTCGCGCATCACCTGCCGCAACTGACCTTCCTGAACGGCCTTCATCTGCGGCCCACGCCGGGCTTTGACATCGGACTTTTCGGCCAAAGGATTGGTGTCCATCAACGCCAACCGTTCAACGCGATCCGGGGCTTCCCGCACCACCTCCATCGCAATGATGCCGCCCATCGACAGGCCGGCTAGCGCAAAGACCGACGGTGCGTTTGACAAGATTTCGGCTGCCATCTCCTGAACACTGTCCTGCGTCACCAGCGGGAAGGTCATCAGCGGCCGTGACCCGGACAACGCAGCGATCTGCGGCTGAAACAACCGAGCATCACACATCATACCCGGCAAAAGAACCAACGGTGTCATGCCGAAGCCAGTTTTGCACCCTCGGACAAAGCCGTCAGCTTGGCATAGGCAATATCGGGATCCACCGCGCCAAAGCCTGCAAAGGTGCCAAACCCACAATCGCTGCCTGCGATCACCCGGTCAGCGCCGACGATATCGGTAAACCGCTTGATCCGCTGTGCCACCAATTCAGGGTGTTCGACGAAATTGGTGGTGGTGTCGACCACACCGGGTACCAGAACCTTGTCGTCCGGAATCTCGGAATTACGGTCGCGGAACACGGTCCATTCATGGGCGTGGCGCGGGTTCGAGGTTTCAAACAGCACGTAGCGGGATTTGGTCGCCATCAGAGTGCTGAACACCTTATCCATGGCGATGTCACAACAATGTGGCCCTTCGTAATTGCCCCAGCAGATATGCACCCGCACCCGGTCCTGCGGAACATTCTGCAGCGCGTGGTTCAGGGCCTCGACATGCATGTCGGCGATCTTGACGAACTCTTCATCAGTCAGGTCGGTGAACAGCATGTGCCGCGACAGGGCCAGATCAGGGCAATCCAGCTGCAAATCCAACCCGGCGGCCACGATGGTTTCGTATTCCTCCTTCATCGCATCGGCCAGCGCGGCCAGATAAGCCTCACGCGTGGGGTAGAAATCGTTCTGCAGAAACAGCGAGATAACCCCTGGCGAGGCGGCATTCATAAAGCCCCGCTCGGCCTCGTGCTGCACCATCGCAGCCTTGAGGTTGGCGATGTCCTTCTCAAGCTCACCCTGCCCTTTCGACCGCACCTCGCCGGTACATTGAGGCCGCGCGTATTGGGGTGTACCGCCATCATCAGCCAGCCGTTGCAGAAAACCGGGGAACATCTTCAGATCGGCGGGCGCATTACGCGGGCTATCGCCCGAAAACCCGGTGTAACGGTCTTTGACATAGGTGGCATAAGAGATCTTCGAGGTTTCGCCGTCACTGACGATCTGCACACCGGCTTCGACCTGTTTGCGCACGGTCTCGGACACGGCCTTGGTCATGCAGGCGTCAAAGGCAGCGGGGTCAAAGGGTTCCTCCCGCTCGCGCGCAAAAATGAAATCCACCACATCCTGAGTTCGTGGCAAGGATCCGACATGTGTTGTCTTTACGGTCATGGAACCTCCGTTAATTCTTGCGTGCCATCAGCACAGTATGGCTTTGGGTTTCCGGGTCCTTGGCCAAAAACCCTGTCATGATCATCCCGTTTTCTTCAAGGCAGGTGGCGTAACCGGCGGGTGAGAGCGAGGCGTGATACACGGGTTCGCCGCCAACAGTTCCCTGTTCCTCGCCCGCGCTGGGGCCAACGGTCAGCATCAACATTCCGCCCTTGCGCAGATGGCGGGCCATTCGGGCGATACAGCTCTTCTGCTCGTCAGCAGTCAGGTGGAAAAAGCTGTTCCAGGCGACAATACCATCAAAGCTCTGGTCCAGCTCGAAATCCCGCATGTCGGCCTGTCGCCAATCTCCATCAGGCCAGCGGCTGCGGGCGATCTCAAGCATGGCCTCGGAAAAATCGACACCTGTGACGGTGAAACCTTCGGCCTTGAACCATCGGGCAATGGGCTCACCAGTGCCGCAGCCCAGATCAAGGACGTGATCGCCGGGCTTCAGACTGGCGGTGAAGCGCGCCAGCCAGCGCGCTTCGAACAAAGCCCGCGAGCGTTGCTCGTCATAGGCTTTGGCCTGCCGTTCATAAACGGCGTGGGTATCGTTCGGATCGACGGTCATCCGACCCATGTGGCCCCGGCGGGGTCATCGGTCGCCGTGATGCGGTACAGGCCTGCCTGCCCGGTCATGGACGGCGCGACGGTGTAAGCCTCACCCGGCATAACCAGCGCGGTATCGCCGTTTGACAATGTGACCTCATATCCGTCTACGGTGATACGCCAATGGCCGCTGGCCGGCATCAGAACCACAGGCTTTTCAGCTTTGACCGGATCATTCACAGCCGAACCACGGGTCAGGAAATCAACCTCGAACCCCGGCTTGTCCTTGATAAGACCGGTCTCACCAATCACCAGCGCAGGTTTTTCAGCGCCCAGCGCCATCAGGTCCCAATAGCGGGCGACGTATTTGCCGATCACCGCGTCGACCGGCACCTCGGGATAGGCTTGCAACTCTGCTTCGTTCAACAAGGACATCGGCCGGACATTGTGGGGCAGTTCCTGACCCTTTTTGCTGTCATAAAGCACACCGTTGTCGCCCAACATCAGACCATGCGCCTGTGCGTCCTCGATCACCTGCGGGGCCCATGTGACACCGCCACCGGCATCATCGCCACCGAGGATCGACATGATCATGCCGTAGTCCTGACCGACATTCTCGAACCCACGGAAGATACCTGTGGGGATGTTAAAGATATCCCCCTCTTCGGCAATGAATTCTCCGGCTGTGCCATAGCGTCCCCAAAAGAACCGCCAGCGGCCTTTCGCGACAAAGAACACCTCGGCCGTGGTGTGGCTGTGCAGCGAGTTTCGGCATTTCGGCGGCTGTCCCGCCGCGCCGATGTTAAAGCCGATCTTGTCGGTGATGTGGACGTGCTGATCGGGCGATTCCGACACGCCGCCACCGATGATGGTAAAGTTCTCTTTCTGATCGCTGCCCGGAGTGTGAGCGTCGATAAAGGCGGTTTTACAGGGTTGCAGCTCGCCATAACGGACGATGCGTTGTTGAATAGTACTCATGACGGTGTCTCCTTGGATTTGGGGGAAAGATGGGATCAATTCCCGCCCCCCGGAGGCCGATTGTTCAGACGTCGTGCGCGCAGCGACGCACGATGGGTATGATAGCGCCGTGCAGTCTGGCTGGCGTTCAGGGATGAGACCATCGCGGTCACCTAGCCCTCTCCACCCTGCAGCAGGATCTGTTTCCAGACCGAAGTTTCGTCGAACAGCGTGTACTCGCGCCGCAGCTGTGGCTGACCGCCGATCAGCGCACCAAACTCAGCATGGCTGATGCCCAGAACATAGACCTGCGCGCCGGTTGGGGCGCCAAATGCACCCCAGCCATCATGTTTACCCCACAGGCTCCAGCGCACGGCAGCACGGGGCGGCATGTTCGGATCATCGCGACCAATCTGGTGTTCAACCTTGAATTCCGCATTGGGGAAGCTGGCCCGCAGACCCATCCAGAACCGATCCACCGCATCCCAGCCATGGCCAGTGACACCGCCGACATATTCCGATTGCACGGCGCGGTCATACTCGGCCTCGATCACGCCCATATCGGCATTCATGATCTTGGTCAGGATATAGGCATAGCGCTGACCCCATTCATTGTCATTGCCCTTGCCTTTATAAGGGCCGGGCTGGTCGGTTTCTGGCGTCAGCGGTTTGACGCAGTTCTCTGGCCCACCCTCGCGCGCGATCAGGTCGGCAGCGTATTCCTTGGGGTCCCAGCCCATCTGCCGGATGATGGCACCCTGATCGCGGATCAACCATTCATCGTCGATCTGATTATCTTTGGCGTGACAGTCGGCCAGAATCCGATAGCGCAGCTTTGTGCCGGTCGGCTGGCCATACACCCCTTCGGCCAAATGCGTCGCGGTGGAGATAATCCGATGCGAGCTTAACATCCCCTCTTCCGGCGTGCCGGACCAGATCACATCCTCGCCCAACAGCTGCCGATCCGGAAACTCAGCCAGTGTTGCCATGGTGGCGCCGATGACGTTCTGATTGCCCAGAACCACAGATCCAGGCGAGCGCACGACGATATCCTTGCTGTAATAGTCATGCAGCGTGGCGATGCCCCGGTCTTCCCAAATTTCCTTGGTGATACCGATAATATAGTCGGGAAAATCCCGAAACTTCGGATCGAAGCCTTTCATATGTCTGTCCTTTGTGGGGTCCACCCTTTTGGCAACCGGGCCGAGGTACGTACAATCAGCGGCCCGTCTATGGCCACCTTGCGCGCCGCGGCGGCTGCCGGGTTTTCGATATGATCCAAAAGCGCGTCTACGGTTTCAGAAACCATCAGATTGGCCCGCTGTCGGATCGTCGTGAGGTTATAGGCAAGCCACCCCGCCTGCGGGACATCATCGTATCCGATCACCGAGACATCTTCGGGCACACGCAGGCCAAGCTCAAAGCGGATGACATCCATGACGGCCAGCGCCATATGATCATTTGCCACGAACACGGCATCAGGCCTGTCATCCGGTGCAACATCAAACATGCGACGTGCAGCCGTTCGGGCATTTTCCGTGTGAAACTCACCCACACCATGGGCAAACACGGTCTCACCGGCCTCAGCCAATGCCGCCCGGAACCCGGCCTCGCGGTCACGCTGGGTCGAGGCACCCTGCCAACCCGCGATGTAAGCAATGCGACTGTGGCCAGCGGCAACCAGGAACTCGGCCACCTTGCGGCCACCGGCATAATTGTCAGACGTGACCGACGTGATCCCGTCCAGGTCCTGACTTCGGTTGAACAGCACAACGGGTACACCCGCCTGCTGACAGCGCGTTGCAATATCTGACGACATCGCAACCGAAGCCAAAACAACGCCATCCACCTGATAGTCGAGGATTTCCTCCATCACGTCATCAATGTTACCCGCTGTGCGCGAAGCCATGAAGATCAGCACGTGATACCCCTGTTCTTGCAGGGCGTTGGACAGTTTCTCAAGCGCTTCGGGATAGAAGTAGTTGTCCAGATAGGCGACCACCAGACCGATGATACGGCTTTTGCCCGACACCATTGCGCGCGCCAGAACATTGGGTCGATACCCCAGCTCTGCCGCCGCCTTGCGCACCTTTTCTTCAGTCTTTTTGCTGACCGAGGCACCCGGCGTGAACACTCGGCTGACCGCCGACTGACTGACGCCTGCCAGTTGCGCAACCTGAAGAGATGTGACTTTTTCTGCCATCAATCCGCTGTCCACCCCCCGTCAATCAACATCGAGGTTCCGGTCACCAGCGCCGAGGCGTCCGAGGCCAGGTAGGTGACCGCGCCCATGATATCCTCGACCTCGCCCACACGGTCCAGCTTGATCTTTTCCATGATCCAGGCGGCGCGTTCGGGGTTGTCGAAAGTGGCTTGCGTCAGCGGCGTGCGGATGAAGGTCGGGCAGACAGTATTGATACGGATGCGCTGCTTGCCCCATTCGATCGCCATGGCTTTGACCATACCCTCAAGCCCGTGCTTGGTGGCACAATACAGCGCCCGATCGACCCCGCCGACATGGCCCATCTGGCTTGAGATATGGATGATCGAGCCCGGCCTGCCCGTCGCAATCAATGCCTTGGCCGCATAGGCCGACAGGAAATAAGCCGACCGCAGATTTACATCCGTGACCGCATCGAAATCCTCGGGCGTGGTGTCGATCGCCGCGCTGTGGCGCGCGGTTCCGGCGGAATTCACCACGACGTCAAAGACGCGCCCATCAAACAGCTGCTGCAGGGCATTCAAATCGCCCTGATCCACAACCACAGCTTCGGTCGACCAGCCCTGCGCCTGCAACGCCGCGACGGTTTCAGCCAGCCGGTCTGCCCCACGCGCGGCGCAGACCACATGCGCCCCGGCCTCGGCCAAGGCCACCGCACAGCCCTGTCCAATCCCCGAGGACGCGCCGGTCACAAGGGCGGTTTTGCCGTTCAGCGAAAACGAAGGGGTGCGGGGCAGGTCAGTCATCAGCTCATTCCATCAGGCGTTTCAATGCGGCCCAGATTCCGGGCCTTGTTGAATTCACGCAGACGGGCGAAAACGTCAACGCCAAGCTGGCGGTAGGCATCCAGAAGATCGACCAGCACCCAGTTTTCGCGTATGCGCCCGTTTTCCAATCGCCAGAAATCCAGACTGCACATGGCGATTTTCTTGCCCGAGGGCGCAATCCCCATCCATCCGTCATGGGTAACCGTCTGGATCATGTTCGGCCAGCCGGTAACAGCCGCATACTCGCCATCACCAAAGAAATGATAGGTGATGTCGTCCACATACTGCCCGCGATCCGGCATGCCGTTCAGGAACGGAATCTGATGCCAGTTGCGAAACCCTGCGTAACCGCGCCCGGTGCCGATGCCCGAAGGCCCGTACCAGTTCATGCGTGGATGCCAGAACCGCTTCATCTCCATCACTTCGGGGCCACCTTGTGATGGGTGTTTTTTCAAGTGTTCCAGCATGTCGATAATGTGTTGGCACGTCGCCTTGCCCTTGGCCGCATCGTAAGGTCCGGGCACGAACCCGTCCTGAGTGGCTGGTCCGGGCACATGCCATTCTCGGCCAAGGCTGGGGGCCATCGGCCAGGCGTTGGCCTGCATCATCACCTCAGGGATGTCCCAGAGCGCCTGAACCTCAACGACCTGTCCGTCCACGAAACGATAGAATTCGTGGAACCGCATGGTGACCTGATGGCCCGTCGGCGGGATATCCAGCCAAGGCCCGGTGAAGGTACCGGTGTAATACCCCCCGCACCCGACCCAATCCGCGCCGTTTTCGTCCGGCCCGGCCATGACGATATAGTCGCGACGCTCCAGATCGGGCCATGCGTCCAGCAGGCCCTTGTAGGCGCAGTCGTAATATGCATCGCTGCCGATACTGTCACCAAAGGGATGGCATAGGTGGAACACTGCATCCGATGTCGTGACCTCAGCCAGCGCCTTGCGGACGCCGGCTTCGGAAAAGTCATACATCGCGGCCCTGAGCAAAGCGATCAGGGCCTTATGCTGTGTGTGCTTGTCACTCATTCAGCGGCATCCCGATACGGTGCGGGCTTGCCGTAAGGCACGTTGATACCGCCATAGCGGCGCACCCGCACGTTGCACTGTTCAGCATGGCCCACAAAACCTTCAAGCATGCACAGACGCGACCCATATTCGCCAATCAACGTCGCCGCCTCGTCGGTCAGAACCTTTTGATAGCTATGCGTTTTCAGATACTTACCCACCCAAAGACCGCCAGTATAGCGACCGGCTTTCTTCGTTGGCAGGGTGTGGTTTGTTCCGATCACCTTATCCCCGTTCGAAACATTGGTGCGCGGACCAAGAAACAACGCGCCATAGCAGGTCATGTTCTCAAGGAACCAATCATCCCTATCTGTCATCACCTGCACATGCTCGGATGCGATATCATCGGCGACCTGCAGCATCTCATCATATGTGTCGCAAACGATCACTTCGCCATATTCGTCCCACGATACTTTCGCGGTGCCTGCCGTGGGCAGAATACCCAGCAGACGGTCGACCTCGGCCATCGTGTCCTCGGCCAATTTGCGCGAGTTGGTCAGCAGCACGCAAGGACTGTTATAGCCGTGTTCCGCCTGACCCAGCAGGTCGGTCGCGCAGAGTTCCGCATCGGCGGCAGTCTCGTCGGCGATGACCATGGTCTCGGTCGGGCCAGCGAACAGGTCAATGCCGACACGACCGAACAGTTGCCGCTTGGCTTCGGCCACAAAGGCGTTGCCCGGACCGACCAGCATATGCACGGGGTCAATCGTTTCAGTGCCCAACGCCATCGCGCCGATGGCCTGAATGCCGCCCATGACATAGATCTCATGGGCGCCGCCGAGATGCATCGCGGCAATCACCGCTGCGTTCGGCTTGCCATTGAACGGAGGTGTACAGGCGATGATGCGCGGCACGCCCGCCACCGAAGCCGTCGCCACCGACATATGCGCCGAGGCGACCATCGGGAATTTGCCACCGGGCACATAGCATCCCACCGACTGTACGGGGATGTTCTTGTGGCCCAGAATGACGCCGGGCAGGGTTTCGACCTCGATATCCACCATGGAATCGCGCTGCGCTTGCGCAAAGTTGCGCACCTGTTCCTGCGCGAATTTGATATCGGCCAGTTCACGGTCGGTCAGTTGCCCGATGAGGTCGTCAATGTCCTGCTGAGACAGGCGGAACGACGGAGGCGAATAATTGTCGAACTTTTCGCTCAGCTCGCGCACGGCCACATCGCCACGGGTTTCGATGTCTTTCAGGGTCGCTTCGACCACAGCGCGGGTTTTGGCGTCATCTTCGGCCCGGTCAGCATCAGATTTACCGCGTTTGAGATACTCGATTGTCATGTTTCCAATCCTCAGTTTTCCGGCCGGGGCGCTACTTTTTCACCCCGGTCAAAAGCTTCCCAGCCTTCCCCGTTGAACAGATCGACACCCAGCTGCGCCGCGACATGTGCGAAATCGACGTTCACCCAGTTGTCGACGATCTTGCCATCGACCACTTTCCAGAAATCCATGTACCGGATCTCGACCCGTTTGCCGGTGGGGGCGATGCCCAGAAACTCACCGGAATGGGTCGCCTCTTGGCGGCCAAACGCTGCGGCCCATTCGCCCATATACAGGCGGGCCTCATCAATGCAGGTCTTGTCCGAGAACGCGGCCTGAAACGGGCGCTGCCAGTTGTCCTGAAACTCTTTCAGACCAGTCTTGGTGCCACAGCCCTGATTGCCCATCCAGCGAAAGCCCTGAGCAAAGAACTCGCCAATGTCATCAATGCGGTGGTCATTCAGGCCATCGACCATGGTTTCGATCACGCGGCGCGTGTCTTCGGTTTTGTCTAGGTCCGTGTCGCGGGTTAGAACCGCTTGTTCGGGGCGGGAACCTTTCATCTTTCTATCCTTTCAGGTTGCCGAGGGAGGGATTGGGTCAAGAAACCCCAATGCTCAGAAAATCCCTGGGCATCCTGTTCAGCGCCGGGTGGCGCGACAGGGCGTTATGGCGTGCGTTCTTGCTCATTACCCTTTCACCGCTCCGGCGGTCAGACCGCTGACGATCTGGCGCTGGAAGATCAGAACAAGAAAGATCAGCGGCGCGGTGATCGATACGGCGGCAGCCACGGCGACCACCTGGTCGGTTGTCGTGGTCTCGCGGTTGAACATGCCGACAATGGCGGGAACCATGGTCTGGTTCTGCGCATCCAGCAGCAGCGACGTGACGAGGATGTCGTTATACGCCAGCAGGAAGCTGAACAGCCCGGTGGTGATCACGCCCGGCCACATCACCGGCATGATCACGCGTCGGAACGCCTGGAAGTGATTGCAGCCATCAACGCGCGCGGCCTCATCCAGTTCGGCCGGGATATTCTGGAAGAATGACCGCAGCATCCAGATCGTAAAAGGCTGGTTGATCGCCACCAGCACCGCAATCACCGCGAAAGGCTTGCCGTACAGCGTCGGTGCGTTTTCCCCCAAGATCGGCGCCAACCATTCGGATGAGCTGATGAAGACCGGCAGATAGCTGGCCACCAGCGCCGAGGGCGGCAGCGCGCGGAAGATCAGCGCGACGATCAGCAGCCAGAACGCCAGAGTCGAACCCGACCGCGCCAGCCCGTAACCCGCCAGTGTCCCGACCGACAGCGAAAGAACAACAACCCCCGTGGTTACGATCAGCGAGTTCTTGAAGTTGTTCGAAAAACCCCGGTCGATCCAAACGGTTTTATAGTGTTCGGTCGTCAGCCCCAATATGTCCCGCCCCAGAGGGCCAAAGAGCGGGTTCAGTATGCTCAGAATGGCAGGCAGGATCACGAAGAATACGATCAGAAAGGCCACCACGGTGGCCAGAATGCCAATCACCCAGCCAAACCACTCCTGACCTTCTTTGGAATAGGCTTTGATCATCGCGGGCATCTTCTTGGTCACCAGAGCAATCGTGCCCCAGATCACCCCGATCCCCAGAATGATATCCAGCAGCGAAATCCCCTTGCCATTGGCCAGCGTCGCCGGTCCGAAGATCACGTTCAACGCGTTGCCGTCAAAGGCATCGACCGGGGATTTGAAACTCATCACCGTGATCCAGAAGATCGGGAAGATGGCGACTATGCACCAGAAGGCCAGGAAGATGTTTGAAGTCAGCCGCAGGCTGAGCGGTTGGCGAAGCGCGCGCGAGGACATGTCAGTGACCTCCTTTGTGATCGCGCCATGTCCGGCGCAGCGGGAAGATAAGAAGGATGGCAATGCCGATCATGGTCAGCATGGCGCTGGCCGAGGCCCGGCTGATCGAACGGTTGCCCGCCTGATCAGGCACCAGGAAGTCATAGGTCAACCACTGCAACGAGATGACATAGCCTTGGCTGGCGAAACCGACGATCTCTTCGAACACCCGATAGCTGTCCATCAAGTGGATCATCGACACAAAGATGATCAGCGGCATCAGATGCGGGATGACGATGTATTTCATCCGCTGCCACCGGGTTGCGCCGTCAATCACAGCACTTTCCAGGCTGTCCTGATTGACCGTTTGCAAACCGGCATAAAACACGATGGCGGCAAAGGGGGCGACGTGCCAGACGCGGTACAGCATCATCAGCACCTCAATTGTCCAGGCCTGCGCAAACAGCGCGATATCGCGGTTCAACCACCACTCCAGCAGCGCCGTCAGGATACCGTCGCCGCGAAACAGCCAGTTGACCGACAGCACCCCGATCACCGGGGTAATGATGAAGGGCAACAGCGAAATAAAGATAACAGGCCCTTTTATCGCCTGCGCGGCATTGTTGATCAAAACGGCGATCCCCAGCCCGCAGACGATGACCAGCGGCAGGGTGATCAGCGTGAACGTCAGCGTGAACCGCAGCGCTTTCCAGAAGTTGATGGTGGACAACACATTCCAGCTGCCCTCGCTGATCGCGCGCCATGCACGTTCAGGCTCCAGCACGTTGCGATAGCTTTCCAGCCCGACATACTGGGTCTGCATGATGACTTTGCCCTCTTCGTCGAGTTGGGGTTGCGAAACCGTCTCGGTCACACAGGTCTGGGTCAGAAAGCCGGGGGTGCAGGTTTCAACTTCAACCGTCTCATAGATCGGTTGGGTGACATAGAAACTCTGCTTGAACACGCTGATCAGCGGGAACGCGATAAAGAGAAGCATCATAAAGACAGAGGGGCCAACAAAGGCGGCAAATGTCCGGAAATTCATGGCTCTGCCTTTCTCATGGTTCTCAAAGGGAAGAGTGCAGGAGGACCGAGGCCCTCCCGCGGGAGGATCAGTTGTTGATCAAACCGGCTTCTTTGGCGGCGGTGATGTAATCCGCCTCGATATCGGCCAGTGTGGTTTGCGCGTCCTTGGCGCCGGTCATGAAATCAGCCAGACCGTTGCCCAAGGCGGTGTGCATGATGCCCATCGGGCCTGAAGCCGGGTATGCCTTGGCCCCGGCTTGGGCGGATGCAGCCGCACCGGCGGCCAGTTCACCTGCCTTGTAGGCCGGGTTCAGCCAGACGGCAGCGTCATTGTTGGCACTGACCATTTCCTCATCCATGCCTTCAAGCATGACGCGGAAGGCGGCGTCGGCCTCTTCGTCGCTCATGTTCGAGGCCAGAACGAAACCGTCCCACCAGATTGTAGTGGCCGGTGCAGCAGAGCCCATCGGAGCCGCCGACATGGTAACCTTGCCCACCACCTGGCTTTCGGCTTCGTCATTCATTGCAGCGGCGCGGCTGGCCCACAGGTTTGCCATGGCAATCTTGCCCTGCTGGAACTGCTGCTGAACGTAAGTTGAATCCGAGACCAGATATTCCGGATCCATATAATCGGTCATGGCCTTCAGGGTTTCCAACGCCTTAACGCCCTGCTCGTTATTGATCGCAGGCATGTTGCCGTCGCCAAAGAAAGATCCGCCTTCACCCATATACATGTTGATGAATTCCTGACCGAGGTTCCAACCGGTCTTGAAAGTGCCGCCGATCGGGTATTCCATAACACCCGCATCTTTGATCTTGGCGGCAGCGGCCAGAACGTCATCATAGGTTGCGGGTTCAGCAATACCCAGGTCGGCCAGAACGTCATTGCGGTACATCATGTGCTGTGCGTTCACCATCATGGCAATCGCCATGGTCTTGCCGTCCACCTTGATCAGCTGATTGGGCAATAGGTTCTGTCCGTATTTCTCGACCAGATCGTCCAGCGGACGGATCGTGCCTGCATTCAGCAACGGGATCAGTGTCGTGTTTGACACCCCACCGATCTGATAGAGCGACGGGCTGGCGGCAAAAGCCTCAGGCTGTTTCTCGCGGAATTCCTGGTCCAGCGAGGCATTGAAATTGCCGCATTCGGCCATCGCATCGGTGACGGCCTTCCAGGCCTCGAAACCGGCCGAGAGCGATTTGAGCGGTACGTCATTTTCAAACGAACAGGCAGCCCATGTGCCACTTGCCGCGATGGACATGGCACCTGCCATGAGGATCGTCTTGAGTTTCATGCGTTTCTCCCTGTCAGGATCGGTCCGTCGTCGACGTCCGGACCGGTGTTAAGCCCGTATGGGCTGTTCGTGGGGTTGTTCCCCGATCCGCGCACCGCTTCCAGCTTCGAAGAGGTGACAGATTTCTTTGGGCACCGAGAACGAGACGGGATCTCCAATCTCGGCGCGGAAGGCCTTGTCGGCTTTGACCGATACCAGCGCACCGCCGACCCGGACCGAGATCATGGTCGCATCGCCCAGCAGTTCCAACGTGTAGATCGGTGCGGTGATTTCGCCCTGCCCTTCGGCAAGGCCAGCATCTTCAGCGCGGAAGCCCAATGTCATTGGACCGTCCGGTGCGTCGACCGGAATCGCTACATGTTCGGCGCGGAACACACCGCCCGAAACCTCGCCATCCATCAGGTTCATCGCCGGTGAGCCGATAAAGCTGGCCACAAAAGTATTGGCGGGCCGGTCGTAAATATCGGTCGGGCTGCCGACCTGCTGCACCACGCCTTGTTTCATCACAACAACTCGGTCGGCCAACGTCATCGCTTCGATCTGGTCGTGGGTCACGTAGATGGTTGTCACCGCCAGCTCGTGGCTGAGGTTCTTAATCTGAGCTCGGGTCGAAACACGCAGCTTGGCATCCAGGTTCGACAACGGCTCGTCCATCAGGAACACGTTCGGTTCCCGTACGATGGCGCGGGCCAGCGCCACACGTTGCCGCTGACCACCTGACAATTCGGCGGGTTTGCGGTGCAAGAAATCGTCCAGTTCCACCATCGCGCTCGCCCGACGCACCTTGTCGTCATGGGTCGACGGGTCGATGCCGCGCACTTTCAAAGGAAAGCGGATGTTTTCGTAGACGTTCATGTTGGGATAGAGCGCGTAGCTCTGGAACACCATCGCCACATCGCGGTCCTTGGGCTCCAGATCGTTGACCACCTTGCCATCGACCAGAATTTCGCCCTCGGTGACGTCCTCAAGACCGGCGATCATGCGCATCGTGGTGGTCTTGCCACAGCCCGAGGGGCCCAGCAGAACCAGAAATTCGCGATCCGCGATGGTCAGGTCGAAATTGTGGACCCCAATGAATGACCCCCAGCGCTTGCCGACGTTGCGCAATTGAATTTCCGCCATGGTGCCCCCTGAAAGGATTCGTTTGCATACGTTTGCAAAACAGTAATTCGCATATATCAAATCAGGCAAGACTTTTTTGCATACGTATGCAAAAATACGCGAAACCACCGAGTCGAATTCGCGGAATAGACCCCGCAAAACACTGATAAAGAACGGAAAGCACCGTGAGTTTTCAAACTGAAAAAAAGCTGATCCTGTCCTTCCATGACGCGCTTAGCCGCGCTAATGGGGATGAGTTGGCCACCGTCACAAAGCAATATTGCGCACCGAATCTGGTGTGGCGCGGATTTCACCCGTTCGACGAAATCGCAGGCCCTGACGCGGTGGCGCGCAGGTTCTGGCAGCCGCTGAAACACAGTCTGACCCATCTACAACGCCGACAGGATATCTTTTTCGCGGGCCGAAATTCTTTGACCGAAGGGGGCGTCTGGGTGGTGTCGATGGGGCACCTCATGGGTCTGTTCGACGCGCCATGGCTGGGCATCCGCCCCACTGGCAAGATGGCCCTTCTGCGGTATTGCGAATTTCACAATGTTGTGGATGGCAAGATTTCCGAAACGGCAATGTATTTCGACATTCCGCACCTGATGGTTCAGGCCGGTCAGAACCCCTTTCCGCCACAGACCGCAGCGCATCTGGTGCAGCCCGGACCAATGACACATGACGGCATTCTGACCGAAGATCAGCCCGCCGACGAAGGTCACAAGACGCTGGAGGTCATCAACGCCATGATCTCGGACCTTGGGCAGTGGGACAGCGGCTTGTCCCTGACGGATGAGCTGGCGCAAACCTGGCACGAGAACATGATCTGGTGGGGGCCCGAAGGGATCGGTGCCACCTACACAATCGCGCGTTACGCGCAGCAGCATTCCGGCCCGTTTCGCGCGGCCTTCACCGAACGCTCCAAGACCCAACACATCTGCCGCATGGCCGAGGGGCACTATGGCGGCTTTTTCGGCTGGCCCAATTTCACCGCCGTGCCCACGGGCGGTTTCATGGGGATGCCCGCCACCGGAAAGGCGGCTGAGTTTCGGGTGATCGACATCTATCGCCGCGCGGGTGACAAGCTGGCCGAGAACTGGATCTTCATCGATCTATTGCATTTCTGGAAACAACAAGGCGTCGATATATTGGCCCGCACAACCGGGATTGAAACACCATGAGGATTGATGCGCATCACCATCTGTGGGACCTGACCGCGGTGCATTATCCGTGGTTGATGGAAAAGGGCGCGGTGCGATTCTTCGGTGACCCCAGCCCCATTCAGCGGAACTATCTGCTGCCCGAGTTCCGAGCTGACGCTCAAGGATTTTCCGCCTCGGTCCATATCCAGGTAGGTGCGGCCGATCCCTGGGCCGAGGCGCAATGGGTCCAGTCTGTTGCCGATCAAAATCCCGATTGGCCACTGGTCCAGGTTGCCTTTTGTGATCTGACTGCACAGGACGTAACCGCGCAACTGGATCGTTTGCAATCCCTGCCCTCTGTGCGTGGGGTGCGTCAGATCATCGGCCGCGCACCGGGCGAGGATCAACTGTCGGGCACAAACGACCTGCTGGACAATCCAACGTTTCTGGACGGGTTGAAACAACTGGGCGACCTCGGACTGTCATTTGATCTGCAGTTGCTTCCTGAATTGATGGAGCAGACCGCCGCCGTTCTGGCGCGGGCCCCTGCGACGCGGGTGGCGCTGTGCCATGCAGGGTCACCCCATGACCGGTCGGAACAAGGGTTGCAACGGTGGGCGCAAGCGCTGCATCACCTCTCGGCGCTGCCGCAGGTGACATGCAAACTGTCCGGTCTTGGCATGTTCGATCACAACTGGAGCGCCGACCGCGTGCGGCCCATCGTGGACACATGCCTGACCCAATTCGGGCCCCATCGGTGCATGTTCGGGTCGAATTTCCCGGTCGACAGCCTGTCTTCCACCTATGCGGTTTTGGTTGAAAGGCACGGCGCGCTGGTTCCCGAGCAAGACCACGATCTTGTCTTCGGAGGCACAGCGCGCCAGTTCTATCGCATCTAAGCAATCAGGGTCAGAAAACCGGCTGCATATGTGTTCCAACGACGCCTCAGCTCGGCATCCGAAACTACAATTCAGGCGAATCACCAAATCGAAAGACCCTGGGACGGCGCCGCCTACACGTGATCGGCGACGCCTGATCCATCAATCGCTGATCGCGCCTTCTTCATCGCGGCGCTGGTGCATCTTGGCTTTGACCCGTGCGCCCACGATCAGGGGCAGAACAAAGCCGATGATGGCAATGGTCCACAGCGCGATGGACAGCGGGCTGTCGATCAGGGTCCACCAGTTGCCGTTGTCGATGGTCACCGCACGACGCAGGTTGTTTTCCATCGAGTTGCCCAAAAGCGTGCCCAAGATAACCGGCACCAGCGGTACGTCCAGCTTGCGCAGAACCCACCCCATGACACCGAACCCGATCATCACCAGCAGATCAAAGCTGGAGCCCGAAATGCCATAGATACCCACAAAACTGACCATCGCCACGACGGGCATCAGGATGCGCGACGGCACCATCAGAACCCGCGTGAACAGGCCCACCATCGGGATATTCATCGCCAGCAGCATAAAGTTCGCGATGAACAGCGCCGCGATCAAACCCCAGACCACATCCGGGTTCTGCGTGAACAGCAGCGGCCCCGGCGTGATGTTCAGCGCCAGCAGGACCGCCAACAACACGGCCGTGGTTCCCGAACCCGGTACGCCCAGCGCCAGCATTGGTACCAGAGCACCCCCGGCAGCGGCGTTGTTCCCAGCCTCGGGTGCCGCCACACCGCGCGGATCACCGGTGCCAAAGGTGTTTTCCTTGTCGACCAGCCGCTTTTCCATCGAATAGGAAATGAACGAGCCCAACGAAGCGCCTGCGCCCGGTAAAACCCCGGCTATAAAGCCCAGGAAAGAGGTGCGCAGCATGGTTGGTGTGCATTTCCTGACCATCGACATCGGCGGGTAAAGCCGGCCGATATTCAGCTTGCGCCCTTCGGCATCCGATCCGCCGTGGCGGTGTTCAAGAAAGATGAACACTTCGGACAAGGCGAACAAGCCGACGATGGCGACTAGAAAATCCAACCCGTCATACAGATGCACCTCGCCAAAGGTGAACCGGGGCACGCCGGTTTGTGTGTCGACACCAATGGTTGCCAGCCCAAGTCCCAATGCGGCGGCAAATGCCGATTTCGCCTGATTGGTCGACGACACGCCGCCCAACGTCATAAAGGCCAGCGCGAACAGGGCGAAATATTCCGCCGGTCCAAACAACAGCGCGATCTTCACCAGCTGCGGTGCCAGAAAGATCAGGCCCCAAGTGGCCAGAAACGCCCCAACAAACGACGCGATGCCGGACAGCGACAGTGCCTCACCTGCGAACCCTTTTTTGGCCATCGGATGCCCGTCCAGACAGGTCATCATCGCAGGCTCATCCCCGGGGATATTCAAAAGAATGGATGAAATCCGTCCCCCATACATTGCACCGTAATAGACGCTGGTCAGCAGGATCAGCGAGGGTGTCGCCCCCAGACCTAGCGTGAACGCCAGCGGGATCAGAATGGCCACACCATTGGACGGGCCCAGACCAGGCAACGCACCCATGATTGTACCCAGAAAACAGCCCAGCAGGGCCAGCATCAGGTTCTGCCATGTCAGCGCGATGGCGAAACCGTCCCCAAGGGATGCTAATGTTTCCATGCCCCTCTCCTCAGAAGCCCAGCGGGCCGCGGGCCAGTGACAGGCCCAGAACCAGATGGAAAATAACGTAGATACCTATGGATGTGCCGACGCCAACCAACACGCTTTCCAGCGGCCCGGACCCCAGACGCCAGGCCAGATAGGCGGCGGCAAAGGCGGTGGCGATGACAAATCCCACAACGGGCAGCAATTCGGCGTAAAGGATCATCATGACCACGGCAGCGCCGATCTCAACCAGACGGCCCAGCGCGGGCCATTCGGGTTCGACATCAGGGCGCAGAGCGATGACGATGCTCGACAGGCCCAGAATGGCAGCAATGATCAGCGGGAAGGCCTTGGGCCCGACGGCGTCAGACAGAAAGCTTTCCTCGATCGCCAGTGCGGAAAAGGCAAATCCGATGGCAAGTAGCAGTCCGACGACCCCGAAGATACGGTCACTCATCGGTGTCTCCTATAGTTCGGGTAAATGATTGGATCCGGGCACAGCCAGGTGCCCGGATCACAGTGAGTGGTGTTATTTGATAATCCCGATCTCTTTCGAGATGGTCTGGATCTGACCCACGGATTCAGCCACGAAGTTCTGGAAATCTGCGCCTTGCAGGTCCAGCGGTGCCAGACCGTTGGCGGCCATCACCTCTTTCCATTCATCCGAAGCGTAGAGATCACCGATCTTGCCGACCCAGTCTCCATAGGCGTCATCGGTCATGCCACCCGGGGCATAGAAGCCACGCCAGTTGGCGCCGATCGCGTCAATGCCCTGTTCCTTGGCGGTCGGGAAATCGGCGAATTCGCCGGGCAGACGTTCGGGTGCCAGCACCGCGATCACCTTGATGTCGCCCGAGTCTACGAAACCCTTGGCCTCGGAGATATCGCCGGTAAAGGCCTGAACCGACCCGGCCAGCAGCTGGGTCACGGCCTCACCACCGCCGTCAAAGGCGATGTATTTGACCGAGCGCACATCGTCGATGCCATATGCATTGGCTGCGATCAGAACCTTCAGGTGATCCCAACCACCCACGGCCGAGCCACCCGCAACCGACACGGCGGTTGGGTCGGCTTTGATCTGGTCCAGCAATTCAGGCAGCGTGTTGACCGGGCTATCTGCCGCAACGGCAATCACTCCGTAATCCGCGCCGATGGCCGCCAGCCACCGCACCTGATCCATGGTATTGCCGGGGTAAGCCCCCTGCGCCAGACGGGTGGCAGTGGCCGCACTGGCCGCCACGATCAGCTCATTATCCTCGCCGCGCTTGTTCACCACCTCGGCAAAAGCAACGCCGCCGCCACCACCGGCAAGGTTCACCACTTGCATGGTCTGGTCGATCAGGCCCAGATCCTGCAGCGATTTACCCACCTGACGACAGGTGAAATCCCATCCGCCACCGGGGTTGGCCGGGGCGATACATTCCTGCGCGCTAGCCGCTACGCCGGACAGGGCAAAGACAGCAGCCGCAATCGCGCCACTGGTTCCAAACAGTTTCATTCGTGTCTCCTCCTCTGGTCTTTTTGGACTGCGCGTGCAGCCGAAACCGATCCCCGCAGGACACAAGGCCCGTCCTTGCAGGTTGAATCTGTTTACCGAATAATGCTGTCACGAACCTGTCAGGGTTCAGGCGTTCGCCTTGGGGAGGGGTCATGCGCGTATTGATGATCGAAGATGCCGAAGATCTGGCCGAAGGTGTGATAGCCCATCTGGCCCGGTCCGGTGTGGTATGTGATCTGGCCACAACCGTCGAAGCCGCCGGTGATTTTCGTGCAGTCCAAACCTATGACGCCATGTTGCTGGATATCAATCTGCCCGATGGGTCCGGGTTGAATTTCCTAAGTAAGATCCGCGCGACAGGTGACCGTATCCCTGTGCTGATGCTGACCGCGCTGACCTCGGTCGAAGATCGGATCGCCGCGCTGGACAAGGGGGCCGACGACTATCTGGGCAAGCCCTTCGACCAGCGTGAGCTTGAGGCCCGGTTGCGCGCCCTGGTTCGTCGCGACGCCGACCGAAAATCCGAGCAGATCACGCTGGGCCCGCTGATCTATGCCCCCAAGGACCGCAGCGCCGCGCTGGAGGGCAAACGCCTGAACCTGACCGCGCGCGAGGCCGCTGTGCTGGACGCACTGATCCGGCATGAGGGGCAATTCCTGTCGAAAACCCGGCTGTACGATTCGCTTTACGGGTTCGAGGATGCCGATGTCGGCGAAAACGCGATTGAGCTGTATATCGCCCGCCTGCGCAAAAAGTTCACCGGCAGTACGGTCAGCATCACCACCCGGCGTGGTGTCGGATACCGGATCGGTCTGGATGGCTAAGCTGCACCTGCCCCACAGCCTGACTGCCCGTGTTCTCAGCGCGGTGATGCTGATTTTGATACTAGGCGGCTGCCTTGTCGCTTTGTCGATCTGGGCCAATGGCAGATTGGCGGCGCGGCAGGCTTATGACCGGCTTTTGCTTGGCGCCGCCAGCGACATCGCCGAGTCCGTGCGGATTCAGGACGGCGTACCCGTCGTAGACCTGCCGGTTTCCGCCTTTCAACTGCTGGCGCAGGCCCCTGAAGATCGGATTTTCTATGCGGTTCAAGTACCAGATGGCCCTTTTATCACCGGGTTGGATCGCGACACGGTGATCGACATACCGCAACAGCCTGGTGCTGCTCCGATCTATTTCGCCGCCGATCTGAACGGAGAACCTGCGCGCTTTGTCCGCCTGGCCCGCCTGTTTGCCGAACGCGAGTTTTCGGGCGAGGTGGAAATACTGGTCGGGCAGACCTTGCGCGCGCGTCAGATGATGACCGTTGGCCTGATGCGCGACGCCTTGCTGCCGATGGCGGTGGCGGGCGTTCTGTTGCTGGCGATGTCATGGATTGTCACCCGATCCGCCCTGCGCCCGCTTGAGGCCCTGTCCGAGGATCTGACCCGCCGCGATCCTCACGATCTGACCCCTATGGCCAGCGACGGCCTGCCGCGCGAACTGCAGGTGATGCTGAACGCGATGAACCGCTTTATGGGACGGCTGGACCGGCAGGTGGACACCATGCGCAACCTGATTGCCGACACGGCGCATCAGCTACGCACGCCGGTGGCGGCGATCCGGGTTCAGGCGGAAATTGCGCAGGATGATCCCGACCCCCCCGCCCGCAAACGGGCATTAGACCGGCTACTGGGCCGCACGCGATCGCTGGGCACTTTGCTGGACCAACTGCTGTCCCGTGCCATGGTGATCCACCGCATCGACAGTGCCCCGCGCCTTCCCGTTGATCTGCGCGAGGTGGCATTGGACGTGCTGGAACAAAGCGATCATGAGCTTGTCGCCCCCGGGGTCGAAGTGCGGCTGGAGATCGGAGAAAATCCCGTTCTGGTAAATGCCGATGCCTTTTCTCTGGCCGAAGCTGCCAAAAACCTGTTGGGCAACGCGCTGCGGCACGGGCAACCTCCGGTCAGCATCGGGGCTGCGCAAGAAAGTGGCCGTGCCGTATTGTGGGTGCGCGATCATGGGGCTGGCCCGGCCACCCCTGTCGCCGAACAAATCGGTGATCGGTTCAATCGCACCACCGGCTCGGGCGAGGACAGCAGCGGGCTGGGACTGTCCATCGTGAAATCGACAGCCGAGGCGTTTGACGGCAAGGTTGAAATGACCCGCGACAACATTGGCTTTCGCGCCGCACTCAGCTTTCCTGCCACGACCTCAAGGGGGGTGGAATGATCCGCGCTTTGATGACCTGCCTTCTGTTTGCCCTGCCCGGCCTTGCATGCGCGCAGGAGGCCACAGCCAGCTTCGGTGACGGAGCCGACCCTATGCTGATCCGTTCGACCACAGATATCGCCATCATCGCCCCGGTTCTTGAGCGGTTTGCCGACCAGAACCCCGACCTGGTGATCACCTACGAACAATGGGGTTCGAACGCGCTGTTCCAACACAGCCGTACCGTCTGCAAGGGCGGTAAGACCCCCGCTGATGTGGTGTTTTCTTCGGCCATTCAGCAGATGGTATGGCTGGTTAATTCCGCCTGTGCCCACCGCTATCGTTCGTCCCGAACCGAGGCCCTGCCGGACGCACGGCGCTGGCGGGATGAGCTGTGGGGCATCACCACCGAACCTGCCGTCATCGCCTATAACAAGGAGTTGCTGGAAGATCAGCACATCCCCCGCAACCGCTTTGCCCTGCTGGACGCGATGCGCACGCAACCCGATCTGCTGCGGGGCCGGGTGGCGACCTATGACATTGCCGCCTCGGGTCTGGGGTATCTCTTCGCCTATGGTGACAGTCTTGAGGCCACGACCTTTGGTTCCCTGATCGAAGGCTTCGCCCGCATCGACGCCGTGGCCACCTGCTGTTCGTCCGAGATCATCCGCGACGTGGCCGAGGGGCGGTTCCTGATCGCCTACAACGTTCTGGGATCTTATGTGGCCAATGCCGATGCGCCCGGCGTGGGCGTGATCCTGCCCGAGGATTACACGCTGGTCCTGTCCCGCGCGCTCATGATCCCGGCGCAGGCCCGCAACAAGGACGCCGCAACCGGGTTTCTGGATTTCCTGCTGTCACCCGAGGCGCAGAACCTGCTGGCGGCTTCCGGCCTTGTGGCCCCTATGGACGCGACCGAGACCGGCCTGACCCCCAGCGCACGCCGCTTTATCGCGCTGTCCCCGGCGCTGCTGGTCGCACGGGACCAGAACCGCCGGGCAGAGCTGTTCAAACTGTGGAACGACGCCTTTGACGTGGAAACCGCGCGCTAGGCCTGTTTCTCGACCACCGGCTCTCCCTCGGCATTGACCGCCGGTTCGATATCGGGCCGGACCGGTTCCGCCTCCATCTCGATGATCTCGGGGGCCTCGGCCTCTTCGACCACGTCCTCTTCCGGCTCGGCTTCGGGCTCGGGTTCCGGCTCGACTTTGTCCTCCAGCGCGCCGACGATCAGCGGCAGCATATGCACACCAGTGGCCGTGGCGATCTCAGGCGTTTGCGGGGTCTGCCAACTGAGCGTGTCAAAGCTGCCGCAGTTCTGGCACACCGGTCCCCATTCGGGCTGGATGTCGTGGCAATTGTCGCAGACCCATTGCGGCCCGCGCGGCGCGTTCAGCGCCTTGGCCAGCCAGCCTTGCACAACAGCGTCCGAGGACCCTTCGCCCCGTTCTATCGCTGCCATCAGGGTATAGGCCCGCGCATCGGCCTGTTTTTCCACCACATCGCCCAGCGCGCGGCGGGCTTCAGGGAAGTCCTCGGCGACGATGTTCAACTCAGCCAGGATCAGGCGGGTCTCCAGGTCCTCGGGGTGGATACGGGTCAGGGCGACAAAGCGGGTAATCCGCGCCGCAGGGGTTTCATCCGGTGCAATCTCGGCAAAAGCATGGGCCAGATCGGGATGCGGCTGCACCTCCCAAGCCTTTTTCAGGATTTTGGTCGCAGCACGCGGCTTGCCCTTTTCAATATAGGCGCGCGCTGCCATCGCGGCGGCCGGCACAAGATCAGGCGACAGGCGGTTGGCCTCGATCGCGTGTTCCTGTTGTTCGACCGTGGCGCTGTCATCCAGAATGTCCTTGGCCTCGGACAAAGCCAGCACCGCATCGCGGCGCTTGAACACGTCGCGCGGCAAGTGACCAGCCTTCAGCTTGGCGGTCAGGGTCGAGCGCGCACCGGCCCAGTCCTGAGATTTGGTCTGCAGGCCCAGCAAAATATCTTGGGTTTCAGCGTGACGCGGTTTGATCGCCAACGCCTTTTCAGCAAGCTTTCGGGCTGTGTCATCATCACCCTCGGCCAGTTTCTGCTTCATGATGCCGCGCACACCGACAAAGCGGGTGGCGTTATTGGTGACTAGTTTCTTGTAGGTCTCTGACGCCTTTTTCGTATCGCCATTCATCTCGGCAGCCTGTGCCACCAGTAGATTGGTCAGTTCCGGCTTGTTCAGCAGTTTCTCGGCCTTGGCGGCCTTGTTCATCGCCACGCGCCCCTCACCCGAGGCCAACGCCATCAGGCCATCCGCCAGCGCCTGATACCCGCGCTTTTCGCGGCTGCGGTCGAAATAGCGCGACAGGGCAGTTTCGTCGCCGTTGAGGAAATGCAGTGTTGCGATCAGCAGGGTCAGCAGCTTGAAGATCACCCAGATGGCCACCACAAGCACGCCCAGCGCGATCACCGATTGCAATGGCCCCAATGTAAATTCGGTGCCCGCAACGGTGATCTGCACGCCACCACTGGTTTCCATCAGGAACATGGCGCCCATGGCCAGCAGGCCGATAATCGCTACAAAAACAAGGATCTTTAACAATGACCACAGCATGGCAGGTCCTTCAGTTCGAGTTTACGCTGGATTGCAGCGCATTTGCGGCGTCCACGGCAGCCACACGTGTCTGGGCCGCCTGTTCCCAATCGGCCAATGCGGCCTGTGCCGTGTTGGGCAGAGATTTAAGCTCGCTCAGCGCGGTGGCGATATCCCCTTCGGACAGAGCGGCCTGTGCCCGTGACAGGACCGCGTCCGGGTCGTCACCCTCTTGCGGCGTCACCGATCGCGCGCCGGTCTGCCGTTGCAGAAAGGCGACCAGCCCGGTTGTCTTGTCGGCATCACGTGCATCGGCCAGCGCAGTACGGGCTGCGGGCACAAAGGACTCGCGCAAGGCAGCAAGAGTTGCAACGCCTTCCGAGGACGGTGTTGACAGGGCCTCTGGCACGTTCACGCCACCTGCCGTCAATTGGTCTACCAGGTCGTTATAAGGCTGGCCCGCCTCCAACTGCCCATGCACCTGAGACAGAACCGCGACATTGGTCGCGGCCTGTGCCTTGACCGCGGCCTGCGCCTCAAGCGCTTGTGCATCCGAGACCATTTTCTCGACCTCAGCCCGCTGCGCGGTCAACGAGTCCTGCAGTTTCTTCAGTTCGGCCTCAAAGGCGGCCGAGACCTCGGGCGAGGCGCCTTGCGTCAGGGCGCCGCTTTCCAGATCGTTCAGACGGCTGGCCAAGGGGTCAACCTTGCCAGCCAGCCCATCCAGGCTGGTTTTCAACGCCGCCAGATCCGAACTGAGCGGCGTGACCTGATCAGTCAGGGCCGCGATCTTGCTGTCTACGTCCGAACTGCCGGACTGGGATTCGGATAGGGATTTCGTCAGCGCTTCAATCTGGCTGGCCTGGTCGCTCAACTTCGATTCAAGGGCTGTCAGCGCGTCAGACTGGCCCGAATTGAACATGCCCGCGCTGCCAGCGGCAAAGCCAATCGCCGCGGCGATTGCACCACCGATCAGGGCCGGGACAAAGCCGCCTCGCTTTTCTTCTTTGTGCGCAGCAGGCTCAGCGTGGGTCGGTTCCACGGCCATTTCGGCTTCGGCTTCGGCTTCGGCTTCGGCTTCGGCTTCGGCTTCGGCTTCGGCTTCGGCTTCGGCTTCGGCTTCGGCTTCGGCTTCGGCT
>NZ_JBQFTX010000014.1:0-16215 GCF_056538905.1 Ruegeria sp. BE10
ACCAATGACCATCGCCTGCCTGCTGGCCAACACACTGACGGCCTGCTGCCGCGCCAATGCCTTGCCAGAGCCCGAAGGCCTGACAGCTTGAGATTTGCTGCCGTTCTTCGCTCAGGCGGTAGCAAGTCTGCTAGTTCCAAAGTGCTACAATATTGGCGTTTGGCGGGCCGCGCCACGCGTATGGTGATTGTATCAATTGGCCACTCTTCGACGAATGTTGCACGCGTCCGCGCTTTAATAACTCGTGCGGCACAAACAGACATGGCACTGGATCAGCAATTCTGGGGCAAAGATATGTCGCAGGACGAATGTCAAACTCAGATCAAACAACTGAACGGGGCGGTGGATGTCTATGCTGTCCTTCTTTTACCTGACGTACCTGCGCATATTGACGTACTCAACCTGCGAAGTGAATTGCAGAGACACAAAGACCTCATTCGCCCCGGGGCATGGCACTATCCCGGACCCGTTCGTCCGGGCGAAGTTGATTGCATACTGAACAGTGCGATTGCAGCCCATCAGGCCCATAGGGTTGCGCTGGATAAGAGAGATGCTCAGATCGCGAGATAGCCAATTCCGACAAAAGCAATGATGCATCCAAGCCATTGAAAGAAAGCCATTTCCTCTCGCAAAATTGCCCAGGCCAATACAACGGTAAACAACCCGAAGATCGACGCTGTAACGGACGCGTATTGGGCATTAGGCAACCCCCCGGCAGACACGACGCACAGAATTGCCACCGCATCGAGCGCACCCATCAAGCACAACAGGGGCAGGGCTCGTGTGCCCGGCCAAAGCGACTTGCGAGATGCAATAGCGATTGCTGCCAGCACAGGGATAGCGGTCAGACGGCCAATCAATGAAACAGTGAATTCGTCGCCCAGTTCGGCTGCATACTGACCCAAAGCGAACGTTGCAGCGAACCCGACTGCAGCGAGTATGGAAAAGGCAATCGTCGGCCCGGCGGCAGGGTACTCTGTACTGTCGTCGGATCGAGTCGACACAATGGACACGCCGGCACCAATGGCAATGATTGCCAGCCAATGCCAGATGCTGACCTCGGAACCGCGCCAGATCGCAAGTGTGACAGACAGGACCGGATAGCTGGCGACAAGCGGGGCAACCAGACGTACAGGCCCGCGCTGAAACGCAGCATACATGCTGAGGCCAGCCAGCAAGTAAAAGCCGCCCGCTGCAACTGCGTAGGACACTGCCTTGGCGGACATAGGGGCGAACCCAGCCCAGATTGCCACAAGACCGAACTGTAACAATGCCCCTGCAACCAGCACGGCCATCAATGCGGCAATGACGCTAACGGATTGGCTGACATATCGCACGGCAAGATCGTGAAAACCCCAGCACAATGCTGCCAGCAGACCCAGTGCAAGGGCACTCATCCGGTCGCCTCGCGCAACTTGGAATGTCCGGAAATTTCGTATCCTTCTCTCGATATCAACCGCGCCAACATGTCACTGGTGATAAACTTATTTTCCTGATATGCAATATTTATTGACAACGGCAGCTCGGAGAAGAGACCTATGTCATCGGCTTTGGATCAACTCGGTGGCGAAGAAAAGCTGCGGACTCTTATCGAGCGGTTCTACGACCGAATGGAGACCGACCCGGCGGTGCATTCGCTGCACAGGCTACATTTTCGCGGTCATGGGTTGTCTCATACAAGACAGGCGCAGTTCGAATTCCTGAGCGGGTTTTTGGGCGGTCGTGCATACTATCGTGAGCGATTTGGTCATATGGACTTGCGAGAAATCCACGCGCATGTGCCGATACGTGAAGCGGATGCCGAGCTTTGGCTGGAAACTTTTGACGCCGCGTTGGCAGATTGCGAAATGGACGGTCCAGTGGTGGACAAAATGCGCACAACATTGCGCCGCGCTGCGCTGATGCTTGTCAACGATGTCCCCGATTGGAGGGTTGAAGCAGACAGCGAAAAGAACCTTGAGGTTCCGGGTTGATCGCGTGTGATCAGATCTGTCGCAATCTGTAATAGATACTGGATGTTATCTTGAATTGTTCTTCAACTATTTTGTCGCTGTCAGAAACCATTTCCCACGCTGCATCTGCAGAGCCAAGCCAATCAACGGCGCATTGATGGTTGGCGGGGTCGCCCATCCACGATTGGATCGTGCCCTGAACAAGTTCGGGGTGAAATTGTACGCTCCACGCACAGTCCGAAACCCGCAATGCCTGAACAGCAGAGGCATCAGATTGTGCCAGAATGGATGAGTCGGCTGGCAGATCAACAACTTCAACTCCATGCCATTGAAGCACCCGGAATTGATGAGGCAAGAGCTCGAACAGCGGATCACCCCGCGTGTTATCAGTCAGATTGATGGAATGCACACCGATCTCGGGCTTTTGCATGCGTGCGCATTTCCCACCTAGCGCGTCAACCAAAAGTTGGTGGCCCAGACAAATACCAAAATAAGGACGTTTGAAGTCTTGAACCCAAGTCCTGATTGCTTGCTTCTCACGCACAAGCCATGGGTTAGCTTCGATTTCCCAGACGTCCATCGGACCGCCAAGAACAAGAAGTAAATCAAATTCGTCGAGCTGCGGGATCGGTTGACCATCATAGAGATGCACAATACTGGCCGTATCACCGCATGACGAAATGTGCTCCAGAAATGCTCCGGGGTTTTCGCCCGGTGTATGCTGGAAAATCAGTATGTTCACGAGGTGCGGGTCTCTGCCTAACCGAAGGGGTGGGGCAGCAGAATTTCTGCAGCCCCTGATTTGTTTAGATGTCGAGTGTGTGGTCTTTTTCCCAGCGTGAGAAATGACTGACGAAGGAGTTCCACTCCTGGTGTTTCATTTTGAGGAATGCGCTTGAGAATTCCTGACCCATCATGGCTTTCAGCTCAGTATCGTTGTCGTATTCGCGTAATCCGTCGAGCATGTTCAGCGGCAGTTTAGGGGCGTCGGTGACGGTGTGTCCTTCGGCATACATGTCGATGTCCCAACGCCGCCCCGGATCAGCCTTGGACCGGATGCCAGACAGGCCCGCGGCGATGATGACCGCCTGCAGAAGATAGGGGTTGGTGGCCCCGTCGGCCAGACGCAACTCGAAACGGCCCGGGCCGGGGACTCGGACCATGTGAGTGCGGTTGTTGCCAGTCCAGGTCACGGTATTGGGAGCCCAGGTCGCGCCCGACATGGTGCGCGGCGCGTTGATGCGCTTGTAGCTGTTCACGGTCGGGTTGGTGATCGCGGCCAGAGCACTTGCATGTTTCATGATCCCGCCCAGGAAGTACTTACCCTGTTCACCCAGCCCAACCTCGCCAGTCGGGCCTTCGCCTTCACCGGCAAAGACGTTCGTTTTGGACTCTGCCCCAGGCGCATCCCAGACCGAGATATGGGCGTGGCAACCATTACCAGTCAGCCCTTCAACGGGCTTGGGCATGAAAGTAGCGCGGAAGCCGTGTTTTTCGGCCACCGACTTTGTCATGAACTTGAAGAAGGAGTGCTTGTCCGCGGTGCGCAGGACATCGTCGAACTCCCAGTTCATTTCGAACTGGCCATTGGCGTCTTCGTGGTCGTTCTGATAGGGTCCCCAGCCCAATTCCAGCATGTAGTCGCAGATCTCGCGCACCACGTCATAGCGGCGCATCACCGCCTGCTGATCATAGCAAGGTTTTTCGGCGGTATCGAACGGGTCGCTGATTTGTTCGCCATCAGGGGTCAACAGGAAGAACTCGGCCTCGATGCCGGTCTTGACATGCATGCCCATTTCGGCGGCCTCACCGATCAGGCGTCTCAACACGTTGCGTGGTGCCTGAGCGACGTCCTTGCCTTCCATCACACAGTTGCCAGCAACCCAAGCCACCTCGGGTTTCCACGGCAATTGAATGACTGAGGAGGGGTCCGGCACTGCCAACATGTCAGGATGCGCCGGGGTCATGTCCAACCAGGTAGCAAACCCGGCAAAACCCGCGCCATCTTCTTGCATATCGGCTATCGCCTGTGCGGGCACTAGCTTAGCCCGCTGCCCACCGAACAGGTCGGTGAAAGAGATCATGAAGTATTTGACGCCTTTTTCTTTTGCGAAAGCTGCGAGATCTGTCGTCACGATGGCTTTCCTTTCCCTGTTGTTTTTCGTTGTTCAAATGCAAAACGCGGCCCTTGTCAGAGAGCCGCGCAATTATTTTTCAGAACCCTTCTTTGCCCGGGTACCAGCTGGTACCGGCCAAGGGCACTCGGGCCATCGCGGCTGCCTCCATGGTCAGGGCGCATAGGTCTTCGGGTTCGAGGTTGTGCAAGTGGTTGTGACCACAGGCCCGCGCGATGGTCTGTGCCTCAAGCGTCATCACCTTGAGATAGTTGCGCAGACGGCGTCCGGCCTCGACCGGGTTTAGACGGGCGGCAAGATCGGGATCCTGTGTAGTAATGCCTGCTGGATCCTGACCTTCGTGCCAGTCGTCATAGGCTCCGGTGGTAGTGCCCAGCTTCTGATACTCGGCTTCCCATTTCGGATCGTTGTCGCCAAGCGCCACCAACGCGGCGGTGCCAATGGCCACCGCATCCGCGCCAAGCGCCAAGGCTTTGGCAACGTCGGCTCCGGTGCGGATTCCGCCCGAGATCACCAGCTGAACCTCGCGATGCACACCCAGATCCTGCAGCGCCTGCACGGCAGGTCGAATGCACGAAAGCGTCGGTAGGCCCACATGTTCGATAAAGACGTCCTGCGTCGCGGCCGTACCGCCCTGCATCCCGTCCATCACCACCACATCGGCACCGGCCTTTACCGCCAATGCCGTATCATAATAGGGGCGGGTCGCGCCAACCTTGACATAAATCGGCACTTGCCAGTCTGTAATCTCACGCAGTTCGAGGATCTTGATTTCCAGATCATCCGGGCCGGTCCAGTCAGGATGGCGACAGGCCGAGCGCTGGTCGATACCCTTGGGCAAGGTGCGCATTTCGGCCACACGGTCGCTAATCTTCTGTCCCAGCAGCATACCGCCGCCACCGGGTTTGGCACCCTGACCGACCACGATCTCGATCGCGTCGGCCTTCCTCAGGTCGTTTGGGTTCATGCCATAGCGCGAGGGCAGATACTGGTAGACCAGCTTGCTGGAGTGACCGCGTTCCTCGGGTGTCATACCGCCGTCACCGGTGGTGGTTGACGTGCCAGCTGCCGATGCGCCCCGGCCCAAGGCTTCTTTCGCCGGGCCAGAGAGCGCGCCAAAGCTCATGCCCGCAATGGTGATCGGAATGTCCAGTTCGATCGGTTTCTTGGCAAAGCGCGTGCCCAGCGTTACCGAGGTGTCGCAGCGTTCGCGATAGCCTTCCAACGGATAGCGTGACACCGACGCGCCCAGAAACAGCAAGTCGTCAAAATGGGGCACCTTGCGCTTGGCACCGCCACCGCGGATGTCATAGATGCCCGTGGCTGCGGCGCGACGGATCTCGGCATTGATCGGGTTGGAAAATGTCGCCGACTGGATCGGCAGGGTGCGGGGGATCTGATCGTCCATATCTTTCATACCCTTCTTCCTCAGTAAGCGGCGGAATTGTCGATGTCGAAGTTGTACAGTTCGCGAGCTGAGCCGTAGCGTTTGAACTCTTCCGGACTGGCGTCCGCGCCTGCGCGATCCAGCAGGTCCTTCAGAATCTCCAGGTGCTCGGGGCGCATCTCTTTCTCGATGCAGTCAGCGCCGAGACTTTTGACCGAGCCGCGCACGAACAGTCGCGCTTCATACAGCGAGTCGCCAAGCGCGTCGCCTGCATCGCCACAGACCACAAGGTTACCGGCCTGTGCCATAAAGGCCGACATGTGGCCGATACTGCCATGCACAACGATGTCGATGCCTTTCATCGAAATTCCGCAACGCGAGCTTGCATTGCCCTTGATCACAAGCAACCCGCCATGACCCGTGGCCCCGGCATACTGGCTGGCATCGCCATCGACGATCACCTGACCGGACATCATGTTCTCGGCCACGCCAGGCCCGACCGAGCCTTCAACCTTGACCGTCGCCTGCTGGTTCATGCCAGCGCAGTAGTAGCCGGTGGACCCCTTGACTGTCACTTCGATGGGCGCGTCCAGCCCGACGGCAATCGCGTGGCTGCCCTTGGGGTTCACAACCTCCCAACTGGTTTGGTTCGTCTCGGTGGATTGCGATTGCAGCGTTGCGTTCAGCCCGCGCAGGCCGTTTGCTTCAAGATCATAGGTCTGCATGTCAGGCGGCCTTTTCCGTCGTTGTCGGGCTGTCGTTGTGGGACCAGAAGTAAACCGTTGCCGGTTCCGGCTCCCAGACGCGGGCGTCTTCAATGCCGGGCAGGTTCACAAGCGCCCGATATTCGCTGCCAAAGGCCACGTATTGATCGGTCTCGGCCATTACTGCCGGTTTGCAGGCGATCGGATCGCGGACCACGCCGAACCCATCCTTGGTGCCGACAACAAAGGTGAAGAAGCCATCCAGATCCTCAAGGCTGCTTTCCAGCGCCTCACCCAAGGTGGCCCCGTTCATCATCTTCCAGGTCAGATAGGCGGCACCGACCTCGGTATCGTTTTCGGTTTGGATTACCACTCCTTCGCGACGCAGCTTGCGGCGCAGCGAGTTGTGGTTTGACAGCGAGCCGTTGTGAACCAGACACTGATCGGGTCCGGTGTTGAACGGGTGCGCACCCATCGTCGTGACCGCAGATTCCGTCGCCATGCGTGTATGACCAATGCCATGCGTGCCGCTCATGCTGCTGATGTCAAAGCGCGCGGCCACGTCTTTGGGTAGGCCAACTTCCTTGTAGATCTCCAGCATCTCGCCCCGGCTCATGATCCGGACCGAAGGCCGGATCTCTGCCAACGCGGCCCGCGCCGCTTCAAACTGCCCGGCCGGAACTTCAAGCACAGTGTGCGTGTCATTATCAGTCTGGCTTACCACCAGGCCTAAGTGCTGCCCCAGCTCTTCGGCTAGACCGGCAAAGTCGTCCTTGGGATTGGGCGACTGCAGCGTCATCTTAGTCTTGCCACCTAATTCCTCACCATAAATCGCAATCCCCGCGCTGTCGGGGCCCCGATCCGTCATCGTGATCAGCATGTCTGTCAGCATATTGCCCAGTTGGGGCGCAAGAGACTGGTCTTTGAGGAATAATCCAACAATTCCGCACATGGCTGGCAGATCTCCTTGTGTGTTTCGTTATGATTCTACGGTACCAACAATTCAAACGGACATCAATAATCATAGGAAATAAATTTTCCTGAGAGGCAATGGGCAAGAATTTAGATTTATGCCCATTGCCAGCTTTCAAAGCCGGATCAGTATCGTTCCAGCTGTGCTTTCACTTTTTCTTCGTCGCCGGTGTGACGGGCTTTCTCAAGGTGCTCGCCTTCCCGGACAAATTGGATGCGATGCCATCCGATCCAGAATATGACGCCCACAATGACCATCAGAACTTCGTAACCTTGGAAGGGATAGATTGGTCCGACTTCGGCCAGATCCACGGCCCAATTTGTATATCCATTGGTAGACATATTATTCTCCCTTACTTAGCTGCTACGCCACGGGCAGCCAGTTCTTCCTTGTCGGCTGCAATAATCGCGGCTTTGGCGTCTTCGTAGGCATGGTGTTCAGCGTAATCGAGACCCTGAAGTTCAACTTCTTCCGGGATGCGCAGAACACCAGCGGCCGATTGAATTTTCGCCAGAATCCAACCTGGCAAGAAGCCAAGAACAAAGAACATGATGACAGCACCAGTGATTTGACCGACCGGGTTAATCGTCGCGTAGCCTTCATATGGAGAAGAAGGCACACCCCAGAGGACAAAGCCCGAAATCACCAAGCCAACGAACCCTGCGTAGCCATGCACGGCGACAGCCCCAACGGCATCATCCAGCTTGAACCGACGCTCAACCCAATAGTGCAGTTTGTAAACGATCACGACACCGATGGCGGCAATGATCATTGCCTGGATCGGGTGATACAGATCGTTACCTGCCGAGGCGGTGATAATTCCGGCCAGACCGCCCGAGAATGTCCAGAAGGCGTCGCCTTTGGAAACCACATACGCTGCCATCAACCCGCCGGACAGCGACATCAGGAAGTTGAAGGTAATCGCGGAGAGCGTAGTTGGGGCCAGATAGATGTTGGTTGCGGTCCAAGTCACACCTGTGATTTGACCGTCGATTGCCTCAGGCGAGATCGCTGGAACGTTACACGCGGCGTAGAAGCCCCAGAAACCAGTGTAGATAAGGAATATCCCGATGGTTAGCATCCAGGGGTTGTGCGGCGGAATATCCCGCGGCGTACCGTCCTTGGCAAATTTACCCAGGCGTGGACCCAGAACCATAATCACGCCAAGCGCGTAGCCACCTGCAATCGCGTGGATAACGCCTGAAGCATAGGCGTCGTGGTAACCAAGAAGGCGTACCATCCAGCCGCCATAGTGCCAGCCCCACGCAGCGTCTATGATCCACCAAACAGAACCAATCATTACAGCATGGACCCACAGGGCAGAGGATCTGATCCGCTCGATTACAGAACCTGAAACGATCGAGGCGGCAGTCCATGAGAACAGCAAGAACGCGGCCCAGAAGACGCCGGTGATTCTGTCACTTAAATTAGTCGCCATCGTATCAGCCCAGGGCAGATTGGCAGCGCCCGCTTCGGTGTCCAGACCGCCCCAGAACGGAAAGTTCGGAAAGGCCCAGTAAATCCACCATCCAAAGAAGAAGAATGTGACCGTTACCAGCGGGATGATCATGATGTTTTTCATCAATGTGTGCATATGGTTGCGGGCACGACTGGCACCGACCTCGTACATGCAAAAGCCCACATGGATCAGGAACATGAAAACGACCGTTACCCAGTAGTAGAACTCGGTAAAGACCGTCGTTAGTGCATTTAGATTACCATCCACTTCGTAGTCTCCCTGTTGTTGCAGCAGGAGGTCTTTCTGCGAAGAATTTCCTGCTGGGAATATTTATCTACTCAGGGGACAATTTCATTGGCGACCTGTCAATAGATATGTGGGGCAAACATCTTTTAGGCATTTGGTTCCTGCACTTTTAGGCCCATCGAAATTCAACCCATGGCATTGATAAATAACCACTTATGCCATTCTCGGTAATTTATATTAGGGTGCACAAATTGCAGCCTAATATTCCCAACAGGAAAAAAATCTGCACATGGGTGTTGATTTTCAATCTGACATCGGCCTCAATATGGTCAACAAAAAAGCAATCAACGGGAGAGCTGAACAATGGCCATTCTTTGGAGGACGTCCGCCCTTGCGCAGCGCCATGCCGAGATCGGCGGCGAGTTAGAAGACTGGAACGGTATGGGAACCGCATGGTTCTATGACCATAGCCCGGAACGCGCCAAGGCGGATTACGAAGCCATCCGTACTAAGGCCGGTCTGATGGATGTGTCGGGTCTGAAAAAGGTTCACGTGGTCGGCGAAGATGCGGCTTATGTTATTGACCGCGTTACCACGCGGAACGTGGAAAAGATCATGCCGGGTCGGTCGACTTATGCGTCGATCCTGAATCCCGAAGGCAAGTTCGTTGACGATTGCATCATCTACCGCCTGTCAGTGAACACGTGGCTTGTCGTGCACGGCACAGGAACGGGCATGGAGCAGCTGACATCAGTGGCGGCTGGCAAGAATTGTTCGGTCATCTTTGACGACGACATGCACGACATGTCTTTGCAGGGACCGGTTGCGGTGGACTTCCTGGCCAAGCATGTTCCCGGAATTCGTGATCTGGCCTACTTCGGTATCATGCAAACCAAGCTCTATGGCTGCCCGGTGATGATTTCGCGGACCGGCTACACCGGTGAACGCGGGTACGAGATTTTCTGTCAGGCCAAGCATGCCGTGCACCTTTGGGACAACATCCTGGCCGAAGGCAAGGATATGGGCATCGTTCCGGTCCAGTTCTCGACACTCGATCTGCTGCGAACCGAAAGCTACCTTCTGTTCTATCCAGGCGACAATTCGGAAACCTATCCGTTCGACGATGAAACATGCGGCGATACGCTTTGGGAACTGGGCCTGGAATTTACAGTCTCACCGGGCAAAACTGGTTTTATCGGTGCCGAGAACCACTACGCCTTGAAAGGTAAAGAGCGGTTCAAGATCTACGGTGTCAAACTGGACGGTACAATTCCGGCGGATGAGGGTGCGGATCTGCTGCAAAACGGCGAAAAGGTCGGCGTTGTCACCTTCGGCATGTATTCCGAGATCAATGGCCACAACGTAGGTATCGCGCGGATGCCAGTCGCCTGTGCCTCACCCGGCACCCAGCTGACGGTACGAAACGGCGACGGGACAGAAATAGCAGCGACTGCGGAAGAGATGCCGTTCTACGACCAGGACAAATCGATCAGAACCGCAAAGGGCTGAGTTTAAGGGGGCGCAACGGACACACCGAGGCGCCCTTTTCCTATTTGAGGGCAAAATGTCAAAGTTCGAATTTCCCAAGTCAATCGCAAGCCGCCCGGTCTGGGGTACGCTAGAGGTTCGCTCAGGTGAACATCATCTCATGATCGCCGAGGCCGAAGGGGCCGAAGCCGTTCTTGACATCGCGACACCTGACCTGATGGCCAAAACCCACTTGATCTATATTCCCAAAGGGACGGATTTCACGACAAAACTGCAAGCGCTGAATCCCGCGCAATTCTACGAAGGCCCGTCCTATGAGGCCGCGCTACAGCGCATTCGCCGTGTGCTGGAGGATGCGCATATGGGGTTGCAGGTCTATCTGACCGGCACAGAGGGCATGATGGGTCAGGCTATGAATGAGGTGATGGCTGTTGGCTTGCCACATACCGCGATCCAGACCGAGCATCGCGGCTCGACTGCGCGCCGTATGCAATGTGTGCACTGCAAGGGCATTACCGATGATGTCGAGGTCGATCCGTTTGTTTGCTCGCACTGTGGTTTAAACCTTTTTGTGCGCGACCACTATTCCCGCCGCCTTGCCGCCTATCAGGGCGTCCGCGTTGACGCTGAGGACCATGGGAACGTGCCCGAGCCGAAGGGAATCTACGAATGAGTGGCGCAGAGAAAATTCAGGTCAAAGTTACAGAAATTACCCCGCTGAACGAATTGGTAACACGGTTCCGGTTCGAACGCGTTGACGGCAGTCAGTTGCCAACCTTTTCGGGCGGTGCACATACCGTGGTCGAAATGCAGGATGGCGGCATCACCCGGCTCAACCCTTATTCCCTGATGTCCGATCCGTTCGATCAATCATCCTATACGATCTCGGTTCGCCGCGATGATCAGGGCAGGGGAGGGTCGTTGTTCATGCACCGTCAGGTCAAGCTGGGCGACGAGATGACCATCAGCTACCCGGTCAACCTATTCTCGCTTGATTTGCGGGCCCGCAAACACCTGTTTCTGGCCGGTGGTATCGGGATCACCCCGTTTCTGGCGCAGATCAAACAGCTAGAACTGCTGCATGGGCATTGGGAACTGCACTATGCGTGCCGTAATCAGGCGCTGGCATCTTATGCGGATCAGCTGACAGACAGGCATCCGAACGAAACGCATCTGTACTACGACGATCAGAACCAGGCGATTGATCTGGAAAACCTTCTCAGCGGGCAACCCCTGGGCACCCATGTCTATGTCTGCGGACCAAAGGGCATGATCGATTGGGTGCGCAATACTGCCGCCGCAGAAGGCTGGCCCGAAGACTGCGTGCATTACGAGGAATTCTTAGCGCCTCAGCCCGGCAAACCGTTCGAAGTGCGTCTGGCGTCTTCCGACAAGGTCATTCATGTGGGTGAAAACGAAAGCCTTTTGGAGGCTATCGAACGCGAAGGTGTCGACGCCCCGTATCTGTGCCGAGGCGGGGCCTGTGGCCAATGCGAAACCGTTGTGTTGGATCACGACGGCAATTTTGTTCATCGCGATCACTGGCTGACCGACGAAGAAAAGGCAGCAGGCAAGAAAATCATGCCCTGCGTATCGCGTTTCGAGGGCAAGTCCCTCGTGCTGGACCGCTGAGAGGAGGCCCACCATGACCATTCAATTCAACGACGAGTCCTTCCGCGACGACTATACGTTCCACAACTCGGAATGGGCGATCAAACGCTTTCCGTTTCCGTTCCACGAAGACAGCTACATGTATTCTGTCAACATGGAACAGCACCGGGGCGGGCCTGAGGGCTCGGTCTATGAGATGCGGTTCGACGTGGATGAACACTATGTCTCGGAAATGAAAGACCGCGCCATCGTTCTTGATCAGGACCCGCTGCGCTGTCAGTCTCTGCCGCATATGACATTGGCGGGCTGGGACCTGCTGGAACTGATCATGGTCAGCAAATCCGAGGACTACCCAGACCTGTTCGAACTGCACCGCAACGGCAATCAGTGGCGCTGGATCAACAAGCCACTGGGGATCGATCACAGCTTTACCTTCATGGATGAAACCACGCTGCCTTACGGGCCGATGGAGTACATTACCCGTCAGGCGCAAGGCGATTTCGCAGTGCTGGACCAGCGGGACGAGATGTTGTGGATGGACGCTGGTATGGTCACGACCCAGGCCGATTGGAGCCTGGATTTCGACATCGGTATGAATTTTTTCGAATGGCACGCGCCGGTTCCAAAAGCCCATGAGATGGGGATTTTCAAGCGCGCGCTGAAGTTTCTGCTGAACATTCAACAGGGCGCGCCAGCACGGCGGCTGAACTGGACCATGACGGTGAACCCGCTGTTGGATACCAGCCCGGAAAACTATCACAAATGGGGCATCCAAAAGACCACACTGACGCCCGAAAACATAGCCCATAAGCAGCATCTTCGGGTCGAATTGCAAACATTCTTCCGATTGCCGCGATCAAACGCGCTAGTATTCCCAATCCGTTGTTATCTTTGCAGTTTTCAAGATCTGATGACGGTGCCGAAATGGGGTCGCCGGCTGCACCGTGTTGTTCGCGACCTTCCGGTTGAACTCGCCACCTACAAGGGGTTTATCGACAACCGCCCAATGATGTTGGACTACCTTAGTCAGTTTGACGACGGATTACCGACCTCTCCCGGTATATGGCCGGATCTGGAAACAGAGCCGCCTTTGTCAAAGTAAGCGATCACCTTGACGTGTTTTGGCTCAAATGACTGATGCAGGCAAAACACCTTGGCTCATTCAGCCCGATGACTTCGCATTGTATGACGCGCTTGCACTGCTTCGCGCGTCATTTCGGTATATGGATGCCCGAATTAATCCTCCTTCGTCTATCCATAATCTAACAGTGGAAGGAATGCAGGCGCATTGTAGGGGCGGTGGTGAAATCTGGGCCATGGGCCAACCGCTATTCGCGTGCATGTTTTTGACGCCCAAAGCCAACAGCTTGTACCTTGGAAAGCTGGCGGTGAAGGAAGGAATGCGGGGGCGGGGTATCTGCCGCACTTTGGTAGATCACGCTGCAAGTCGTGCAGCAGACCTTGGTCTATCAGCGTTGGAACTGGAAACGCGCGTGGAACTCACTGAAAACCACCGTGTGTTTTCAAGGCTTGGATTTACAATCGTAAGTACCGGCAGCCACGTCGGCTGTGACAGACCCACGGATTTCTTGTTGCGCAAGCCGGTCAATTTGTCTGCGGATAGCTGATCACTGAAATGTAGCGTGCCGGCAGATTCACCAACCGTTCTGGACCATGCGGTGCGTCGGCGTCAAAGAACAAGGTGTCACCCGGTTTCAGGGGGTAAATCTTGTCTCCGTGACGGTAATCTACCTCGCCTTCCAGCATGTAGATCGTCTCGATTCCATCATGTTGAAATGTTGGGAACACGTCGGATTCAACGGTCAGGGTGATCAGGTAGGGCTCTACGATTACCCCAGAACCGTTTGCACCAATATGCCCCAACAAATTATATTGATGATTGGCGCGTGTTCCTTCGCGCTCTAACTCGACGCCTTCACCCGCTTTGGTATGAACCGCCTCGCGGCGCTCTTCAAATTGTCTGAAAAAGCTTGTCAGAGGAACTGAAAGTGCATCAGCAAGCGATTGCAAAGTCGTCAGGGAAGGCGATGTGTTCCCGTTTTCGATCTTGGACAGCATACCAATCGACAATCCGGTCAGCTGAGCCAATTCCGCGACCGTAGTATTCTGCTTTTTGCGAAAAGCGCGAACCTCGCGACCAATGGCAACTTCAAGAACTTTTTCTCTGTCACCCGAGCGAACAGAATGTGGATCCTGTGTCAGATTTGTCGCCATTTCTTTGTCGGTTTTTTTCAATTTCGTTCTTTCAATGTCTTGCTACACTTGTCCAAACGGGTTCTGCAAGTAGACGACGTGCATTACCCAATCCAACTCGGTCTACCATAGCACCATTTTTTCCTGCTAGTAAAATAATGATGCTGACAGAAAAATTCTAGAACTCAAATTTCTATGACTAGACGGTATTACCGATAGCATGCCTGACCTCTGTGATAGAACCGCCGTGGGTAGCAAACGAGATTGTACCGAATCTGGATAATTGGTTGTACTAAGGCCTGAACGTTCGCATTGAAAACAACCATCTCTAACTCCGAGAGTGAGACAAACAGGGGCCGCTCGAAATTCGAACATCAGAATTTCTTTGTCGACTATAAGTTGGTGTGACGACTCCCCGACACCCTTGATCACTTTGCCATAGTTCGGCTTGGGTTCGAAATCGTTCCCCGCCAGCATCCAGCAATTGTGGTCGGTGTGTGTCTCTTTGATGAGTTTGAAACCTGAAGATCGCTTAATACAGATCTAAGTATCTGCTGATCTATTCGCGGGCTTTCAAACGTTAGACCCAAGCAGCATTACCTGAATGTCGGCTACATTGGTCCCGGTCGCTCCGGTCATCAGAAGATCACCAGACAGCGTCAAAGCCTTATGACTGTCGTTGCTCGCCAACAGAGCGGTAGGGTCATGTCCCGACGCGCGGATTCGGGTAAGCGTCCCTGCATCCACTATCGCGCCAGCCGCCGAGGTTGGGCCGTCGCGGCCATCCGTACCACCGCTAAGAAAAACCCAATTTCCGGGTATCGTGCGGTCTTGCGTCAGTTGGGCGACGCGCAGTGCCAATTCCTGGTTGCGCCCGCCGCAACCCTTTCCTTGCAGACGTACAGTCGTTTCACCACCAAACAGCAGGGCGGTTGGGCGGTTCGAAGTGGCGGACAAGGCTGCTTGGAAAATCCGTTCAGCCACGTCGGACACATCTCCAATCAACGCGTCGGACACAATTTCAGTACGGTAGTTCTGCGCCGCATAGCGAAACGCGGCTTCCAAACTAATTGTGTTCGACCCAATTAGGCTATTTGTTGCCTCAACTGCTATGGTATGTTCAGGAATACTCTTCTCCAGATGGGCACGGACGGCTTTTGGTAGCCGGTGCCAGATCCCGGCCTCGATGCAGGTTCTGCGGGCGTCCGCGTGGCTGCCGATTGGTAAGGCGGTTGGTCCGCTGGCTACGGCCCGAAGATCATCACCGATGACATCCGACAGGATATACGCCGTGATCGGGGCAGGTGCGCCGTGCAGCAAAAACCCGCCGCCTTTGAGCTGGCTCAGGTGCTGGCGCACAAGGTTCATCTGAACGATGTCCAGCCCGGAAGACAACAAAACCTCATTGACCGCAATTTTGTCCAAAAGGGTCAAACCATCAACAGGCGCGGGAACCAAGGCCGACCCCCCGCCGGAGATCAGTGCAATGATTTGATCCTGCTTACGTGCTGCGCTGAGCAATGCGATGATCTGTCGCCCGGCTTTCAAACCGCGTTCATCTGGGATGGGGTGCCCGCTGGTCAAAACCGTCGCACCGGGGACTTCGCTCCGGTTGTCGCTATGGGTTACGATCAGGGCGACATGGTCGCCCTGAACATGCTGCAATGCCTCCTCCATCATGGCAGGGGCAGCCTTCCCAATTGCAATCAGGATGCTTCGCCCGCCAGGTTCTGGTGACGGCAATGGGGCTGATTGCAACCGCTGGCGCAGGCACTTCGCCGGGTCCGCCGCGGCGACGGCTTCGGCAAAGATGGCGGCGGCTCTATCGCGCAGCGATATGGACGATTGCACAGTCATGATGCGATCAAGCTGCTGCGATCTGGCCTGCTTTTTCGACCAGCACTTCGGCCTGACGGATTGAGGCATAGTCGATCAGACGGCCATCCAGAGACACCGCGCCTTTGCCCGCCGATTCAGCCTCGGCCATGGCGACAAGAATGCGCTGTGCCTTGGTGACTTCGGCCTCGGATGGCGACATGACCTTAT
>NZ_JBQFTX010000015.1:0-6932 GCF_056538905.1 Ruegeria sp. BE10
TCCAAAACAAAGCTTCAATGCCGGAAAACCAAATAGACCTCAGCCTCTGGGACCAAAAGCCTAAAACCCACTGACACGCTCGACCAGCCAAGACAGCAAGCTTACTTGACAAGGGCGTCAAAACAATGATTCCGGCGTATCACCGCTCATCCAGGTTGAAATCTTGGAGGCTTGCTTCAATGATACCGTCTTTGGTGATTGACACGCCTGAACAAACAGGTACTCGGTGCTCAAGTTGTTTGTACGCAATCCTAGCTGGAATGTATTGAACGACCAAAATATTAAGATACCGAAGGCATTGGCATACCAAGGGTTCAAACTGAGAAAATGCAATCTTCTAAAGATATAGTTGCAAGCCTCTGCGATGCGAACGCATCTGATGACACCGTCACAACAGTTGAGGCCAGGGACACATTTCGCAGTTTGATTCGAGCACAGCTTTCGGTGCGGAACGCTAAATCACCAACTTCGGTTTCTGCCCTCTACAATGAGATACGAACGCAACCTGACGTTTGGCGCAACCTTCCAAAATTTGAAGAAGCTGGCGCAGAATATGAACCCGATGCAGCCATGGAACCCGGTTTTGCTGCTGTCACATGCTGCATGAACCGAAATGACCACCTGGCGCAGACATTGCCAACGTGGCTTGTACATCAGGAAATTGGCGAAGTTATCATCGTGGACTGGTGTTCGGAAATTCCGGTAGAGATCACTCTTCGGAAAGCGGGGATAACTGATCCACGTATACGCATTCTTCGGGTCGAGGATGAAGGATCCTGGATTTTGTCCCACGCGTATAATCTGGGATTCCGCGCTGCGACCAAAGACAAGATTATCAAAGTCGACAGTGACATTATCCTCGATTCAGAGTTCTTTAGCCGCAACACAACAGGTGTTGACCAACTGACTGCAGGAAACTGGCGCCAGGTGAAATCCGGACAAAGCCACGTGAACGGCTTTTTCGTCGTTGGGCGTGAAAATCTTTTGGCTGTTAACGGCTTCAACGAGCGGATTGTCACCTATGGCTGGGATGACGACGACCTGTACGGACGCCTGACCGACGCAGGCGTGCAAAGAGAAGATGTCGATCCCGACACCATCAGCCATATTGATCATTCCGACGTAAGACGCGTTGAGCGCCCCAAAAGCACACCGGTCACCGGATGGGATGAAGTGCAATCTTATCCGCAGTTCTGGATCGCGCTGAACCGGCAAACTGCGTCGTCCTGCGCCCCATGGGATGTGAGTTGCCCTATGACGGGTTTCCGGGTGCTTAGTGAAACCGCGAACATATTGCGGTTAAGACGCAGCCACCCCTACGGCGTAGATACAAACCTTATTGGCACGCGGATGGAACGCGCCGAAGCAGCGGTTAGCGCAATACATGATGTGTTCAAAGGTGTTGCGGTCTCTGTTTCCTGCGAAGCTGTGGATTATGCGTTGATGACCCGCTCGTTGGAAGATGCCATAGTGGCCATCAGCAACACGTCGCTGCAACCGGAAGAGAACACAGGCGAAGTTACCGTTCCGCTGGGGCATAGCCTGCAAAAGCCAAAACTTGTCGTCGATGCGCAGCATGGTTTGGGCAACCGATTGCGTGCAATTGCTTCGGGGTTTTCATTTTCACAAATCCACGATCGCGAACTGATCATTCGCTGGGTACCTGACGAACATTGCGATTGCACCTTTGCGTCATTGTTCGACTTTGACGGGGCTGTCGAAGATACCAAAGAGAACGACCCGGAGAACGCGTTAACGGTCGACCTGATGAGCAAGGCATTCCGGGAGGCCTTTGACACCGCCTCATTGGTTAAGGCGCAGCGGGATATCGTCATCCAATCGGCTTACAGGTTTACATTCGGCAAACCCTACGACCCCATTGAACGGAAATTCCTGCGTGAGCTGAAACCGAGTGCGGATGTGCAAGAGATGATCGAGTCCGTCCGCAGCCAAAACGACATCGCCGTACACGTGCGAATGAATGGCGGCGCGGCCACGGACCCTCATGGGGACGTTCCCGGTGACTGGTCGCGGTCAGAAGACGAGATTTCCAGACGTGCCCGCAGCAGATCCCACTATGCGTTCTTCTTCAAACGTCTGGATCAACTGCTGGAGGCCAAGGGCGATTCCACGATTTTTCTGGCGTCGGATAACTCGGAATCCTATGGTGCTTTCGCTGCGAAATACCAAGATCGCGTGACCAGCCTGCCAAGAACGGTATATGACCGATCTGAAGTGCAGCTTAAATATGCGCTGGCAGATGTAATCCTGCTGTCGCGTGCGCCGCTTTTGCTGGGAAGCAACTGGAGTTCGTTTACGGAAATCGCCCATTCAATGTCTCAAAATCAGAGGTTAGAGATATCTGGGCAGCATTTTTAATGTCGCTCGAAAATCCGGACAGCGGTCCAAATCTTTAGGAATACCTACTAAACCCGCCAGAGTGTAAATCTGAATGAATGACAGTGAAACAAGGAGCTTAGCCGTTGAGAAGGTTGTTTCAGCGTGCAAGCAACATGTAAGTGAAATTATCGTTCTTGAAGGCCGAAAGCACACGGAATGGTGCGCGGCCTATGAGCAGAGCGGTGTTCCACGTGTCACTCAATCTTCCTTTAGCGCGCTGTCTAAGACCGTTTCTCCTCAGAAGGCCACTGATGGTGGTCTTCGTATCATTCACGTCACTAAGGGCGTTCCTGCGGCAAGCCTGAGTGAAGCGGAACACAGTGTAAACCTGCTAACGAGTTACGCTGATATTGTAGTATTCTCACCGGTTCCCGTAGCTGAACAACAGGTTCAGGATCTGCTGATTTCATGGCCCAGCTTTTGGGCATTGCTGTTTCTTGCCGAAGGGTTCGTTTTGCAGGACATCGTGCGCCCGGCGGTATGGGACAGTTTTTACAGCGATTGGGACGACCTGCAAAGCACGGTTGTGTTCACCAATACGGCGCTGGGTGTCAGTTGGGCGGATGCAGGTGGTGACAGTGCCAACATGGTATTGGATTATGTGCATCCCTCGAGCTTCGAAGTCGGCCTGAGGCGTCAGTTGGCCTTGCAAACGAGTGCGATGTTGAATGCAACCGCCTCTGCCACGTCTCAGGAATTCAGTTCAAGAATCCATATCGCGCTGCCCAAACGTTATTCCAAAAAGGAATATGAACAAAAGCTTTTTCAGGAAAGTCGGAAGTGGTGGAAGGTCGCCCTTTGCTCACCTTGGCGGATTTCTTACTGGTGTGATCTTTGGCGTCTCCAGCGGCGTACCAAGCGCTGGTCGAATTAGAACTTGCCCGCATTATTCCAAAGCTGCTGAACAAACATGCGGGTGAAAAGCCCTGTTTGGCTTCAAGTCTCTGGTAAACAAAAAAACATCCGCGCCCGCACGCTTGGTTGCGTCCAAAACTTGTGGGCAGTTTGGTAAAGGGTGTTTGATCTGATATACTGCGTTTTGTTTACAAGTGACTGAGAGTATTGATCTCTGTGCGCTTGTTCTATCGGGCAGACGCATCTGTCGCTGTATCGCCCGGCGACACCGAATCTAAGACCGTCCCATGACCCTAAGCGTCATTCTCGCAACGCTGCGTGCGTATTGGACATGGAAAGTTTACATAAAAAACCTATTAAAACATTGATTTAAGGCCAAGTTTCGCCACAGGCAGCGCACAGCTGAGGCATCGCGGTTCTCTAGCCCTGATCCAGATCATTACTGGAATCGGAGATAGAACCATGCCGAGTTTCCTCGACTGTTGTTTCAAAGCGTCAGCGCAAACAGGACAGCGCTCTGCTTGTAGCATTGTCCGGTTTTCTATCGTCTTGCTGAGTGTCGCGACATTGATACCGGTGACCCTTGCGCCAACACGCGCCCAGGCACAGCAGTTGCTGGTCGTGGGAAGCGATCGCGGCGGCTATCTGCATGACCGTTTGATCGAGTTGGAAAACCTCAAGCGCAACGGAGTTCTGGTCGAGATCAGGGGCCGTATCTGCTATTCGACATGCACGATGTTTCTGGGGTTGCCCGGAACTTGCGTTGATCCTGATACCACCTTTGGGTTTCACGGTCCTTCCCAAAGCGGTCGTCCGCTTGCGCAAGAAGATTTCGACTATTTCAGTCAGATCATGGCTGCTTATTATCCGGAACCGCTGAAATCCTGGTTCATGACCAAAGCCCGGAATCGGATCAACGGGCTCTATAAGGTCAAAGGCCGCGAGATCATACAGATGGGCGTGCCCGCCTGCCGAACCGCCTGAACCCGGTCTTGCCCGCAGTCAGGTCGCCGGGTATCACGTTTGGATCTAAGGCCGGTGCCGGATTTCCTGTATCGGCTCCTTTCACGGCTAACCGGGCAGGAGAAAAGTTCATCGTGCTGTCATCCCTTTTCGGACGGTTCAGGCGGCGTGCCCCGTTTCTGCCACCAACCCCAGATACTCCAATATGCGTTATCGGTGACGTGCATGGCTGCGTCGTGCAGTTGGAAAAGCTACTGAACAAGGTGCCGCAGGACCATCGGATCATTCTGGTGGGCGATTATGTCGACCGCGGAGAATGCAGCGCCGAGGTCTTGCGCTTGATCAGTGCGCGCCCCGATGTAACCTGCCTGAAAGGCAATCATGAAGAGATGATGCTGCGGTTCCTGAAAGACCCTTTGGAACAGGGTCCGCGGTGGCTGCGTTATGGCGGGTTGCAGACTTTGGCCTCGTTCGATGTGCGCGGGGTCCGGGCTGAGATGACCGGTGATGAGCTGACAGAGTGCCGGGACAGGTTCCAAGAGGCGATGGGCGACACGTTGTATCAATGGGTGATCGGGCTGAAGACCTGGGAAATGTCGGGCAACGTCCTTGTGGTGCATGCCGGTGCTGACCCCAATGTTCCGCCCACCAACCAGTCGGAAAAGACTCTTATCTGGGGTCATCCGTCATTTCTAAAAACAATCAGGCGCGACGGTGTTTGGGTTGTACACGGGCATACGATTGTCGGTGAGGCTGGCGCGCAAAAGGGACGAATTTCCATTGATACCGGCGCTTTTGCAACTGGTGTGTTAAGTGCAGTTTGCCTGGATGGTGGGGAGCCCAGATTTTTGACGGCACAAGGCTGAAAACTGAGCCCGTACAGGCGCAAATCCGCGGTTGCACTTGCTTTTTCCTGTTGAAGCTGAGCAAAATCTTGTCACGCTAATTCACATCTTATAGGACCTGTTTAAATTAAATCAGGTTTCGAGCTTATAATGTTGATCACCCCTATTCTTCTTTGCGGCGGGTCCGGGACGCGTCTTTGGCCGTTGTCGCGGCAGAGTTACCCCAAACAATTTGTGCCGCTTGTTGGGGATGAGACACTTTTCCAGGCCTCAGCTCGGCGTTTGTCCGGCGCGGCGGCGGGGTTGGAATTCGCTGCTCCGGTGGTTTTGACCAATTCGGATTTCCGCTTCATCGTGGCCGAGCAATTGCAGGCCGTCGGCATTGATCCCGGTGCTATTTTGATTGAGCCCGAAGGGCGGAATACGGCCCCAGCGGTCCTCGCTGCCGCGCTGCGCGCCCATGCCGAGGATCCGGACGCGGTGCTGTTGGTTGCGCCGTCCGACCACGTAGTGCCTGATGTAGCGGCGTTCCAGAATGCGGTTGCCCGCGGGTTGGAGGCTGTCGAGCAAGGGCAACTGGTAACATTCGGGATCACCCCAACGCATCCGGAAACGGCTTATGGTTATCTCGAATTGGCGAGCGGATCGAACAGCGGCGGATCACCCGTTTCGCTGAAAAAGTTCGTGGAAAAACCAAATCTGGCTCGCGCAACTGAAATGCTCGAAGCGGGCAATTTCAAATGGAATGCCGGGATCTTTCTTTTCCGTGCATCGGATATGATTGCGGCCTTTCGGGCTCATGCGCCCGAACTGCTATCGCCCGTCGAGGCAGCCGTCGATACGGCAACGCCGGATCTGGGCTTTCTGCGCTTGAACCCTGAACCCTGGGGCAAGGCCGAAGATATCTCAATCGATTACGCGGTGATGGAGAAGGCGACGAACCTGTCGGTTGTCCCGTTTGACGCGGCTTGGTCCGATCTGGGTGGATGGGATGCAGTCTGGCGAGAAAGCGGGCCGGATTCTGACGGCGTGGTGACCAGCGGCGGAGCCACAGCCATTGATTGCCACAACGCGCTGCTGCGCTCGGACAGTGACCAGTTGGAGCTGGTGGGCATAGGGCTTGAAAACATCATCGCCGTGGCGATGAATGATGCGGTTCTGGTTGCGGATGCCTCGCGGGCCCAGGACGTTAAGAAAGCGGTGAGCGCGCTAAAGGAAAAAGGCGCTGCACAGGCTACAACCTTCCCTAAGGATCACCGCCCTTGGGGCTGGTTCGAAAGCCTTGTGGTTGGCGACCGGTTCCAGGTTAAGCGTATTCACGTCCACCCCGGCGCGTCGCTGAGCCTGCAAAGCCATGTCCACCGCTCGGAACACTGGATCGTTGTCGAAGGCACGGCCCTTGTGACGATCGACGACAAGGAACAGTTGGTGACCGAGAACCAATCGGTCTACATCCCGTTGGGGGCGGTGCATCGGATGCAGAACCCTGGAAAGGTGCCGATGGTTCTGATCGAAGTTCAAACCGGAACCTATCTCGGTGAGGATGATATCGTCCGGTACGAGGATGTTTATGCACGCGGTCAGGGCGCAAAGGGTTGACGTTCCAACCCCATCCGACGTCACGCAGCCAGGTCTGGCGCATTGATCAGGCCCCCGGACGGGGGCCTTTTTTGTTGCCCAGAAAGCTTGGTGCAGCCGTTCCGTTCGGTGTGTTTTGGTTGTGTTAGTTGTGTTTTGTTTATGGTGTTTCTGATTGAGATGACTGAGTGAGGTTGGGTTGATGAGCATGAACCCTTTTATCAATCGCGTTTCCAGCCTTTCGGGGCCTGCGCGTGATGTTTTGCCTGTTGCGCCGTCGGATGTGGCGGA
>NZ_JBQFTX010000016.1:0-2500 GCF_056538905.1 Ruegeria sp. BE10
CTCTCACCCCATTGTTTTATGGTTCTGACGGGTTGAGTGTGTTAAGCGATTGATCTTGGGGATCAATTGTAGTGTGACCGGGCTGTTCTGAGATTTTCTGACGCTGGTTGCGGGAGTAGGATTTGAACCTACGACCTTCAGGTTATGAGCCTGACGAGCTACCGGGCTGCTCCATCCCGCGTCAGTGTCAGATTTGTGTCATCGTTAGAGAGATGTTTTGGGCTTTTACTAGGTTTGGCGGTGACCTACTCTCCCGGGGCTTAAGCCCAAGTACCATTGGCGCGGCAGTGCTTAACTTCCGGGTTCGGGATGGGACCGGGTGTTTCACTTGCGCTATGACCACCAAACCGAGGAAAAGCCCATGTCTGCATTCTTGCTGAGCAAGAAAGCGACGGGTGGCAGGCAGCGTCTTTGCGTGCAAAGGCGCGTTGCCACTCGGTTGTTATGTCACCCCTTACGGGGTTTCACATCAATCAACGTTGTCCAACTCAAGGTCGGTGTATGCTTTTGGTTTTGATTTGTCTTTCTGTTACTGGATCAAATCAAGCCTATCGGGCGATTAGTACCGGTCAACTGAACGCATTACTGCGCTTACATCTCCGGCCTATTGACGTGGTGGTCTTCCACGGCCCTCAGGGAGACCTTGTTTTGAGGGGGGCTTCCCGCTTAGATGCCTTCAGCGGTTATCCTGTCCGATCATAGCTACCCAGCACTGCCGTTGGCACGACAACTGGTCCACCAGTGGATCGTTCACCCCGGTCCTCTCGTACTAGGGGCAACTCCTCTCAAGTCTCCTACACCCACGGCAGATAGGGACCGAACTGTCTCACGACGTTCTAAACCCAGCTCACGTACCTCTTTAAACGGCGAACAGCCGTACCCTTGGGACCTGCTCCAGCCCCAGGATGAGATGAGCCGACATCGAGGTGCCAAACACTGCCGTCGATATGGACTCTTGGGCAGTATCAGCCTGTTATCCCCGGCGTACCTTTTATCCGTTGAGCGATGGCCCTTCCACTCGGGACCACCGGATCACTATGGCCGTCTTTCGACTCTGCTCGACTTGTCAGTCTCGCAGTCAGGCTGGCTTCTGCCATTGCACTCAACGAGCGATTTCCGACCGCTCTGAGCCAACCTTCGCGCGCCTCCGTTACGCTTTAGGAGGCGACCGCCCCAGTCAAACTACCCGCCACGCAGGGTCCCGGATCCGGATAACGGACCGCGGTTAGACATCAAGAGTGCGAAGGGTGGTATCTCAAGGGAGGCTCCACGGATACTTGCGTTTCCGCTTCAAAGCCTACCACCTATCCTGCACATCACAATCCTGATGCCAGTGCGAAGCTGTAGTAAAGGTGCACGGGGTCTTTCCGTCTAACCGCGGGAAGCCTGCATCTTGACAGGCAATTCAATTTCGCTGAGTCGATGTTGGAGACAGCGGGGAAGTCGTTACGCCATTCGTGCAGGTCGGAACTTACCCGACAAGGAATTTCGCTACCTTAGGACCGTTATAGTTACGGCCGCCGTTTACCTGGGCTTCAATTCAAGGCTCTCACCTCTCCTTTTAACCTTCAGGCACCGGGCAGGCGTCAGACCCTATACGTCGTCTTGCGACTTCGCAGAGCCCTGTGTTTTTAATAAACAGTCGCCACCCCCTGGTTTGTGCCCCCAGCCCCTAGTTGCCTAGGAACCGGGCCTCCTTCTCGCGAACTTACGGAGGTATTTTGCCGAGTTCCTTCAACATCGTTCTCTCAAGCGCCTTGGTATTCTCTACCAGTCCACCTGTGTCGGTTTAGGGTACGGTCTGATAGGAGGGCTATTTCCAGGAACCTCTCAGCAGCCCAATCAATCCGATAAGATTGAACTACACCTGAGATCCGTCACCACTCCACGGCCCAGGAATATTAACCTGGTTCCCATCGCCTACGCCTTTCGGCCTCGGCTTAGGGGCCGGCTTACCCTGCTCAGATTAGCTTTAAGCAGGAACCCTTGGACTTTCGGCGAGAGTGTCTCTCACACTCTTTGTCGCTACTCATGTCATCATTCTCACTAGTGATCTCTCCACCGGATCCCTCACAGGCCGGCTTCATCGAAAGCCTCTCTCCTCCAATCCGCCCGAAGACGTGAAGGAGGAATGAGACTATGTCACACTACGCTCTGCTACCATGCCTTACGGCATCCTAAGCTTCGGCTCATGGCTTGAGCCCCGTTACATCTTCGCCGCAGGACAACTTATTTAGACCAGTGAGCTGTTACGCTATCTTTAAAGGATGGCTGCTTCTAAGCCAACCTCCTGGTTGTTTTGGTCGTCCCACCTGCTTTCCCACTTAGCCATGAATTGGGGGCCTTAGCTGTAGGTCAGGGTTGTTTCCCTCTCCACTACGGACGTTAGCATCCGCAGTGTGTCTGCCATCTAGTACTCCCGGGTATTCGGAGTTTGGTTAGGATCAGTAAGCCTGTGGGGCCCCATTACCCATCCAGTGCTCTACCCCCCGGGGTATTC
>NZ_JBQFTX010000017.1:0-5956 GCF_056538905.1 Ruegeria sp. BE10
TGATGAGCATGAACCCTTTTATCAATCGCGTTTCCAGCCTTTCGGGGCCTGCGCGTGATGTTTTGCCTGTTGCGCCGTCGGATGTGGCGGATTTGTCGGATGTGGCGATTGGTCTTTATGTTGAGGCGGGCGGGGCCGTGGTGATGACCACGGTGCGAGGGGAGACGCGCACCGTTCAGGTGACGGATTTTTCGATCCTGCCGGTGGGGGTTACGCGTGTGCATGCGACCGGCACGACGGCGTCGGGCATTCATGCGCTTGTGCTGACGTAAGGTATCCGCCGTTCACGGCGCACAGCCCTGCCACCGACTTCCGGCGGCGGGGTTTTTTTGTATTCTCAAAACCCCTCTGTCGGGATCAGTCCGCGCCAAACAGATCGCGTGTGAAGACCTTGTCGCTGACATCGCGGATCTCGTCCGAGATGCGGTTGGCGAGGATCAGGTCGGCCTGCTGCTTGAAGGCGTCAAGATCGCGGATCACCGGTGAGTGGAAGAAATGATCCTCGCTCAAAACCGGTTCATAGACGATGACCTGGATGCCCTTGGCCTTGATCCGCTTCATGATGCCCTGAACCGAGCTTTGGCGGAAATTGTCGCTGCCTTCTTTCATCACCAGCCGGTAGATGCCGACGGTTTTGGGCCCTTTCATCAGAATCTGATCGCTGAGGAAATCCTTGCGGGTGCGGTTGGCATCGACGATGGCGCGGATCAGGTTCTGCGGCACATGGTTGTAATTGGCCAACAGCTGTTTGGTATCTTTGGGCAGGCAATAGCCGCCATATCCGAACGAGGGGTTATTGTAATGCGCGCCGATGCGCGGGTCGAGGCTGACGCCTTCGATGATCTGGCGCGGGTCCATGCCGCCGGCCAGGGAATAGCTGTCGAGCTCGTTGAAAAAGGCCACGCGCATGGCAAGGTAGGTATTGGCGAACAGCTTGATCGCCTCGGCCTCGTCGGGGTCGGTGAACAACACCGGCGCATCTTTTGAGACTGCTCCTTCCAGCAGCAGCTCGGCAAAGGTCTTGGCCCGGTCCGAGCGTTCGCCGACGATGATCCGGCTGGGATGCAGGTTGTCGTGCAGCGCCTGCCCCTCGCGCAGAAACTCTGGCGAGAAGATCACATTGTCGGTGCCAAACCGCGCGCGGGCATCGGTGACAAAGCCCACGGGGATGGTGGATTTGATCACGATGACAGCATCGGGGTTCACTCTGGTGACCTGGTCGATCACCGTATCGACCGAGCTGGTGTCGAAATAGTTGCTGCGCGGATCATAATTGGTCGGGGTGGCCACAACGACAAAATCCGCCCCGCCAAACGCGGCGTCGGGATCGGTGGTGGCGGTCAGGTTCAGCGCTCGGTTGGTCAGGAAGTCGGTGATATCGGCATCCTGGATCGGGCTTTCGCGCTGGTTGAGCATGTCCACGCGCGCGGCGGACACATCCAGGGCAACAACGTCGTGGTTTTGCGCCAGCAGCACGGCGTTGGACAAGCCAACATAGCCAATCCCGGCAATCGCGATCTTCATATCTTGGTTCCTTGTGTACCCAGGGTCGGCACGCCCGGTGCGACCATAATCGTGTTTTTGGTGTGTGATAAGCTTTTGAAAGACGTGAAGGCAATGAACCGGCCCGGGCGGCCAGCGCGCTTGTGCTGATTGGGCGCGATGGCGGTGCCCGGGTGGGTGTCTTAATTTACCGCGGCATTGATTGGCGTCGTGACAAGGGATGGGGTGATCTGGCTGATGGTGCGGCCCCATTTTGTGACAGGGTTTTCCGCGATGAAAATGATGTCGTTCGAGCGCAGCTGGAATTGCGCGGCCAGGGTCAGCTGTGCGGCGTTGCGGATATCAAGGTGCCAGGCGGTGACGGCGCCGAACTCGCGGGCGTCGGTTGCGGCGCGCAGCACATAAACCTCCGATGCGTCGCCGGTTTCCTTGGCGATGCCGCCGCCGGTGTCGAACAGCGCATCGGCCAGGGTGGCCGCGTGGTTGAACGGCAGGGCATAGCGGCCCTGGGTGCGGACCTCGCCGGACAGGTAGACGTAATCGCGATCAACCGCGTCCAGTTCGATGGACTGAACAAAGTTGTTGCGGCGCTCATCCAGATCGGCGCGGCGCAGATTGACGGCCACGTTCAGCTCTTGCAGGGCGGTCTGGCGGCCTTCCAGCACGGTCTCGCGCAGGGCGATCTGCTGGGCAAAGAAGCGCTCGGCCCGGTCCAGATCATAGTCGGTATCGACAAAGACCGAGTCATCGGCGATCAGGTTGAGGTTCTGCAAGGCGGTGCGCGCATACAGATCTTCCAGTGGGATCTGATACATCTGCCCGTCGCGGTAGATGCGCACCGAGGAATTGTCGATATCGCTGACCGAGACCGACCCGGCGGCCGACAGCGCCTCGCCCAGGGTCAGCTGGGTCAGGGTGATGGGCTGGATGCCGGGTTGGCCGACGGCGCCGCCGACCGAGACGCGGCGGGAATTGAATTCGGCAATTTCCAGGCTGAAGGTGGGGTCGATCTGGTTTTCCACCAGACGCTGGAACAGCAGCGCCTCGGCCTCATCCACGGTCAGGCCGACCAGCCGCACGCGGCCGACATCCGGGATGTTGATCGAGCCGTCATCCTGCACGGTATAGCCGTTGCGGCTGTTCTGCGCGGCCAGCAGGCCCGACAGCTCTCCGGCGGTGCCTTGGGTGGATGGCGTGGACAGCACCAGCACGTCGCCGATGCCAATGGTGTAGGGGCCGGGGTTCACTTGCGGTGGCGGGTCCAGCTGCAGCCCGGCGCGTGATCCGTCCTGGGTCGAGGGCGCCTCGGGCAGGGGGCCGGTGCCGCGCAAGCTGGTGGAGGAGCCGGAGCCTGCCGACAGACCAAACACCGAAGGCAGGGTTTTGGGCGCATAAGGCGAGCGGTTGGCCACCAGCACGGTCTCGGGCGTGACCGGCACAACGCGGACCTTGCCGGCATCCGACACGCCTGCGGTCACCGAGGGGCTGCGGTAGATGGTTGAACATCCGGCGATCAGGCCGCTCAGGGCCAGCGCACTGAGAAGAAGGGGGAAATGGCGCACGCGCTGTCCTTTGCTGTTCAAAATCTCAACTCTCATCGGGCACCACCTTTATGACCATGTTGCCCAGGAAATCGCCGGTCCATTGCGAGGACTGGACGATGCGGCCGGTGCTGCCCTGCACCCAGTAAATGTTGCTGAAGGTCTCGGCCACCCCATAGCAATCCTCTTGCCGCTTTTGCGCGGCAACGGGCGTGCCCTGCAACACCACCGGGTCAGACCCCAACGGGGTGATCCGGCAGCGATAGGCGTGCAGCTCGATCTCGTCATTGCCGTTGAGAAAGCTGTGGAACCGCTCGGCCCGGCCCGAACCGCCGCTCAGGATCAGCGCCGCGCTCTGGCTGACATCCGATCCGGCCAGACCGCCGCCGAACCCCTTGGCCGAGGTCAGCAACCCCTGATCCAGCGTGATGGTGGCGCCATCCGCACTCAGCCAGGTCTGTACCCCGGCGCGCTCGGTCTCAAGCAACATGACCCCGGCCAGATCGCGGGCGGGAAAGCCGACTTCAAGCCGCGGCGGGATCGGGCGGCGCGCGGCCAGCGCCTGCGCGCGCGGATGGAACCGGGGCGCATTGGGAAACAGCGCCCCCTTCAGCAGATCGACATCTTCCTGCGCGTCGCCGCAGGAGATCAGCATCAGGGCCAGCAGGGCCAGCAGGGCCAGCAGGGCAGGGCGGCGCAGGGCTGTCATCGCCAGAACCTCCCCCAGCCGCGCGACAGGTCCTGCGCGCGGGCCTCGCGGGTGACGCCATAGAGCCGGTTGCGCACATGCAGTCGCGCGCCGCCATCGCGCAGAACGGGGCGGATGGTCTGAGCGATCTTGTTGCGCGACGGACGCCCGGTCAGCCATGAGACCGGGATTTCCAGCCGGATACCCTTGTCGAACGAGCCTTCGCCGAACTCTTCCGAGCTGACATTGGTCAGGGTAAAGAACGCTCCGACCTTGAAGCCGTTGTTGAACTCGCGATCCAGCGTGAAGGTGGCGCCATAATCGCCCGCCAGGTAACGCCCGACATCGACCTGCGCGTGATACTCGCCCGGCAGATCGTAATAGGCCGAGACATGCCCGGTGGCGACGGAATAATCCTGAAAGCCGAACAGCACGTCGAAATCGCGTTGCACCGCATAATTGGCCTCGGCCCCCAGCGCCAGGCGGCTGTTGGTGGGATACCACAGCAGTTCCGCCGACAGCCCGCCGAACATGGTCTCGAGATAGCCCAGCGTGGTGCGGGCATAAAGGTTCGTGCCCGGCCGCCACAGATACTCGCCGGTCATATGTTCGATCCGCAGGTTGGATTCGCGGGCATAGATCGCCCAGTCTGAGCGCACATGCGGCAGCGGCGAATCCGAGACCCGGGTGCTGTCATCCAGCGTGCTGAGGATCGGCAACCGCAGCCCGGTTGACAGGGTGAAGCCCGGCGAAAGCGTGTAATCCAGCCCCAGCGCGGCGCCCACCTCGTATCGCAGCGGGTCGTCGGGGTCGAAGAAGGAAAAGTTCAGATACGGCCCAAACCGATAGGAAAAATGCGGGTAAGCATCGCTGAGGATGCCGCCCTGTACCAGCGGCAGCGTGTCCGACACCTCGGCCCGGGCAAAGCTGCGCCAGGCATTGTCGGGGTCGTGTTCCAGCTCATACAGGTCGTCGCGATTGACCCGCACCGCGCTCAGCGGCACGCCGTTCGACATCAGAGCGATGTCGAAATGCTCGGTCTGGGCGGGTTCTTCATTGGCCAGCACGCGGGCGGTGCGCCCCAACGCCTGGGCGGCCTGACCATAGGTGGTGTTCTCGACCCCGACCTGAACCGTATCGCCGGTCTCCGACAGATAGACCAGCCGCAACCCTTCCTGCGCCAGCGCGGCCTGCATCCGGGACCGGATGTCGCCGGTCGCGCGGTCCGCTGTTGCGGCAGCAGTCTGGGATCTGGGCTGCAACGGCGGTGGCGCGGCACCTTGTCCGCCCGGCGCCACCGATTTGCGCGGGTCGACGAAATAGCTCAGCGTCAGCCCCAGCGTGGAGCCATAAAGAAAAGATGTGGTCAGCTGCGTGCCATTGTCGAACCGGTACTGGACCCCGACATTGATCGGGGATCTGACCCGGAAACTGTCGTTGACCGCTTCCTGGCTGTACAGATCGGGGGAATACTCGGCCAGAAAGGTCAGCCGGTCATTATATTGCCAGCTGGCGCCCCCAAACAGCGCCGCATCGCCACGGAACCAGTTGCCGAATTCCAGCTCACCGCCCTGACCGTTCGAATTTGGCGGCGGCCGGGTGTCGAACCGGCTGCCAAACACACCCAGCGGGTTCGAAAACGCGCCCCGCCCCGCCATGCGGCCCCAGCCGATGCCACCGGTCAGCTTGAGCCGGTCCTGAAAGGTCTTGGTGGCCACAAAATACTCGGCGGCATAGACGCCGGTACCGCCAAAATCGCGCAACCCCATCACGATGGCCGGGCTGTGCCGGCTTTCCTCGCGCAACCGGAAATGGATGTCAAAGCTGCGGTCATACCGGGTGGTGTCGGGCCCATCCAGCCTGTCGATCACCGCATAGCGGAAGCTGCCATGCACCCAGGGCAGCATCTGGAACGTCATCGTCCCCCGCCCGCTATTGCGCAACCCCGCAGCGGTGAACACCAGCGCCCCGTCATCGAACATCTCGGCGGTCGGGATCTCAAGCAGGCCGGGTGTGCCATAGGTCGAAACAGACTGCGCCTGACCCATGCCCGCCGCACCCGCACATACCAACGCCAACAGGCTTCTCAACCTCAAAGACACCGCTCGAATCTTCACGTCAATCTATCGCTTTTTCGATCGGCGCCTCACTAACAACTTTCAATACAAACGTCCCGAAACAAACCGCCAAAAAAATATCCACAAAACACCTTGTGGCAATTCTG
>NZ_JBQFTX010000018.1:0-4325 GCF_056538905.1 Ruegeria sp. BE10
TCAGATCACCCGGTCACGTGGTTCACGGCCTTGGAAAAAGTCACTCAGATTATCGAGAACGCGGAAGCCCATCGCTTCGCGGGCCTCGCGCGTTGCGCTGCCCAGATGCGGCAGCATCACGAGGTTGTCACATTGCAGCAGATCCGGGCTGATGCGGGGCTCGCCGTCGAAGACGTCCAAGGCCGCACCACCGATCATGTCGAACATCAGCGCCTGAATCAGAGCCCATTCATCAATCACCTCGCCGCGCGCAGTGTTGATCAGGAATGCGTCAGGCTTCATCAGGCTCAGTCGGCGCGAGTTGATCAGGTGCCGGTTCGCGGAGCCGCCGGGGCAGTGCAGTGACACAAAATCGCACTGGGGCAAGAGATCATCGATCGTGTCCACCTGTGTTGCGTCGCACTGGCCCAATACGTCCGCGGCCACCTCGCTGCGGTTATAGACGAGGACGTTCATACCGAACCCGTGATGGGCACGGCGAGCCATTTCCTGGCCGATCCGGCCATAACCGATGATGCCCAGCGTCTTGCCGCTGACCTTTGTGCCCACAAGATGCGTCGGCCGCCAGCCGGTCCACTTGCCGGAGCGCAATTCGCGTTCGCCCTCACCTGCCCGGCGCGCAACCATCAGCAGCAACGTCATGGCCAGATCGGCCGTACACTCGGACAGGACATCCGGTGTATTTGTTACCGTCATGCCTAGCTCACGCGCCGAAGGTTCGCAGATATGGCTATAGCCGACCCCATAATTGGCAATGATCTTGGTCTGCGCGCCAGGCACATCCAATGCCTCGGCGCTGAGCGTGTCGGTGACCGTGGGTAGGACAGCATCATAGGTTTTCAACGCCCGCCGGATGTCTGCCGGGGACATTGGCTTGTCCCCGGTATTCAGCACGGCGTTGTAGTTTTCGGCCAGTTGCGCCTCGACGGCGGCAGGCCAGCGACGGGTGACTAAGACCGAAGGTTTAACCATCACGCAGCCTCCATCACTCGTGCGATTGTCTCACCAATCACGGCGGGGTTTTCGGCCACGGTCACACCAGCAGCGGACAGGATTTCAACCTTTTCGCTGGCGCTTTCGCCAAAAGCCGAGATGATCGCACCGGCGTGCCCCATGGTTCGACCTTTGGGGGCGGTCAATCCGGCAACATAAGCAATGACCGGTTTTGTAATGTGATTGCGGATGTATTCCGCGGCTTCAGCTTCCTGCGGACCGCCGATTTCGCCGATCATCGCAATGATGTGGGTATCCTCGTCCTCTTCAAACCGTTGCAGGATATCTTTGAACGAGGACCCGTTGATCGGATCGCCACCGATACCAACACTGGTCGAAACGCCAATGCCACGTTCTTTGAGCTGTGCTGCCGCCTCGTACCCCAGTGTGCCCGAGCGACCAATGATGCCGACATTGCCAGGCAGGTAGATATGGCCCGGCATGATACCCAGCAGAGCCTTACCGGGGCTGATTGTACCGGCGCAGTTCGGTCCAGTCAGAACCATACGTTTTTCTCTGGGATAACGGTACATGTACCGCTTGACCCGGATCATATCCTGCGCCGGGATACCGTCGGTGATACAGACACAGTAGCGAATGCCCGCATCAGCAGCTTCCATGATGGAGTCTGCAGCAAACGGAGGCGGAACAAAGACCAGACTGGCATCCGCGCCAGTTGCCTCAACGGCCTGTTTCACGGTGTCAAACACCGGTACACCTTCAACGGTTTCACCACCCTTGCCGGGAACAACCCCGCCGACAACATTGGTGCCGTAGGCCAGCATATCCTTCGTGTGAAAGCGCGCCATGCGTCCAGTGATGCCCTGAACGATTACGCGGGTGTCGCGGTCGAGAAGAATGCTCATTACACGGCCCTCATCTTGGTGTTTTGGGACAGATCATTCTGCCATGCGCCCACCGCCCGTTCAGCGGCTTCCATCAAAGTGGTGGCGCGGATGATCGGTAGGCCGGATTTGGCGAGAATCTTTTGGCCTTCTTCGACATTCGTACCGGCAAGTCGCACGATGACCGGGATGTCGATATCCAACTCACGCAGCGCCTGCACAACGCCCTCGGCGACCCAGTCGCAGCGGTTAATTCCAGCAAAGATATTGACCAAAACCGCCTGAACGTTCTTGTCGGACAGAACCAGTCGAAAGGCCTTGGCCACGCGCTCGGGTGAGGCACCACCACCGATATCGAGGAAGTTCGCGGGCTCGCCCCCGGCCAGTTTGATCGTGTCCATCGTGGCCATGGCCAGACCAGCGCCGTTCACGATGCAGCCGATATTGCCGTCCAAACCCACATAAGACAGGCCACGGTCCGCCGCGCGGCTTTCACGGGGATCTTCCTGGCTTTTATCCCGAAGTTCAGCGATCTGCGGATGACGGAACAGAGCGTTGTCGTCAAAGCTCATCTTCGCGTCCAATGCCAGCACACGGTCGTCACCAGTGATAACCAATGGATTGATTTCAACCATCGTGGCGTCCAGGTCGCTGAAGGCGGCGTAACAGCCCTGCAACGTCCGTACCATTTGCTGAACCAGACGAGCCTCAAGGCCCAGATTGAAGGCTATCTCGCGGGCCTGGAACTCTTGCAGGCCAACTGCGGGTTCCACGATAGACCGCACGATGCTGTCCGGGCGTTCGGCCGAGATCTCCTCAATCTCCATCCCACCTTCAGACGAAGCCACGATCATCACCCGCTGGCTGGAGCGGTCCAGAACAAAACCAAGATAGATCTCGCGATCAATCGGCACAGCGGACTCGACATAGACACGATAGATGCCTTTACCTTCCGGTCCGGTCTGATGGGTCACCAACTTGCGGCCGAACATCTCGTCACAGGCCTCGTGGATCTCGTTTTCACTGTTACACAGTTTGACGCCACCCGCTTTGCCGCGGCCACCCGCATGGACCTGGGCTTTGACAATCCACTTGTCTCCGCCCAGTTCGCGGGCGCGATAGGCCGCCTGTTCCGGGCTATAGGCCAAGGCACCTGACGGTACGGCGACGCCAAAATTCGAAAGAACTTCTTTCGCCTGGTATTCATGGATATCCATCTGCATTCCTCCCGTTCATGCAGTGCGTTCAAGCAGCGATCGATGTGCCGTAACGGCTTTCGAGCAATGCCTCGATCTCTTCGAAATCGACATTGCCGCCCAGTTCCCTCATGGCTTCGGCAAACAGGCGGACGATCCGGCTGACGGCCTGGCGGTTGAGCTGATTGAGGATGCCGATGCGTACCTGAACCGGCGCGCTGAGCGTCGGCCAGATCCCAAAACCCCTTGCCCGACAGTTCTGCACCAGCTCCATCTCTCGCCCGGCCAGTTCCGGCGGCAGATTCAGCACGACCAGGCTGGGCATGTCAGAAGTCACCTCGCATCCCATGGCCGTAACAGCATCGCGCAGCACGCGTTCATGGGTCTTGTACGAGGCTGACCGTCTGGCCAGACCTTCCTGAAGTGTCAGACGCAGGGACTCATGGAACGCGGCGACTGCGTATCCGGAATGGGTTCTGTGATAGGTTCCCTTTTCGACGTCCTGACCGTCGACAATACCCCAGTGACGCGCCTCGAATAGAGGATTGTGGACATAACTGTAGGCACCCGTCGCTCTGAGGGATTCAATAAAGGCATCTGTAAAGCTGACCGGTGCATAGGTCAGCGGCAGGCAGCACAGGCCCTTCTGCGGGCAGGAGGCCCAACCGGCGATCCCCGGATAGTCATCGATCGAAAAGTCATCGACGCCGAGGGATGAGACCGCATCGACCAGGCCCATCACCCCATGACGCTCGCATGCGTCCGAGAAGCCACGCAGATCATTGACGCGACCCGAACCCGTTTCCCAATGCGCCATAAAGGCCCATTTTGGTTTGTGCTGTTCCAGCGCGGCTTCAACCAGTTCACCAGTGACCGGCTGTCCATGCGGAACATCAACGACCGTTACGCTGGCGGCCTGTGGATCAAGCGGGCTGGCAGCATGCTCCTCGGGCGTGGCCGCCTTGATGCGTAGGGTCAGCGCATCAATGCCGGAAAAGGTGCCGTTGGCAAAGGCCACGACTTTATCACCGGGCATCACGGCGGAGAACATTGTGTCCAATGCGCTCCAGCCGGTACCGGCCACAGCAAAGGTATAGGTGTTATCGGTTCCCCAGATATTGCGCAGCATGTGCTTGCATTCGACCATCCCACGCAAAACGTCGCCCTGCATGTGATCCGCAACCCCGGCATTGGCGAAGGCCTGCAAAACACGAGCATCGGTATTGCCAGGCCCCGGACCAGCAGCCAGTGTCTCGGGGATCTCAAGCGTGGGATAAATCTGAAAAGTCAT
>NZ_JBQFTX010000019.1:0-4252 GCF_056538905.1 Ruegeria sp. BE10
GAGGCGATCTGCCCGCAGGCCTATGCGACGCTGAAGGAAGGCAAAGCCCGCTACGGGTTCTTCACGAACGAAGACGGCGGGATCATGGATGATCTGATCGTGTCGAATGCGGGGGATCATTTCTTTGTGGTGGTGAACGCGGCGCTGCGGCATCAGGACATTCCGCATATGAAAGCGAACCTTGAAGGCGTTGAAGTGACCGAGATCTTCGACCGCGCGCTGGTGGCGGTTCAGGGCCCCAAGGCCGAAGATGTCGTGGGCGAACTGTGCCCGGCGGCGCGGGACCTGAAGTTCATGGAAACCACCGTCGCCGATATCAACGGTGTCGAATGCCGCATCTCGCGGCTGGGCTATACCGGCGAGGACGGGTACGAGATCTCGATCCCCGAGGATAAGGCAATCGAGGTCACCAAGGCCTTTCTGGCGCATGAGGATTGCGAACCTGCCGGTCTGGGCGCGCGCGACAGCCTGCGGCTGGAGGCGGGTCTGTGCCTCTATGGCAATGACATCGACCAGACGACCTCGCCGATTGAGGCGTCCCTTGGCTGGGCCATTCAAAAGCGCCGCAAGGAAGAGGGCGGTTTTCCGGGTGCGGACCGCGTACAAAAGGAACTGGCCGAGGGTCCTGCGCGCAAGCTGGTGGGCATCAAGCCCGACGGTCGCGCCCCCGCGCGTCAGGGCGTCGAAGTCCAATGTGCCGAGGGCAATACCATCGGCCAGATCACCTCGGGCAGCTTTGGCCCCACGGTCGGCGGTCCCGTTGCGATGGGCTATGTGAGCAAGGGTCATGGCGAGCCGGGCGAGAAGGTCAATCTGATCATCCGGGGCAAGGCGCAACCGGCGCAGATCGTGGCGCTGCCCTTCGTCAAACAGAATTACAAGCGTTGAAGTCAGGAGAGAGAGACATGGCAACCTATTATTCCGAAGAGCATGAATGGCTGACCGTCGAAGGGGACACGGCCACTCTGGGCATCACCAAACACGCGGCTGAGCAGCTGGGCGAAGTGGTCTTCGTCGAGCAGCAGGAAGCGGGCGACGAGTTCGAAAAAGGCGGCGAGATCGGCGTGATCGAATCCGTCAAGGCCGCGTCCGAGCTCTATGCGCCGGTCGATGGCGAGATCACCGAGGTCAACGAGGCGCTGGCCGACAACCCCGGCGCGCTGAACGAAGACCCCGAGGGCGAGGCCTGGATCTACAAGATCAAGATCGCGGATGCCGCGCAGCTTGAGGATCTGATGGACGAAGCCGGCTACAAGTCCTTCATCGGGTAAATCTATGTCGGAGCCCTGTCCCTGGGGCTCCGCCCGTTCGGGCCTGAATCTGTCCACCGGACAGATTCAGGGACGGCCCTCACTCTCCGCCGGAGGCTCCCGCAGTCTCCGCCGGACCTGACCTTTTCGACAGGAGCGCTGCAATGGCCTTCAAACTGACCGATTACGAAGCCTATGACTTCGCCAACCGCCGCCACATCGGCCCGTCGCCCACCGAGATGCGCGACATGCTCAAGGTGATCGGCTTCAAGACGCTGGACCAGCTGATCGACGCCACGGTGCCGCCTGCGATCCGGCAGAAAGAGCCGCTGGACTGGGGTCCGGCGATGACGGAACGCGATGCGCTCTTTCACATGAAAGAGGTGGCGAGCAAGAACAAGGTTCTGACCTCGCTGATCGGTCAGGGCTATTACGGCACCACCACGCCGGCACCGATCCTGCGCAACATCCTGGAAAACCCGGCCTGGTACACCGCCTATACGCCGTATCAGCCCGAGATCAGCCAGGGCCGTCTTGAGGCGCTGTTGAACTTCCAGACCATGGTCAGCGATCTGACCGGGCTGGACGTGGCCAACGCCTCGCTGCTGGACGAAGCCACAGCCGCTGCCGAAGCGATGGCGATGGCCAAGCGCGGCGGTCGCTCCAAGGCCAACAACGCGGCCTTCTTTGTCGACCGCAACTGCCACCCGCAGACCATCGCGGTGATCAAAACCCGGGCTGAGCCGCTGGGCATCGACGTGCAGGTCGGCGACCCCGATGCGCTGGATGCAGGTGCCGTCTTTGGCGCGATCTTCCAGTATCCCGGCACCCACGGCCATGTGCGCGACTTCACCGCCGAGATTGCGGCGCTGCACGAACACAAGGCCATTGCCATCGTTGCCGCCGACATCCTGTCGCTGGCGCTGCTGAAGTCACCGGGCGAGATGGGCGCGGATATCGCCATTGGCTCGACCCAGCGCTTTGGCGTGCCAATGGGCTATGGTGGCCCGCACGCCGCTTATATGGCGACCACCGACAAGCTGAAGCGGTCGATGCCCGGCCGGATCATCGGTGTCAGCATCGACAGCCGCGGCAACAAGGCCTACCGCCTGTCGCTGCAAACCCGCGAGCAACACATTCGCCGCGAGAAAGCCAACTCGAACGTCTGCACAGCGCAGGCGCTGCTGGCGGTCATCGCCTCGATGTATGCCGTGTACCACGGCCCCGACGGCATCAAGGCCATCGCGCAATCGGTGCATCGCAAGACCTCGCGCATGGCGGCTGGTCTGGAAGAGGCGGGCTTTGCCGTGGAACCGGAAGTGTTCTTCGACACCATCACGGTTGAGGTCGGCCACCTGCAGAACGTCGTGATGGAGGCCGCCGTGGCCCGTGGCGTCAACCTGCGCAAGGTCGGTGATACCAAGGTGGGCATCAGCCTGGACGAACAGACCCGCCCCGAGACCATCGAGGCCGTCTGGGGCGCCTTCGGCATCGACCGCAAGGATGACAGCTCGAACGTGGCCTACCGCCTGCCGGATTACGCGCTGCGCGAAAGCGCCTATCTGACTCACCCGATCTTCCACCAGAACCGGGCCGAGGCCGAGATCACGCGCTATATGCGCCGTCTGGCCGACCGCGACCTGGCGCTGGACCGGGCGATGATCCCGCTGGGGTCCTGCACCATGAAGCTGAACGCCACGATCGAGATGATCCCGGTCACCTGGCCCGAGTTCGGTAACCTGCACCCGTTCTGCCCCGAAGATCAGGCGCAGGGTTATCACGAGATGATTGCGGATCTGAACGACAAGCTGTGCCAGATCACCGGCTATGACGCGATCTCCCAGCAGCCCAACTCGGGCGCGCAGGGCGAATATGCGGGCCTGCTGACCATCCGCAACTATCACGCATCGCGGGGTGAGGCGCACCGCAATGTCTGCCTGATCCCGACCTCGGCGCATGGCACCAACCCGGCCTCGGCGCAGATGGTGGGCTATCAGGTTGTGCCGGTGCAGGCGGATGAGAACGGCAACATCGATGTCGCCGATTTCCGCGCCAAGGCGGAAAAGCACAGCGATCATCTGGCTGCCTGCATGATCACCTATCCGTCCACCCATGGCGTGTTCGAGACCACCGTGCAGGAGGTCTGCCAGATCACCCATGATCACGGCGGTCAGGTCTATATCGACGGTGCCAACATGAACGCCATGGTCGGCCTGTCGCGTCCGGGTGACATTGGCGGCGACGTCAGCCACCTGAACCTGCACAAGACCTTCTGCATCCCGCATGGCGGCGGCGGCCCCGGCATGGGCCCGATCGGCGTCAAGGCGCATCTGGAAGAGCATCTGCCCGGCCACCCGGAATACGGCAGTGCTATCGGCCCGGTCTCGGCCGCGCCCTTCGGTTCGCCGTCCATTCTGCCGGTCAGCTGGGCCTATGTGCTGCTGATGGGTGGCGCGGGTCTGACCCAGGCCACGAAAGTGGCGATCCTGAACGCCAACTACATCGCGGCGCGTCTGAGCGAGGCCTATCCGATTCTCTACACCTCGGAAACGGGCCGGGTGGCGCATGAATGCATCCTCGACACCCGTCCCTTGGACGAGGCGGCCCATGTCAGCGTCGACGACATCGCCAAGCGTCTGGTCGATTCAGGCTTCCACGCGCCTACCATGTCCTGGCCGGTGGCCGGCACCCTGATGGTCGAGCCCACGGAATCGGAACCCATGGCGGAACTCGACCGCTTCTGCGACGCCATGCTGTCCATCCGGGCCGAGGCACAGGACATCATCGACGGCAAGATCGACGCGGACAACAACCCGCTGAAAAACGCCCCCCACACGGTGCGCGATCTGGTCGGCGACTGGGATCGCCCCTACACCCGAGAACAGGCCTGCTTCCCGCCGGGCTCCATGGGCGTCGACAAATACTGGTCCCCCGTCAACCGCGTCGACAACGCATATGGCGACCGAAACCTCGTCTGCACATGCCCACCAATGGACGCATAC
>NZ_JBQFTX010000020.1:0-2988 GCF_056538905.1 Ruegeria sp. BE10
TCAAGCTGTCAGGCCTTCGGGCTCTGGCAAGGCATTGGCGCGGCAGCAGGCCGTCAGTGTGTTGGCCAGCAGGCAGGCGATGGTCATTGGTCCGACGCCACCGGGCACGGGTGTGATTGCTCCGGCGCGTTCGGCCGCGCTGGCGTAATCTACGTCACCAACCAGCTTGTTCTTGCCGTCCCGTTCAATTCGGTTGATGCCTACATCGATGACCGTGGCACCTTCCTTGATCCAATCGCCCGGAATCATCTCGGGGCGGCCAACGGCAGCGACAACGATGTCTGCGCGGCGGACAACTTCCGGCAGGTCCTTGGTGCGACTGTGTGCGATGGTCACGGTGCAGCTGTCACCCAGCAACAACTGCGCCATCGGCTTACCCACGATATTCGATCGGCCCACAACAACCGCATCCATTCCCGAGAGCGAGCCATGGTAGTCGCGCAGCATCATCAAACACCCCAGCGGCGTGCAAGGCACCATCGACTTCTGCCCGGTACCCAGCAGTCCCACGTTCGAGATGTGGAAACCATCAACGTCCTTGGCCGGGTCAATCGAGTTGATCACCAGATCTTCGTTCAGGTGTTTGGGCAGGGGCAACTGCACCAGAATACCATGCACGGCTGGGTCGTTGTTCAGCTTGTCGATCAACGCCAGCAGATCTTCTTCGGACGTGTCGATGTCCAGCTTGTGCTCGTACGAGTTCATGCCGACCTCGACGGTCATCTTTCCCTTGGACCGCACATAAACCTGGCTTGCCGGGTCTTCGCCTACCAGAACCACGGCCAGGCCGGGGGTGATGCCGTTTTCTTCTTTCAGCTTTGCGACCTGGTCGGCCACCTGGCCGCGTACTTTTGCGGCAAAGGCCTTACCGTCGATAACCTGCGCTACCATCCTTTGATCCCTTCTTTTCAAAAACGGATCGGGCGCACAAAGCGCCCGGTTCTTCATTCGGGGCCGAGCACGCGTTCTTCGCGGGCAATCGACCAGTCAATCAAGATGCGCCAAAGCTTCTCGGCAAGATCGGGGTCCATGCCCAACTCGTCGGAACTTGTGCGCACGCGCTGCACCACATCTTCGACACGATCCGGAATTCGGGCGGGTAGCCCCTCGCCGGGTTTCAACTGAGACGCACGATCTATGTAAGTTGCGCGCGCCACCAACATTTCAATCAATTGGCGATCCAGCTTGTCGATCTGAACCCGCAATTCCCGCATCGAGTGGCAGTCCTGCGGCGGTATCAGAGTGGGCATTTCAATCTCCTGCGGTCCGGGGATACCCCCGGACCACGAGATGTATCATTCGAGCGCTTAGAACAAGCCCTCGATCTCACCTGCGTCATTGAGGCAGATGGATTCCGCAGCCGGTTTGCGTGGCAGGCCAGGCATGGTCATGATCTCGCCGCAGACAACCACGATGAACCCGGCACCTGCCGACAGGCGAACCTCACGCACCGGAACCGAGTGGCCGGTGGGCGCGCCGCGCAGGGTCGGATCAGTCGAGAAGCTGTATTGCGTCTTGGCCATGCAGACCGGTAGATTACCGTATCCGGCCTCTTCCCATTCGCGCAACTGGTTGCGGATTTTGTTGTCGGCCAGAACCTCGTCAGCGCGGTAGATACGCTTGGCGATGGTTTCGATCTTTTCGAACAACGGCATTTCGTCGGGGTAGATCGGTGCAAAGTTCGCAGCACCATTTTCGACGATTTCCACAACTTTCTCAGCCAGAGGCGCAGAACCGTCTGAACCGAGCTCCCAGTGACGCGACAAAACTGCTTCGACACCATGTTCGGCGCAGTAATCCTTGACGGCCTGCACTTCGTCATCGGTGTCGGTGACAAAGTGGTTGATGGCGACAACAACGGGCACGCCGAAGGATTTCACGTTCTCGATGTGACGGCCCAGGTTGGCACAGCCCGACTGAACCGCGTCGACGTTTTCGGCACCCAAATCGGCTTTGGCAACACCGCCGTTCATCTTCATCGCGCGCACGGTGGCGACCAGAACAACTGCCGACGGAGCAATACCCGCCTTACGGCACTTGATATTCATGAACTTCTCGGCACCCAGATCAGCACCAAAACCCGCTTCGGTGACAACATAATCGGCCACTTTCAGAGCGGTTTTGGTCGCGATGACCGAGTTACAGCCGTGTGCGATGTTCGCGAAAGGACCACCATGGACAAAGGCCGGGTTGTTTTCCAGCGTTTGCACCAGATTCGGCTGCATCGCGTCTTTCAGCAGAACGGTCATTGCGCCTTCGGCCTTGATGTCGCGGCAGTAAACCGGGGTCTTATCGCGGCGATAGGCCACAATGATGTCACCCAGACGCTTTTCCAGATCTTTAAGGTCGGTGGCCAGACAGAGGATCGCCATGACCTCGGACGCCACGGTGATGTCAAAGCCGGTTTCACGCGGGAAACCGTTCGACACACCACCCAAGCTGGCGGTGATCTGACGCAGCGCACGGTCGTTCATGTCGACCACACGACGCCACGCAACGCGACGAATGTCGATCTCGCACTCATTGCCCCAGTAGATGTGGTTGTCGATCATCGCCGACAGCAGCGAGTGGGCCGAGGTGATGGCGTGGAAGTCACCTGTGAAGTGCAGGTTCATTTCCTCCATCGGAACAACCTGCGCGTAACCGCCACCCGCAGCACCACCCTTCATCCCGAAGTTCGGGCCAAGCGAGGCTTCGCGGATACAGATCATCGCGTTTTTGCCGATGCGGTTCAGGCCATCGCCCAGACCGACGGTGGTGGTGGTCTTACCTTCACCCGCAGGGGTCGGGTTGATCGCGGTCACCAGAATCAGTTTGCCGTCTTCACGACCTTGAACCGAGTTGATGAAGTCCTGGCTGACCTTCGCCTTGTCGTGGCCGTAAGGCAGCAGATCGTCACTGGAGATGCCAATTTTCGCACCGATTTCCTGAATCGGCTTCTTGTTCGCCTCACGGGCGATTTCGATGTCGGATTTGTAGCTCATTGGG
>NZ_JBQFTX010000021.1:0-2857 GCF_056538905.1 Ruegeria sp. BE10
GCGCGAGGCCCGCGAAGCGATGGGCTTCCGCGTTCTCGATAATCTGAGTGACTTTTTCCAAGGCCGTGAACCACGTGACCGGGTGATCTGATGCAAGCGCTGGCCCAAAATATTCAGTCACCCCTGAACCGTTCAAGCTATGCTGATGGGTTGCGCTCGGAACTGCGGGCGTTGTGGCGGAACATTTTGATAAAACGGGCGCCGCATGTAGCGACATGGGCCGGGGCCTCACCGCTGCAATCCATCCCCACCGGGCCCGAGGCGACGCCCTATTTGCAGGCCCTGTCTATCTGGTTCCAACTGTTGCGTATCATCGATGAAAACGCCGAAGTCAGAGATCGTCGGCTGACCGAGACCAATAGCGGGCCCGAAGCGGTCGAAGGCGGGTTTGCCGAGGTGTTGTCTGACCTGTCCCTGGCAGTCAGTCCAATGGAAAAACTGACCGCTAATCTGTGTGCCGGACCCACCCTAACCGCGCATCCAACCGAGGCCAAACGGGTCACCGTACTGGAAATCCACCGGCGGATTTATCGCAACCTTGTCAGTCTTGAAACGCAACGATGGACCCCAACTGAGCGCGCCGAATTGCTGAAAAACCTGGAAGGTGAAATTGACCTCCTGTGGCTGACCGGTGAACTTCGCCTGACGCGGCCAAGCCTACACGATGAGATCGAGTGGGGTTTGCAATTCTTCAGGGACGCAATCTTTGACGCTGTCCCGCAAGTCATGGATCGGTTCGATCAAGCCTGCCTGCACATGCTGGGAAAGACCTTGAGCAAAACGCCCAGTATTCGCTTTCACAGCTGGATCGGAGGCGACCGGGACGGCAATCCGAATGTCACGACAGAGATGACCGCGCTGGCCTTGCAACGTGGGCGCGAAACGGTTCTGGACCTCTACGGTCAAGCCCTTAAACAAGCCGCAAGCAAGCTGAGTATCAGTGCGCTCATATTGCCGCTGCCCGAACCACACAGGACACGTGTACAAGAAATTGTCGACCGGGCTCCGGACACTGGCCGCAATCAGAACGAACCGTTCCGGAAGGCTCTGGATGCCTTACGCCTTCGGCTGATAAAAGACGGCTATAACCACATTTCGCAATTCGTGAACGATCTAAACGCGCTTGATGCCGCTTTATGCGCGGTCAAAGCCGAAAATCTGGCGCGAAGACATATCCGCCCACTGAGCCGGGCCGCAGCGGTTTTTGGGTTCCGTACCGCAACGCTGGACATACGCCAGAATTCCACCGTCACAACCGATGTTCTGGCCGAAATTTGGTCACAATCCGGGCAGGCATTGGAATATGGTACGCCCGAATGGTCTGCCCGTTTGCGGGCCGAATTGGCCGATCAGAACTTGCCCTATCAAAATCGGGAAGCGCTGAGTGATCAGGCCCAAGAGCTCCTCGCCCTCCTGACACTTGTCTATAGCGTTCGATCGGGACCAGACCCCAAGGCTATCGGACCATTCATCCTGTCAATGACCCGTTCCGCCGACGACATTCTCGGTGTCTATCTTCTGGCCCGTTACGCAGGATTCGGGTCCGAAACTCTGGATTTATCAGTGGTCCCACTGTTCGAGACGATTGCCGACCTGCGCAATGCCCCAGCGATATTGCTGGACGTTCTTGATGTTCCGCTTTCCCGCCGCAGCCTTAAAACCGAAGGTAACGTGATCGAGGTGATGCTGGGTTACTCAGATAGTGGCAAGGATGGCGGCTTTTTCTGTTCAACCTGGGAATTGGAACGTGCGCAACGCAGGATTGTCACGGCACTGGCCTCGCAAGGTTTCAAGGCTACATTTTTTCATGGGCGCGGCGGCTCTGTCAGCCGGGGCGGAGCACCTACCGGGCGCGCCATCGCCGCACAACCCAGCGGAACCATTGCCGGACGTTTGCGTGTTACGGAACAGGGAGAGGTTGTTTCGACCAAGTATGCTAACCGCGGCACAGCTGCAGCGCATCTGGAATTACTGCTCTCAAGCACGCTTCGACATACGACTAACCCCAGCGAAACCCCGTCCCGGCCCGAATTTGACGATGCGCTGGATGCCCTTTCGGAACTGTCGCAAACAGCCTATGTATCGCTTCTGCAGATGCCGGGTTTTCTGGACTACTTCCAGCAGGCCAGCCCCGTCGAGGAACTTGCTCGCCTAAAAATAGGCTCCCGCCCGACCCGTCGGTTCGGCGCAGCTAGTCTCGATGATCTGCGGGCTATTCCATGGGTTTTTGCGTGGTCGCAGAACCGCCACCTGATTACCGGTTGGTACGGGTTTGGTGCAGCCATGGCCAGCTTTCGCAAGTTCCGAGGTTCGCGCGGTGACGAAGTTTTGCAAGAAATGTTTCTGAAATCTCGCCTGTTCCGCCTCGCTGTCGATGAGATGGAGAAATCGCTCTATCAGGCTGATATGGGCATCGCCACGCAATACGGCGAACTGGTGCGCGATAAGAATATTCGCCAAAGCATCTCTCAGGCGATCAAAACAGAATTCGATAACGCTTGCAGCGCTGTGCAGTTTCTGACTGGCGGTCAGACAATAGGTCACCGTTTTCCCCGGCTGTGCGAACGATTTGATCGCAAACGGGCGGAGCTGGCTCGCATACACGCATTGCAAGTCGAACTGCTGCAACAAGCCAGAACCAAATCGCAAGCAGGATCAGTCCCTGTGCCGCTACTGCAATCCATGAACGCTATTTCCGCTGGCCTTGGCTGGACCGGCTAACCAATTTCAGGAGATATGCCCCGTGAATGTCCCGCATCGTCTAGACGGTTTTTTCACCCAATCCCTATCCGACCGTGACCCTGAGCTTTTTGGCTCGATCACATCTGAGTTGGGCCGCCAGCGCGATGAGATCGAG
>NZ_JBQFTX010000022.1:0-1273 GCF_056538905.1 Ruegeria sp. BE10
CGGTTTTTTCACCCAATCCCTATCCGACCGTGACCCTGAGCTTTTTGGCTCGATCACATCTGAGTTGGGCCGCCAGCGCGATGAGATCGAGCTGATTGCGTCCGAGAACATCGTCTCTGCCGCCGTGATGGAGGCGCAGGGCTCGGTGATGACCAACAAATACGCCGAAGGCTATCCCGGGCGGCGCTACTATGGCGGCTGCCAATTCGTTGATATCGCTGAAAACCTGGCCATCGACCGCGCCAAGCAGCTGTTTGGGTGTGACTTCGCCAACGTGCAGCCGAACTCGGGCAGCCAGGCCAACCAGGGCGTGTTCCAGGCGCTGATCCAACCCGGCGACACCATTCTGGGCATGAGCCTGGATGCAGGCGGTCACCTGACCCACGGCGCGCGCCCCAACCAGTCGGGCAAGTGGTTCAATGCGGTGCAGTACGGCGTCCGCAAGGAAGACAACATGCTGGATTATGATCAGGTCGAGGCGCTGGCGAAAGAGCACCAGCCCAAGCTGATCATCGCCGGAGGCTCGGCCATCCCGCGCGTGATCGACTTTGCCCGCATGCGCGAGATCGCCGACATGGTCGGTGCCTATCTGCACGTGGACATGGCGCATTTCGCCGGTCTGGTTGCGGCAGGCGAACACCCCAGCCCCTTCCCGCACGCGCATGTGGCGACGACGACCACGCACAAGACCCTGCGCGGTCCGCGTGGTGGCATGATCCTGACCAATGATGAAGATATCGCTAAGAAAGTGAATTCGGCGATCTTCCCAGGCATTCAGGGCGGCCCGCTGATGCATGTGATCGCGGCCAAGGCCGTGGCCTTCGGTGAGGCTCTGCAGCCTGCGTTCAAGGACTATATCAAGCAGGTCGTCGTCAATTCGCAGGCATTGTCGGATCAACTGATCAAGGGCGGTCTGGACACGGTGACCCACGGCACCGACACCCATGTGGTGCTGGTCGACCTGCGCCCCAAAGGCGTGAAGGGCAACGCGACTGAAAAGGCCCTGGGCCGCGCGCATATCACCTGCAACAAGAACGGCGTGCCGTTTGACCCGGAAAAACCGACCGTCACCAGCGGCATCCGCCTGGGCTCGCCCGCCGGCACCACCCGCGGCTTTGGCGAGGTCGAATTCCGCCAGATCGCCGACTGGATCATCGAAGTGGTCGACGGGCTGGCCGCCAATGGCGAAGACGGCAACAGCGCCGTCGAAGCCAAGGTCAAAGCCGAGGTCGCAGACCTCTGCGCGCGCTTCCCTCTCTATCCGAACCTGTAA